>JACRBH010000111.1 GCA_016234535.1 Chloroflexota bacterium
CGGGAGAGGATTTCAGCGATGGCTACTGCGGCGCGCAAATCCCGTTTGGGACTATCCGCGCTGGTGGCTGTCCATTTGCGTGTGAGCGAACCAAACGCGCGCAGATTCCAGGTACCGATCAAAAGATTTTGTCCGGGCATTTTCGCCGGTATGGACTGGTCCAATGCGGTCCGAAGCGCATCAATTTCAGCTTGAACATTTGCGGGCAGGGGATCTAAAATCGTTGGCATGATTCCTCCAGTTGTAAAGTAATTTTTTTCTATTTCAGTATATGATAATGGCTGGCGCAGTACAAGTATCAGTTTATAAAGAAGACCTCGGAGGTTTTGGAAATCTCCGAGGTCTTTTAAAGTGACTGCCACCAAATATTTTGAGATTGCTTCACTGCAACATACACAGCTCGCAATGACGGGTTTTACTTCCTAATCAAAAACCCAAGGTGATTCGCAACCTGGCGCTGTTTTCCGGGCACGTTCAGGTCAATCGGGGTATTCAACACGCGCGCATTGCCGTCCACGCCTTTGATGACCATCGTGGATGAACCGCCGCCATCCAAATTCACGCCGGTGTAGATGCCGTAGGAAATCATCAGGTTTGCCAACTCCGGGAACGTGACACCTTCCGTAATCCCATCCTGACGGCCATCGATCACAAACAAGCTGAGCCAGCGTCCGTTCTTATTCAGTCCAAGCGCCGTGCGCGGATTGGGTAATGCGGCGGCCAGATTCTTGACCATCGCTCCCTTGACAACCACCATGCGTTCACCGGCGAATGCGTTGAACACCTTGCCTGGCGGCGTATCCACAGACACCTGATTGCGGGCGCTGATATAAATCTCCGGCTGGATCGTTTTTTGCGGCGAATAGATCGTCCCACGCGAGGCGGCAAATCCATTGACCTTGACCGGTTCGCCGCCCTTCGGGCAATAAGCCGCGGGCGGATAAGAGGTCGCATCCAAGTAACTCCACCCATCCGCATTGATGGCGAAGTGCAATTTGAATTCATCGAGGAAGGCGGATGTTGTGCGAGAGCAGATCACTCCATTTGAATTCGGCGAAGGAGTCACAAGGAATTCAAGGTTGGCGGTCTGCAGGTCAACCACCATTAGATGCAGGGTGAACGGGCGCGGAACCTTCAAGTCATTGCGCAGATAGGTCACTCCGGTAAACAGGCTTTGCCTGATGGAAGCCGGCCGTGGAGTGCCAATCAATACGAGTAGTTTCTTGGAACACCAGCCTTTGAGACCATCCAGCCGCTCGATCTGGACCCAGTTCGGATCAGTCGTATCATCCACACCGGGCAGCGTGTCATTCTTCGCCACAATGCCGATTATTTTTCCGGTCGTGCTGGGAGTCTCGCGCACGTTGAGCAGTGCGGTATTAACGCGATACCAGTTTTTATCATCATAATTTGGGATCGGCGTCGGCGGCACTTCCGGCACGGGGGGGGTCGACCCGTCAACATTCGCCAAATAGGCGGCGGAACTCCAGCCGGTCAAACTCCCATCCAGTTTGCGGATATTTAGCCATGTCCGATCTGAGTTCGCGCCGATTTCCTCGACGATCTCGCCCAAATAGAGAAAGCCAATGGCGGGATGAGTCAACCCGGGGCCTTCGCGAACTTTCAGCGAGGATGCGGTGACGCGATGCCAGACCGTAGGCGGAGGTGGGGGGGGCGGAGGAGGCGGGGGTGGTGGTGGAGGTGGAGGAGGTGGGGGTTGATCGCTGAGTCCAAATCTGGCGCGGAAGGCGTCCAGGTCGCCGTTAAAATAGTTCAGGTCAATGTTCAGGCTTTCCACGCCATAAAGAGTGCCATCCCCATTATCTGTATATTGCCAGAACAGCCATTCGTTCGCTGTCCAGGGTTTTGGAATTCTGGGGACAGTTGTACTGTAATTGGCTATCCATAACGGATACTGATGGAAATATGCAAGATTGGCCGCCTGTGTATTTGGGTTTGGGGCAAACTCGAGCCAGTAATAATAGGCCGTATAAATGACAATTTCCTTTTGGGGCACCAATACTTTGAGTCTTTCAAGGAAGTTGTACCACTGTTTCCAACCTTTGTATGGACCGTTATATCGTTCTTCGAAATCTGCAAATAAAGGAAGCTCGCCGAAGTCGCCCTCAAATTGTTGTGCCCATAATTCGGCCTGCTTCTTGGGGTCTGCGCGGCTATCGTAGAACCAGTAGGAACCGCGCGCCAGACCGGCGAGTTTTGACTCACGCCAGTTGGCTTTAAAGTCTGTGTCAGCCCAAAGATTTTGCCCTGCGCGGACAATGACAAAATCCGTGGCTGTGCGCATTTTGACAAAGTCAATGCCTTGCGGGGTCTGGGGATCGTCCTGATAAAAACTAACATCCGGGCCAATGATATTTGCCATGTAACTCTCCTCTTGTTAGCTGTCTAAAGAAATTATATCAAAAAGAAACTTGTATTTCTTACTTGCACAGAACGTCCCGAAGGTTTCCTCGAAAAACTTTGTCTAGTTGATCAAGCCTTCGGGACGGTGCATAACATCAGGTTTTAGATTTGGATTTTAGATAACATTCTCAAAATGCGTAATGACGGGCTGTATGCCCGGTCTGCCTTCCACGGCAATCGCGTCAATTTGAAAATGATCTATTTCATGGTCTGCGCTATAGGATTGCGCCGCGTTCAACATGTGTCGTTGTTTGGCGCGTGTGATATTCTTTTCAGGAAAAAATTCCGCGCTGGATGTCAGCGTTTTGACTTCAACGAAAATAGTAACATCCCCTTGTTGTGCGATGATGTCAATTTCCCCGTATGGCGTGCGGACGTTGCGCGCAATGATCTGGTATCCGCGCCCGGCAAGCCAGTCTGCGGCGATGCCTTCGCCCCATGCGCCGATCTCTTTTTTGTACTTCGTCATTCAGTGAAACTCTCCAGAAGTTTCCGCAGGCGGATGGACCAATCCCCCTTGCGCGGCTTTGCTTCATCCACGAGTTTTGCATAATGATTAAGCAAAATTTCAGTGGCGCGCTCGATGGCATAGATGGAAGATTCCTTTCGCGCTGAGTCCCCCATTTGTGTACGCAGGCCCGGGTCAAGACAGAGGCGCATCAGTTTGGCGGTGAATGCAGCCTGATCGTGAGTCGAAAGAAATCCAGTCACTTCATCCTGCACCGTATCCCCCACCCCAACCGATTGAATACCCATCACAGGAAGTCCCACGCCCATGGCTTCGATCACTGAAAGCGGGTGGACTTCGCTAACAGACGCAGTCACAAAGACATCGCACATCGCAAGATAGGATGGAAGTTGATCGTAGGCGATTCGACCCATAAAGCGGACTCGTTGGGATAGATTCAACTCACCGACGAGGGCGCGGATCTCTTCTTCGAATAGCTGGGTGCCGCTTCCGAGAAGCAGTAGATACACGTTGGGAAGCGCCTGCGCAATCCCTGCAAAAGATTTCAAGAGGAAGGGGAGATTCTTTTCACCAGCAATGCGGCCCGAATATACAAGCAGGACATCATCCTCCTTGTATCCGAAGCCGGCGCGCGAAAGCGGCTTGGCTGCATGGAAGTCTTTCAAATCCACACCGTTTGGAACAACCGCTATATGTCCATCCACGTTGAATTGACGAAGAACTCTCTCCATGCCTGCCGAAGGCGCAATGACCAAATCTATAGCCTTGCAGAATGAGGGCATATAAGCCTGCAAGAGTCCCTGACTCATTTCATCGGGCATCATGGGTAGATAAACCTGCGCGTACAAGTCATAGCGTGTGTGATTGGTATACACAATGGGAATATCGCGGCAATATCTTAACGCGAGCCGCCCGCTTAGGAATGGATGTTGAACATGGACAACATCCATGGTCTGCAAAAGTTTTTTCGCGGCGCGTGAATAGCGCATGGATAAAAAGAATCCAGAATCCGACAACGGTACGCCGCGGCTTCGAATTACGTTTTGCTCGCCATCTTCATAATCCAGGTCGCCAAATGTGAAAACGAAAACATCATGCCCCGCCAGTTCAAAGTAGCGCTTGTTGATGTCAACGTAGTTGGTGATGCCGCTGACATACGGTTTGTATGAATCCACCATCATTCCGATTCGCATACTGATATGCTAAGTCAAGGCAGGGGGAATGTCAAGCGAAAAGTGGAAGATGATAAAATCCAACATCAGGAGAAATATGGCCGTCAAACTGATCTTGCGTGACAAGGAATATGAAGTGCGCCCGGGGATGGCGCTGGTCGACGCGTTGAAAAAGAATAACATCGTGCCTGAATCCGTGATTGCAACGCGCAACGGTGAACTGATCACAGACGATGAAATATTGAGGGACGGCGATGTGGTCAAGTTAATCGCGGTGATCTCTGGAGGAAGCGATAATCGGCCAGCGATATTCGATACTCAAAATCCAAGTTGTCATTCCGAATATCGAACATCGAATAACGGTATCTTATGAAATGTCGCAGATGTGAAAACAAGGCCTCTGTCCACATGCGCCAGCACAAACTGGCTTTATGCAAGGAACATTATCTCGAATGGATTCCCGAGCAGACGGAGCGCTTTATCAAAAAATATGAAATGTTCACACACGAGGAAAAAATCCTCGTGGCGGTTTCAGGCGGCAAGGATTCGCTTTCACTGTGGGATATCCTTATCAAACTCGGTTACCAGGCAGACGGCCTTTATCTCGGCCTCGGCATTGACGGGGGCGTCAATTATTCGAACGAGTCTCACCGGCTGGCTGAAAAATTCGCAAATGAGAATAATCTCAAACTGCATGTAGTGGATATCGAAAAGGAATACGGACAGCCGATCCCCGCACTGGCGGAGATCAGTTACCGTGGACATGGAAAACCGTGTGCAGTCTGCGGATTAGCCAAGCGCCATGAAATGAATCGCATCGCCCGCGACCTTGAATATGATGTGCTTGCGACAGGCCATAACCTTGACGATGAAGCGGCGGTGTTATTCGGTAACACCTTGAACTGGTCGAGTGAATATCTCCTGCGGCAGGGACCCGTTCTGCCCGCATCCTCCGGCGGGCTGGCGCGCAAGGTCAAGCCGTTGTGCCGCTTCTACGAACGCGAGATGACCGCCTACGCTGTCGCGCGTGGGATCGAATATATTTACGATGAATGTCCATTTGCCGAAGGGTCACAATCCATTTTTTACAAGGAAACGCTCAATCAACTGGAAACAGTCCGCCCTGGTGCGAAGCTAATTTTTTATTTAAATTTTCTGGAAGCAAAGAAAAGCGGGAATTTGTTCCTGGAAAAAAACGTTGAAATGCAGCATTTACATTCATGCCCCCAATGCGGACAACCCACCTCAGCCCCGGAGTTGTGTTCATTTTGCAGGATGATCGAAAAGACAAAAAGCGTTCCAGAATAACGGAGCGCAAACTTCAGTCTGGTTTTATAAAAGAAATTGCGGACTGAAGTCCGCACTTCAAGTTTTATCTCACCAGCGTAGTAACCAGCCCAACTAAAAATAATCCCAATGCAATATAGCCTGCGATCTGTTCCTGCGGAAAAAGAGTAAAAACCGGCACGTCGAAACTGGACCGGTTCATATTATCCATGCGCTCGGGGGAATCATGTTTGCCCACCAGCGCATCGCGGAATTCGCTCACATTTTTTGGCCGGTCATCCGGGTGCAGGGACATGGCCCACAAGATGGCCTTTTCCACGTGAATGCTGATGGCCGGATTCAGCTCTCGCGGCCGGGTCAGGCTGCGGGTGTCCAGGAAGCGTTTGCGCGCTTCGGCGGGAGGTTCATTTGTCAGCAGGTGATAGAGAGTCGCGCCGAAGGAAAAAATGTCAGCCCGCGCTTCGGTGTGAGCGTCGTCGCCGCCGTATTGTTCCAAAGGGGTGTAAAGCGCAGTCCCCTGTCCCTGAATGATCGTGATCGTCACTTCATCCGGCGCAAGGATTTTGACAAGGCCAAAGTCCACCAGCTTGATCAATCCGCTGGGCGTGATCTTGAGGTTGCTTGGCTTGATATCGCGGTGAATGATGGACGGTTCCTGCTGGTGCAGGTAATTCAAAGCATCCGCAATCTGCACAGCCCAGCGGATCACTTCCTTTTCCGAAAGAAAGGTCTTATCGCGGCGGGCCTGTAACATGCGTTCACGCAAATCCTTGCCCGGCACATAATCCATGACGAGGTAATCGCGCGGACCATCTGAGAAGAAGTCCGAAACCTTGGGCAGGTTGGGATGATCGAGGCGAGCAAGGACAGATGCCTCGCGAAAGAATTGTTCGCGTGCCTGCTTGAAAACCTGCGTTGGGAGAGCCTGGTTGTGCTCAACTTCCTTGAGCGCGCATAAACGGCCTTCCAGACGAATATCGTCTGCAAGATAAATACTGCCGGTACCGCCCTGTCCGATCTGTTCACGGATTCGATAGCGGTCACGCAGGATCTCCCCATTCTTTAAAGGCTGGGGCAAATCTTCTCCTTATGTCTTGCGGGTGGCGCTGTGCAAATTCAGTAAATCACAGATTGAGAGGAATGCAGACTTTAGCCTGCAATCTTTCAGAGACAAAGCGGACTGAAGTCCGCGCTCCAGAGCAAATTCGTGGTTTACTGAAATTATTTTATGTAAGTGATATTTTCGGCGTGTATCACTTGCAGTAAAATATTACATGGCATTGACATGCACAGAATGCCACTTTTCTGCTATATTATAAACGTCTTTGTTGCTGCGGAGTCTACAATCTCCAAACTTTTCAGTATGTTGAATTTGAAATTTTACTTTTTCTAAAAGTAGTGGTTGAGGAAATTTATGAAACAAGAAGATGAGTATCCCATTCTCGTTGCGCAGGACGGTCCGTTAAAGGGACAGCGCTGGTCGCTAAGCCGCACGTTGATGGTCGGACGTGATCCCACCTGTGAGATCCATGTTCAAGACCGGCAGGTCTCACGCTTCCATGCGCGCATCACGCCCACTGCCGAGGGCGTAACAATCGAAGACCTCGGCAGCAAGAACGGAACCAATCACAACGGGACTGAATTAACCACACCCATCATGTTGCAGGATGGTGACCTGCTCGGCATTGCGCTCGCGCAGCAATTCCTATTCCTGACCTCAGACGCCACCATGCCGCTTGCCGAAGGTGGTCTGCGCTCCGGGCGTTTACTGATGGATCAAAAATCACGGCAGGTCTGGGTCAATCAGCAGCAGGTTGCCCCCCCGCTTTCGGCCCAGCAATTCAAATTGTTATGGATGCTGTACGAGCATCAGGGACAGGTCATCAGCCGCAGCGAACTCGTCAGCATTGTGTGGGGCGAGGAACAAATGGCGGGCGTATCCGATCAAGCTTTGGATGCGCTCATCCGCCGCCTGCGTGACCGTCTTGCCGCGCTTGACCCAACCCACCAATTCATCGATACGGTGCGCGGGCATGGGATGCGGTTGGATAATCCTCCCACTGGCGAATAATCAAATATGGATATCCAATCAGAAAAAATTCTGGCTCAGATCATTCGCGCCACGCGCGTTGCTTCGCTTGGCACCCTGCGCGATGAAGCCCCGCACGTATCCATGGTCCCATTTGTGGTCATGGAGGATTTTTCCGCGTTTTACATTTTCGCCAGCCGCCTTGCGCAAAACATAGTGGATCTGCAAAAAAATAAATACATGAGTCTGATGATCGCGGAGACCGACGATGGCCGCTCCGATCCACAGACACTCGCGCGGGTAACCATTAGGGGTTCCGCTGAGCTTATGCAAAACGGCGCACCAGGTTATACCCCCGTCAAGAACATGTATATCGAACGCTTTCCCGAGTCAGAAGTCTTGTTCAAGCTGGAAGATTTTGGCTTGTGGCGTATCAAGCCAAAAGGCGGAAGATTCGTCGCGGGACTTGCGAAGGCATATAACATCACGCCCGAAACACTTCAAAAAGTTTCGACACGATAATCCAAGTGACAGTCACCCGCTTCGCGAGGTGACTGTCACTTTTTGGAGCCAATATGGAATCATTAAAACTTCTTGCAGTCTTCGCTCATCCAGATGACGAATCAATGGGCATGGGTGGAACGCTGGCGAAGTATTCCGCCGAAGGAGTGGATACACACCTCGTCTGCGCTTCACGCGGAGAGAGGGGCTGGTTCGGCCCCGAGGAAGAGAATCCCGGCTTGGACATTCTCGGCCAAACCCGCGCCGTCGAATTGCAGAATGCGGTTAATGCACTCGGCATGAAATCGCTAAGCTTTCTCGATTACATTGACGGCGAAGTGGACAAGGCCGATCACGCCGAAGCCATCAGCCGAATCGTCACCTACATTCGCCGAATCAGGCCTCAGGTCGTTGTGACCTTTCCTCCCGATGGAAACTACGGCCACCCCGATCACATCGCCATCGGACAATTCACCTCCGCCGCCATTGTCTGCGCCGCGGACTCAACTTATAAAGATTCAGAAAACTTTCCATCTCATCGCGTTTCAAAATTGTATTACATGGTGGATGGCGAGAACTTCATCAATCTCATTTCCCCGTTCATGGGCGATATGACTTTCCCCGTGGATGACCAACTTCGCGAAGAAACCGCGTGGAAGGAATGGATGATCACCACCCGCATTGAAATGGCCGAACATTGCGGCGCGGCATGGGACGCTATTCAATGTCACAAGAGTCAACTACCCACAATCGGCGCATTGGCTGAAATGCCAAAAGAATCCGCCGCTGCAGTCCTCTCCATGCAAGGGACTTTTTATCGCGCGTTCAGTCTAGTGAATGGGGGAAGGGAAATGGAGACTGATTTGTTTGAGGGGCTGAGATAAAAATAGTTTGGCGCTGGTCTGAGACCAGCGCCAAACATTTAAGGTGTTTTAGAAAAACTAAACAAGTTGTGACCTTGTCACTTCAATACAAAGCAATTCACCATATAATAAACTTAAAGAAATCTTGTGGGGAAAAACAAAGATACCCCATAATGAAAAATACAAAATGAGGAATTTCAATGAAACCACAGCGCGTATTGTTCAAATGGACAGCAATGACCTCTGCATTTTTTGAAATTGCAAATTGAACTCGAAGGGAGGTTTCAAGCCAATGCAAACTCTCAAAGAAAGAAAACCCCTGCTCATAAAACTACTGGCGGTTGTCCTGCTGGTTTTGTTATGTTGTAACCTGCCGTCGTTGCTGTTCTGGCCACTGTGTTTGAAAGAGGATCTATTTCGTCCATCCAACACTAGTGTGCTCATCTCCGCTTGTAAAAGCGCGAAAGTCTTTGGTGTACCCAATGGAGAGGCATTGTTCGTATTCGAAGGGCGTACTGACAGGATGTACATGTTGGATTTACGCACTAGCGAAAAGAGAGATATTCCCGATGACCCACTTTTGCTTGATCATGGTGTGTTTCTAAGTCCAGAATTGGTCTGGCTGGAAGGTAGTTTTAGCCGACTAGAAAGTCCAGGTTATAGGCCTCACTACATTCTGGATTTGAACGATGGTCAGCGTTATGAATTGCTTGAGTTGGATTGGCTTCCACGGCTGGAGGGCTTTAAGTTTGACCCTCAATACTATGTATATTTTCAGACGGCCGAAACGGTCTTCATCCATCACTCGAGGAATGCACTAATTGCCTTATCCCCTGATTTCCGCCAACATCCTGAGAGGAATGTGATTTTTTCTCAGTATGCGCTTAGTCAAGGAACGAATCCCCGAAAAGGCGAACTACTTGAGCAACTCCTGAAAGACATGGGAAAAGGTTATGAGATTGTTGATTTCTCACTTCAGTATTCTGATGTCCCCTCGCCAACTGGCAGGTACATTATCCGTGGTGACGGCATTTACATTTCGGGAACGCACACGCCCGTTGTGACCCGTGATATGGGATTGTATTTCGGCGGTTGGTATTACGATGAAAGTGGGGTAGTGTTTCGACAGCCGGGGTACGATCTGATTAATTTCGGCCCAGATTTTGGAGGAGGGTACTATTACATTCCCGGCCCTGTTCTCAAACTGCGCCTGCCTGCGCCGTGAGATAATAATTCAGATCCGCAACCATGTTACAGACTCATTGTTGATGAATGTGTAAAGAAACCAATTTGTTTGAGGGGCTGAGATAAAAAGGGTTTGGCGCTGGTCTCAGACCAGCGCCAAACCCTTTTATGCTTCCTTGAGCTAATCCTGCCAGTAAGTATTTCCACTCCCCAAACCCATCTTGCAAATTCGATTATTAACGTTACCGAGTCCGTCAATATAAGTTACATTATAAATTCTTGTCTTGCTATCCCAATTGCCGTTCCCATCCCATAATCTTCGCCACATTTTAGTTAATCGTCTGCCTTCGATTCGAAGTTCATCTTTAAGCCGCAAGAAATCGAAAAACCAGACAAAAGGAATTTCAACGATATCAAAGATTATATTCAACATATCCTCCTCATCGATAAATAATTTGGCGCTGGTCTCCGACCAGCGCCAAATTATTTATCCCATCTTCTTTTTCATCGAATACTTCAACGCGATCTTGAACACTTCGTTGAGCCTTTGCGAAAGCGCCTGTGCCTCGGGATTTCCCTGCTCACTTTGTGCATCCATCTGCGTCACCAAACCACTTAATGCTTCGAGGAACTGGTCATTGATCACGGCGTCGTTTTCCTCGAGCATCTTCTCAACAGCCGCGTCATCCGGAGCCTGAATCAACTGCTCGATAAATGCCACTTCGGGCGGAGGCGCGCTGGCTTCCTGCAAGACTTGCGCCATCTTTTGCAGTTTGCCCATGCGCGTGTAATCGTTCTTCTCGGAAGCCTGGCGCAAAAGTTGGTTCACCACTTCCACAGAGTCCTGGGTAAAACCTTCGATACTCTCGCGGGTCGCCTTCTCCACATCCTCCTGTTTGAGCAGGTTTTCCACAAAATCAGTGGCCTGTTTGAAACGCGCTTCGAGCTGCTTATCAACATCAGCCACAAAACCCAGCACCTTTTCGCGGATGGATTCGAGGCGTGTCTTCTCATCGCCCACAGACTTGTCTATCTTCTCGGTCAGATTCTGGAAGAAGACATAGTCCATGCCGCCGCGTGCCAGTGAAACATAAGCGCGGATGCGGGCATCGCTCTTCGCATCGAGGATGAAGTCCAGCAGTTTCTCGCGATTGAGACTCTTCCCCGCTTCTTGCAGGACCTTTGTGGCTGCTTCCAATTCTCCGACAGATTCCTTTAGCTGACGGCCAAAAGCGGTCTCGTCCAAAAGTTGTTTCTGCAACTCGATCAATGCGCGCGCGATGGGTTCCTGTCCGCCTTGCATGGCGTTCTGCGCGATGCGGCTGAACAACCCGAAGAATTGTTCATCGATGATCTTCTCATTCTGCTTGATCATCTCCGAGCGGACATCGGCCGTAGTCACCTGAAGCAATCGCTCCACAAGCTGCACCCGCTCCTGCTGTGACTTGATCATCTCGGATGAAATACCGTCCTTGTTCAGAATGGTCTCCATCATCGATTCAAAAGTCAGGTTGGCTTGTGGATTGAACAAATAGCCTTTGCGTTTTTCAGCAGGCAGACGATCCACCACCTGCTTGATCAATGGGCCGATCATTTTTTCCTGCTCGTTGATCGGCATTCCCAATTCCATCGGGAAGAAGGTCAACAACAATTCCTTGTCGTTGTCATGATAAACAACCGGCGTTGGAATGCGGCCTTCATATCCGCAGTACTGACAGCGCGCATGGTTGGACTGTCCGCTTAGCAGGCGTTGTTTGGCGGCAGGTTCGTGAGTCACATCGAAGAGTTGTTCTACATTGGCAGGGATGATCTGCCTGCAGCGGGGGCATGAGATTTGTGTTTGTGGCATTTAATGATTTCCGATTTTTGATTTTTGATTTTTCGTCATTGCGAGGGCGACGCTCTTTCGCCCGAAGCAATCTCACACTCAGTCCGAGATTGCTTCGTCGGCCTATCGGCCTCCTCGCAATGACGAGATAAATGACTATCCAACCAACTCTTCCAACCGATCAATATAACCTTCCATTACAGCAAAGGTCTCTTCAACAGCCTTGGGAGTAGTCAAGTCTACGCCCGCCTTCTTGAGCACATCCAGCGGATAGACGGATGAACCAGACTTGAGGAAGCCGAGATAATTTTCCACAGCGTTGGGTTCGCCGCGCAGGATTCTGCCTGAGAGGGCATGCGCGCCTGAAATGCCAGTGGCATATTGATAAACGTAATAATCCTGGAAGAGATGACCAAACGTAGACCAGACCATGCCCACGCGGGGACGGTCAATCTTCACCTTGGGACCAAATCCCTCGGTAAACAGATCAGCCATCAGATTTTGCATTGAATCGGCTGTCAGAGGTTCGCCGCGTTCGGCGCGTTGATGCGTCTCCAGTTCAAATCGAGCCAGAGTCGGCATCTGGAAAAAATATCTAAAGAAGTTACCGCCAACTGCTTCCTCGATCAATGAGATCAGGAAGTTCTTGTCGATGATGGTCTTGAGCAAATGTCCGCGCATCATGGCCTGGTTGAAGTTGGAAGCGACTTCCGCCACGAAGAGCGAATAGCTCGAGTATGCCAGCGGCTGATTCTGCCAGGTGAGATACGAATGCATCGAGTGGCCCAGCTCATGCGCGAGCGTGCTCATGCTGCCAATGTCATTCGTAAAAGACATCATAATGAAGGGATGTGTCTTGGGAGCGCCATACGAGAATGCGCCGTTCATCTTGCCTTGATTTACAGTGGAGTCTACCCAGCGGTCTTTGAGCGTGCCCTGACGAAGGGTATTCACATAATCCCTGCCAAGCGGCGCGAGGCTCTCGCTGATATAGTCCACAGCCTTCTCGTAGGAAAGCGTGGTCTTCTTTTTTGCAATGGGCGCCCACATATCGAAATATTGAATTTCCTTCAACCCCAATGCCTTGCGGCGAATTTCAAAGTAACGATGCCAGATGGGTAAATTCTTCTTGAATGTATCAATGAGATTATGGAACACTTCTTCGGGAACATTGTTATTGAACAAAGAAGCGGAGAGAGTTGTATCAAACTTGCGCGCGCGCATGTTGAATACATTGGCGCTGATGGAAGTGGAAAGATTTGTTGCCAGCGTATTCTTGAACTCGATGTGCTTGTCGTGGTAGCTTTCAAAGGCGCTCTGGCGAACTTTGCGGTCGGGATGTTCCAACAAGGAGGAATAGAAATTGCCCTGAGTTACATCGAGCTTTTTTCCTTTGCTATCTACTGCGGGCGCAAATTTGAAATCGGCATTCACCAACATGCTGGTGCTGGTGGAAGGTCCGCCAAACGGATCAGCCAACATGCCGAGTATTTCCTCCACTTCACCCGAGCGCACATGCGCCTGCTGGCGGAAGAGATCGTCAATGGCCTGGTTGTAAACAGCCAGCTTCTTATTCTCTTTCATCCACGCATTGAGTTTTTTCCTGCCGATCTTGAGCAATTCGGGATTCAGGAATGAAACCGCAGCGGCCACCTGACCATACATACCTTGCGCTTTTCCGACCATCGCACCGGCAGCCTGGCTGGTTGTATCCACAGCGTAGGAGAATTGTGCGTACATGAATACGGTCTGCGCGCGAAGGATCAAATCTTCGATGGCAGTGTATCCCTTCAGCAAAGTAGCAGAGCTTTCGCTGAGCTTTCCTTCAAATTTCTTTACTTTGGGAACATCGTTCAAAACCGCCTGTAATGCGGCTTCCCATTCCTTTGGAGATTTATAAACACTTTCAGCGTTCCATGTATATTTCTTGTTGACTTTACTGCGTAAGGGAATTATTGTGGCCATGTGTTTGTCCTTTTTTTTAGATTTGCGGGTTGATTTTACCATTTGGTACATGAGTGCGTCGCACCAGAAGGGTGATAGATTCTTCTTAATAACTCACCTTAGCAGTCCGCCTGTAGCGCGACATTTATGTCGCGCATTTTGCGAGACTGCGAAGCGTCTCGCGTTACCGCGTAAGGTGAGTTAATAAGAATCAACTAATCGAGATATTTTATCGTGGTATGTAAGGTGCGACGCACCCCGGATCATCTCGGAAGGGAGAAACAGATTCTCGCGCCAGAGTCAGGCTTCGGGTCCGCCCAGATGCGGCCGCCGTGCGCTTCGACAATCGCGCGCGCAAGGTAGAGTCCCAATCCCGCACCCTTCGTCTGCTTGACGGCATTCGTCGAACGATAGAAGCGGTCAAAAATATATGGCAGGTCTTTGGCATCGATCCCTTTGCCTTCATCGCTGACGCACACAATCACCTGCTCGGGCCGCGCCGTTCCGCTGATCCTGATCTCGCCCGCGGGCGCATACTTGATCGAATTGGAAACGAGATTGGCGAGCACCTGCTCGATGCGCGTTTCATCGCCAATGATGACCGGGAAGTTTTGCGGGAAATCGGTGACGAGGCGATGCTTTGGAGACTGCGCCGCAAAACGCTCGGTCACTCTTAACGCAAGGCTGGGTAGGGCGACATCGGCTTGATTCAAGCTGAGGCCTCCGGCTTGCAGCCGCGAAGCATCGAGCAAGTCATCGATCATCTTGGACAAACGATCCGCTTCGTCTTCGATGACCGCCAGCGAATCACTGATGGTGCGTTTATCCCAGCGCGCATCATCGCGCCGCAGCGTGGACGCATATCCTTTAATCAGCGCAACCGGTGTCCGCAGTTCATGGCTGACAATTGAAATGAAGGTCGCCTTGATCTCATCCGCATTGCGGAAGTGCGTAATATCGCGCACACTGACAAAGACATTGCGCAATTTATTTTCGTTCGAAAGTAAGGGCGCATACGTAATGCCCACTGGAAGATACGGGGGTAAAGGCCTTTCGATGTCGCCTTCCACATATAAAGTTGCGTTCGGCGTAAGCGGCCACCCACTGCTGACAGATTCTTCCAGCGTTGTGCCTTGCGGCTCTTTCTTCCAATGCATGATCTCTTTATGTGTTTTACCGACAATTTCATCGCGAGTGAGACCGTACATTTTTTCGAATGCGCCGTTACAACGTTCGATTGCCAAATCCGCATTGAGGATGAGAATCCCATCTGCGGCGGAATCGAGCAATGCGTCGAGGCGCTGTTTCTCGTAAGAGACATCGCCATAAAGCTGGGCATTGAAGACCGCAATGGCGGCCTGATCCGCAAAGGATTGCAGTAACACGCGGTCATTCGGTGTGAATAAATCGGCATAGTTGCGGAAGATGAAGATCACGCCAATGACTTGTCCATGCGCGGCAAGGGGTAGACCTGTGCCATTCAGCAATCCCATGCTCGCAGTGTAGGTTAAATCCTTCAACATGCGGTTGAGTTCGCGCACATCCAACTCGCTGACAATTTCCTCTGCCAGCAAAGGTGTGAGATAGCTCATAAACGCGGGAGCGATCCCATGCGCGGCAGAGACCCGCCAGCCTTCAGGCTGTTTCAGCGCAATGATACCCGCCTGCCCCGCCAGCATTTCAATCGAGACACGTAAAATGCGCGCCAGAAGTTTCTCAAGGTCTAATTCCTGAGTCAACATGCGCGAGATTTC
>JACRBH010000006.1 GCA_016234535.1 Chloroflexota bacterium
CGCAATCATGTCCGAGGGGAATCGATGGGAGAAAGCATCCCGGGAGAGTCCGGAGAAGATCGCGGAATTCCTGAAGAACAGGATTGCCATCGGAAGATTCGCCACGCCCGAAGAGATCGGTGCGTTTGTCGTGTTTTTATCTTCGGAAAATGCTTCTTTCTTTTGCGGGGATGTTTTGCCGATCGATGGGGGCTCCAGGTGAAAGCGAAAATAAGCAGCAAGGAACCACAGTATCAAATCCAGGTGGATAACCTGGGAAAACTCGGTCCCGTGGAAATGGGACCGACGGCAAGCCACACCTGGCGGTCCGATCCCAGAAGACTATTGTTTTTGTTGTCGAGGTATAAGTTCTGTTCGAAACTTCTGGCAGGCAAATCGAACGTCCTTGAAGCGGGATGCGGCGACGGTTTTGGAACGCGCATTCTGCTTCAGACCGTCGAGCATGTTCACGGGATCGATTTCGATCCCATATTCATCGATTGGGCGAAGAAACATGCGGAAAAAGAACGGCTGAATTGCTCCTTTTCCGTTCTTGATATTACGAAAAAAGCCCCCGCGGGTTTGTTCGATGCCGCTGTTTCCCTGGATCTGATCGAACACATCGAGCCCGGGAAAGAGCCCCGGTTTTGGAAGAATATTTCAAGAACTCTGAAGAAGGACGCAATATTCATTGCGGGGACTCCGAACATCGCGGCATCCGCACACGCATCCGTATGGAGTCGAGAGGGGCATATCAACCTGAAATCCGCCGATACGCTGAAGGCCGCCGCATTGAAAATCTTTGAAAACGTTTTCCTGTTTTCCATGAACGACGAAGTGGTGCATACCGGATACCATCCCATGGCGCATTACCTGTTTGCCGTATGCACGGGGATCCGGAAGGGTTCAGGGAAATGAAAGCCGCAGTGCTTTACCGCGTAAACGCTCCGCTCGAAATCGTGGAGAATATCGAGATCCCGCCGGTGGGTCGCGGACAAGTCCTTGTCAAAATCGCTTTCAGCGGCGTTTGTCACAGCCAGCTGATGGAGGTGCGCGGCAAAAGGGGCGAGGATCCCTACCTCCCGCACATGCTGGGCCACGAAGGTTCCGGCGTCGTGATGGAAGTCGGCTCCGGCGTCACGAAAATCAAGCCGGGGGACAAGGTGATTCTGGGATGGATCAAAGGCGAGGGCATCGATGCGCCGGGCACCAGGTATAAACACGGGGAGGAAACGATCAACGCCGGCGGCGTCACCACGTTCAGCGAGTATGCGGTTGCATCGGAGAATCGCTGCGTAAAGGTCCCGGGAGGCGTCCCTCTCGACGTTGCCGTGCTCTTCGGCTGCGCCATCCCTACCGGAGCCGGCATCGTCATGAACCGGATACGGCCGGAAAAGGGGAGTACGATCGCCATCTTCGGCCTGGGCGGGATCGGCATCAGCGCCTTGATGGCTTCGGCGCTCTATGGCTGCTCCGCAGTCATCGCCGTGGATGTGGAAGAGGAAAAACTGAAACTTGCGAAAGAGCTCGGCGCGACCCATACGGTGAATTCGACACGGCAGGACCCGGTCCGGGAAATCCTCGAGATTACGGGCGGCAAAGGGGTCGATTACAGCGTCGAGGCGGCGGGACTTGCCGTAACCATAGAAGCGGCATTTCGTTCGGTGCGCAAATTCGGGGGGTTGTGCGTTTTCGCTTCCCATCCGCAAGCCGGCGCGAAGATCGAACTCGATCCGTACGACCTGATCTGCGGAAGAAAAATAGAAGGAAGCTGGGGCGGTTCATCCGATCCGGACAAAGATATTCCGCTGCTGGCCGCATTGTACAGAGAAGGAAAACTTCCATTGGATAAGTTGATACGCGACAGGTATTCACTGGATGGAATCAACCAGGCGATCGAGGATCTTGAAAACAGGAAAATCGTCAGGGCGTTGATCGAAATGGATGGAGAGAGGCAATAATTCCAGGCGGGAAGACCGGTGATGAATAACCTGAAAACGGCAATTCGGAATGTGAATATCGACACGCCGAAACCGAATCAACTTTACTACAATGCCTATTTCGCGGCGGGCCTTCTCGCGCATCCCCGCCGGGCCCTCAACCTTCTGAAATACAAGCTCAGCAAGTTCAAATATGTCGTGAATTATCACCCGATGGTAATGGATATCGAGCCGACACAGCGATGCAATTACAAATGCGCCATGTGCATCACCGCCGCGATGAGCGAAAAAAGGCAGGACATGACGTTCGATACCTTCCGGCGGATCCTGGACGAGCAGTTCGGGCTGATGGAGGTGAAGATCCAGGGAGTCGGCGAGCCGTTGCTGAACAAGGATTTTTTCCGGATGGTCGATTACGCGAAGAAGAAATTGCTTTGGGTACGGACCACGACGAACGGTTCCCTGCTCCATGTGAACGACAATTACAGGAAACTGGTCGACAGCAGGATTCACGACGTGAACATATCCATCGACGGTTGCACGCCCGAAGTGTACAACGACATACGGCTTGGCGGAGATCTCCATCGGATCGAAACCAACTGCCGGCTCATCAACGAGTACAACAACAAGGTCAAAAAGACCACCGTCAGGGCATGGGCCGTCCTGCAAAAGAAAAACAAGCATCAATTTTTCGATTTCCCGCACTTCTTCGCCGGCCTCGGATTTACGGAAATGGCGTTGAGCTTTGCCCTCCATAATTACGGGAGGGAAGGGGACAACGCGGAGGCGACCGACTTCACCTTTACGGAGGATGACATCCGGCGAGTCGCCGGTCTTGCCAGGGAGGCCGGAATAAAAATGTTTTTCTGGTTCCACCCGAGTTTTTCCGGAGACTCTTTCTGCCAGATACCGTTCGGCAGGGTGTATATCACGACCGATGGCCATATTCTTCCTTGCTGCTATATCGCCAATCAGGAAGTCATCGATTTCGGGGATTACCGCGATTTCAAAAAAATATGGTTCGAGGATTACACCGAATTCAGGGAGCGCCTGAAGAAGAAAGATCCGCTCCCCGCGTTTTGCAGGCAATGCCATGGGGGTCATGGATGAAAAAAGCGTTGATACTCGGTGCGGGGTTCTCCGGCTGCACGATGGCGTACCTCCTGAACCGGGAAGGGTGGGATTGCACGGTCATCGAAAAGGAAGGCTCGATCGGAGGGGGGTGCCGAACGTATTTCTACGGCGGGCACCCGTATACGCTGGGGCCCCGCCCCTATTACGGGTACAGCGAGAAGGTTTTCCGATGGGTGGACTCGTTCGTGAAAATGCGAAGGTTTTCACACTACCTGCTCAGTTACGTGGAACAGGACGGCAGATTCTATTACTACCCGATTCACGAAGATGACATCCCGAAAATGAAACATCGGGAACGGATCTTCGAGGAGCTTTCGCAGCTCGACCTCGACAGGAAGCCGAAGAATTTCGAGGAGTACTGGATCAACAAGGTCGGGCCGACTCTTTACGAAATGTTCGTGAATCAATATTCCAAAAAAATGTGGCTCATCGACAGCAACCGGCAGCTGGACACGTTCAACTGGTCCGCGAAAGACAAGGTGATCGAGTCCGGAAGCAAGGAATGCTACAAGGGTTCCATTCTCGGCTATCCCATCGCGTACGATGGGTACAACTCGTATTTCGACAAGACCAGCCATGGCGCCACCATGATATTGAACGAGAAGGTTTCCGTTATCGACCTGAAGAACCGGTCGATAACGCTTTCGGACGGCACGGTGCGGAAGGGGGATATTCTTATCAGCAGCATCCCGCTGGAGGAACTGTGCGGCTGCAGCCGAGGGGAACTGCTCTACGCGGGCAGGGATTTTGTCGTTTTCGTTTTGCCATGCAAACAGGTCCTCCCTGGAGACATCAGGTTCTGCCACTACACGCAGTCCGAACCCTACACAAGGATCGTGGAATACAAGAAGCTGACCTACTACGAATCGGAGGATACGCTTCTGGTAATGGAATTTCCCTCGAAGAGCAACAAACTCTATCCGTACATGATCAAGGAACAGATCGAAAGGGCGCGGGAGTATCTTGCCGACCTGCCGGAAGATGTCTATTCCATCGGCAGGCTGGGAACGTATAAATACTCGACCATCGAGCAGACGATTTCCCAGTGTTTCTCGGCCTATAAAAAAATCACAGGGAAATCGGCCGATGGATTGGAGAATGAATTCTACAATCTGGGCGATGTGGAGCTGATAAAGACGAGGACAGGCGGCGGCAACTGAGCCGGGACGAGCAATCTTTCCTATGAAAAGCGTTCTTGTATCTCCCATTTTCAATTACCCGGCGAAATATTTCACCGGGGACAATGTCGCCCATTACCTGCCCGGGAAATATCTCTGGCACGTCTGCAACCAGGTAAAGACCGGATTTCATCAACCGATCGACGATGTGCGCCTGGACGAGCCGGTTCGTCTTACCTATATCTTTCCTTTCCAGCAGCCACAGAACCTTTACTTCAAGAAACCTCGGTGGATCGACGAGCTCATAGGCGCCAAGGACGAGCAGGAGATCAACAAGATCGCCAGGAGCTACGATTTTTTCGCGAATCTTTATCGCTACAGGGGGAAAAATCCGCCGGAAGTAAATGTCGGTTACTCGTCCGATTTGAAGATCTTGAACATCGATCTCGTTGCGTACACGCATAAGGCCGTTTATGAGCATGATCTTTATATCGACGATCTGGAGTTGAACGACAAATACAGCGAGTTTTTGCAGGAAGTC
>JACRBH010000113.1 GCA_016234535.1 Chloroflexota bacterium
CACGCGGTTTTCGTACTTCAACACATCATGGCCTTCATCTTCGAACACCAATAACTCCAGTTCTTTGCCTTTTTCCTTCAATTGCCGCACGAGGTCTTCCGACTCCGCCGCAACCACACGCGGATCATTGCGCCCCTGAATGACCAGCATTGGGGCAGACATGTTATGCAGATGAGTCTTTGGCGAGCGTTCCACCAAATCTGCTCTTTCTTCCGGGATGGCAGGGTCGCCAATCGCAATTTTGAAATACGGTTTCCACGTTTCAGGAATACGTTCGGAGAAAGTCAGCAAATCATACGGGCCAAACATATCGCAGGAGGCTGCCCATAGATCGGGATGTATACCAGCCTGCATCAAGGTCATATAACCGCCGTAGGAACGCCCAACCACAGCCGCGCGTTTGACATCCAGCCGCTTGTCCTTTGGCAGAACCTTGGTCATCGCGTGGACATGATCCAAACGGTCCTGCCCGCCCCAGTCACGGTCAACATGCTTGACGTAGGAAAGACCGTACCCAGTCGAGCCGCGCACATTCGGGACGAAGACAGCAAATCCGCGCAGGGTGAGGAATTGAATGAGCGGCATCGAGAACCACGCAAAGTCCGGGCGTTCCTGTCCCTGCGGGCCGCCGTGGATGTAATACACGACCGGCCGCGGGCCTTTGAATCCAAGCGACTTCGACGGCAGGTATAAACGCGCTGAAACTCTCAGGCCATCATGCGAAATGAAGGATGCGTCTTCGCCTTTTGAAAGATAGGCATCATCAACGCCTAAAATCCTTTCACTGGTATGCAGGGCAAGATCGCTGCGTTTCTTGCCTTCGATGGTGTAGATCTGCGTTGGTGAGGTGGCGGTGGAGAATGAGATCGTGAAGACATCTTCCTCAGAGTCGTAGTCCATGTGCTCCAACATGCCGTTATCGAATGGCGCAGGGCCAACCAGCGCATGCTTGAGATTCATGGCGAGTTTCTCCTCGTCAAAGATACCCTCGTAAGCCCACGAGCAGCCGTCAATATTGAATGTGACCAGATATCGGTCATCTTTCAAGTGAGCGATGTTTTCCATTTCACCCACGCCGCTATGAACAACACCCTTCAATTTAACTGGCTTTATAACGCCGGGCTTCTTGAACTCAATATAACCAAGGCCGAATGTATCTTCAAAAACAGCGCTTGTGACAATCGAACCTTTTCCACTTGGCGAAAACACACTACCGCCCAGCCCATTCAACGGTACAGTTTCGCCGGGCGCGCGATCTTCCAAAGGCTTGCCGTAAATAACTTTCTTCTCACCTTTGTTCCACAGATAAAGAACGCTGTCACCCACTCCATATCCGGTGCCAAGCAATAAGCGGTTGTGACCACTGCTATACGCGGCCACACCAAATCCCCATTCGCTTTCGGCGATCTTCGTCAACTTGCCGGTCTTCAAATCACCGCGATAGGTTTCATTAAGTGGTTTATCACGGCGCTCCGCCAGCAGGTAAACAATGGCCTTTTCACGGTCACATTCGCCAAGATGAACGCGATAATCTTTGAAGAAATTATTGAAGGCAGGTTCGGGGAATCCGCCATCGAGCGGAATCAACATTGGCTGATAATTTTCATCGCCGTTGTTATCGATCATGACAAGCACCTTGTCGAGTTCGGGGAAGGCATAGAATGAATGTCCACCAATCAAGTGCGGGTTTTGCAGCGCAATATTCGGCGGCAAAAGCGGCTCGGGCACACTGCCGCCATAATACATGGCATACAAACTAAGATGCCCGGAGAGATTGCTCAGGAAGAAAATCCGTTCATCAGCGAACTGAGGGACAATAAATAAACGAGCCGACATTAGGGATTCAACGCGATAGTTCATTTGAAAATTCTCCTTGTTTATGGAATGCAGACTTCAGTCTGCGTTTTTTAAGTAAGCGGACTGAAGTCCGCAATCCTTTTTAAATAATGATTCCGCCGCCGAGCATCACCTCATCTTGATAGAATACCGCCGCCTGACCGGCTGTCACATCCCGGACAGGCGCATCAAACTTAACCGATACCTGATCCCCTTCCAATGGGCTGACCAGCGCTTCGGCTTCCCTCGCCGTATAGCGTATCTTCACCTGCGCGCGGAATGGTTCACTCGGCGCTGCACCCAAAGTCCAATTGACATCGCATGCGGTCAATTCGGCAAATCCAAGTTCATCGAGTGTGCCAACGATTAATGTGTTTTGTGATGCGTGTTTCGTGATAACGTAAAGAGGCACAGGTGAAGCGACATTGAGTCCCTTGCGCTGGCCGATGGTGTAGTTTGCAAGGCCATCATGTTTGCCAATGGACTTTCCGTCAGTTGTAACAATTTCGCCGGGCTTCAACATTTCGGGTGCGTTACGTTGCAGGAAATTACGATAATCTTCGCCGGCGAGAAAACACAAATCCTGAGAGTCTGCCCTCGAAGCAGTCGGCAGGCCAAAGTCCGCGGCGATGCGCCTTATTTCGGGCTTGGGAAACTCACCCACAGGAAAAAGCGCATGAGCAAGCTGATCCTGTTTCAAGACATGCAGCACATAAGATTGATCTTTGGAATGATCTATTGCACGCAGCAAAATCTGCTTTCCGCCCTCTTCCTTTATTCTTACATAATGTCCGGTGGCCATAAACTCCGCGCCCAACGCGAGCGCACGATTCAACAAGAACGTCCAGCGGATCTGCCGATTGCACAGCAAACATGGATTTGGTGTTTCGCCGCGCGCGTATCCATCCAGAAAATATTGCACAACAGTCTCGCGAAAAACTTCTTTGGCATCGATCACATAAAATGGAATGTCGAGAATGCCAGCCACTCGCCGCGCCTGCGCCATTGCATCGGGCGTGCAGCAGCGGTTGGATTCCTCTTTGCCAGGCTCAGACCAAAGGCGGAGCATCATCCCGGTAACATCATAGCCCTGCTGTTTGAGCAGGGCCGCTGCCACCGAAGAATCCACGCCGCCAGACATGGCGACAACCACTTTTTGCTTGGTCATAACTTGGTCATTATACTGCCCGTACCTTAATAGTGCCGGGGTTTGATTACGCTTTGCCTCGCCCGGCGAGTTCAACGATCATATCGCCCAGCCTGTCCAACGCGCCCATGATGGGATATGACCAGGCAGCCGCGTTCAAGCGGATGAAATTGTAAAACTGATTGGTTGGGGAAAAAAGGTAGCCGGGTGTCAACGTAATTCCGCCTTGCAGTGCAAGCGAATAAAGTTCAAGCGAATCCACATTCTCGGGCAATTGCACCCAAAGCACATATCCACCGGACGGGCGTGTGACGCGCGTGCCCGGCGGGAAAGTCCGCGTGACCGCATCATAAAGCTGCGCAACATTACGGGCATACTCACGGCGCAATCTTCTGAGATGATGGTCATATCCGCCGCTTTCCAGAAACTCTGCAATCGCCATTTGTGGAAGAGTTGCCGTTGCAGCGCTCAACGTGAATTTCAACCATTCAACTTCAGTCTTGTATCTTCCGGGCGCGACCCAACCAACCCTTAAGGATGGCCCGATATCTTTGGAAAACGAGGAGCAAAGCATAACCAGTCCATTTTGATCAAAGGCTTTGGTGACCATCGGGCGTTTTTCCGTAAAGAAGATTTCACCTGAAACATCGTTGTCGATCAGAGGAATATCATATCGGGCAAGCAGTTCCACCAGATCCTTTTTCTTTTCATCCGGGATGCAACTGCCTGTGGGATTGCTGAAGTTTGAAATGGTCAAAACTGCCTTGATCGGATTATGTTCAATCGCAAACTGCAAGGCCCCCAGACTGATTCCATCGCGTGGATTGGTTGGGATTTCCAGCGCCCGCAGTCCATGCACTTCGATGATCTGGAGTGTTCCAAAATACATGGGGGACTCGATGGCAACTATATCGCCCGGCTTGCAGACTGCATGTAAACACAGGTTGATTGCTTCGGTGCCTCCGGAGGTGATCACAATATCGTTTGGGGAAAGCTGGCAGCCGCTGTTCACAGTCCGCTGGGCGATTTGTACGCGCAATTCCTCCAAACCCGGTGTGAAATGATATTGATGAGTTCCTTTATCCGCCTTTCGCGCCAGCCTGGACATGATGCGATTCATTCGGTCAGTGGGGAGAAGTTCGAGGTTTGGCATGGCAGCCCCGAGCTGGGCCAGACGCGGGTTTGACGAATCGTTCATGATCATCATGACGAGATCATGCAGGTTGACATGGCTGGGGTCAAGGCTGGGTGTCGAGATATCCGGTTCAGGCAGTTTAATCTCAGAAGTTGGGCGGACGTAATAACCGGATTGGGGACGGGCTTCGATCAATCCTTCATTTTCAAGGATGAGATAGGCCTGCATTACAGAACTAATGCTGACAGCCTGCTGTTTGCTCATTTGCCTGACCGATGGAATGCGTTCCCCCGGGCGATAAGTGCCCTGTTCGATCAACTGTGTGATTTGGCGCGCCAATATTTCATAGCGATATGCGTTCTTTTCAGGATTTGTTTTGCTCATAATGTATACAGATTGGCTTATTTTCAACCAGTACAGTTCATTATAGCAGAGACTGTTATGAATACAATCGAAGTTGATTGCGTCTGTACTTATCCCGAATTTAAAGGATAATGATGATGACAAAATTGAATTAGCAATAGGAGTTATCATGAATCTACCCTGGACTAAATATAAAAACGTTTCAATGAACCTTCAACCACATCAAGTGGAAAAACTGGAAGATGTAAAACCCGGCATGACGGTGGTGTGTGATGCGGGAATCATCTGGCTGACAGAATCAAACGATCCCCAGGATTACGCCCTACGACCGGGCCATAGCGTTATCATTCGAAAAAAAGGAAATATCCTGGTCGAAGCTGTAAATGAAGCCGGCTTTCACATCATTTATCCAAACTAGCACGTTTCAAAGATTTAACCAACTTCAGTAAAATCGCGAGCTTACTCCTCCGATCTACAATGGACGCTGCGGGGCAAGCGCGTCCATTTTTTATTTAACTGACCCTGCGCACTTTTGTTTGTTTTCAGTCGTGTCGCCCTTCGCTCTGCTCAGGGAATCACGATACTGAGTAAGGTGACTTATTTACGCAGTCCAGCCTGTAGCGCGAGATTTTTGTCGCCTATTTGCGAGATAAATCTCGCGCTACAGCGTAAGGTGAGTTATTTAATTAGCAAGGCGTTTTGTTTTACAAGATTTTCTCTTGACCTCCACCTCTTTATTATGTATATTCATGTTAATTCACACCAAAACCCTAAAGGTCTTCTATCTGGGAAAGCATCTCAGTAGTTTGAAAACCTTTAGGGTTTAACCATACAGAGGAGAGAAACATGCCGGACAGGGCTGATATTATCATTACGAATGCGCGCGTATTCACGAGCGATAAAAGCAATCCACAGGCTGAAGCAATTGCCATAACTGGCAACCGCATTGTATATGTGGGGACAAACGATGGCGCAAAGGAGTATCAAAGCGAATCTACGCGAGTTATTGATGGGAAGGACTGTACAGTAACGCCCGGATTCATCGATTCGCATTTCCATTTATTATGGGGTTCGATCTGGATGGGCAGCGCGCAATTATATGAAGCAAAAAACATGGACGATGTCCGTGAAGTTTTGAAAACGTTTGCCGAACAAAATAAAACCAGCGCATGGGTGGATGGACGCGGAATTAAATATGGGATTATCCCGTCGCGCAAGGAATTGGATGAGATCGTTCCTGACCGCCCTGTGTATATCAACGCATATGACGGGCACACTTCATGGGCGAACACCAAGGCGCTTGAATTGGCGGGAATTTTACAGCCGGGCAAGGAAGCCCCGGGAGTCGGAGTGATCGTCCGCGATGAAAACGGACTTGCCACCGGCGAACTGCGTGAGACAGCGATGGGACTCGTTTCTGAATTGCTTCCCGAGGCAAGCGATGCCCGCAAGCGCGAACTGCTCAAGATGGCGATCAAAAAGATCAACGCTACCGGCGTGACCAGTGTCCACAACATGAACGGAGATTTGGACGAATTAATGGTCTATGCCGCATTGGAAGACGCAGGCGAAATGACCCTGCGCGTCTATACCCCATATCACATCAAACCAGAGACATCGGTGGAAAATCTAGCCGAAGCAGCAAAGATGGCAGAGATTCAAGGCGACTTCGCACGCGGCGGCGCGGTAAAGTTCTTTATGGACGGTGTGTGGGAATCCTACACAGCACTAAACCTTGAACCCTATGCAGACAATCCCGAAGCGAATCCCGACGGCATTTTCTCTCCTGAACAATTCACTCGCATGGCGGCGGCTTCCGATAAATTGGGATTGCAGATCTTCGTCCATTGCTGCGGTGATGGCGCAGTGAGGCGAACTCTCGATGGGTACGAGGCAGTCCAAAAGTTAAATGGGAAGCGTGACAGCCGTCATCGCGTGGAGCATATCGAAGTCATTCATCCCGATGACCTGCCGCGCTTCAAACAACTGGATGTGATCGCATCCATGCAGACAAGTCATGCACCGTTCAGTATTTCCGAAGGTGACGTCTGGCCTGCCCGTGTAGGCAAAGAACGCTGGAATAAATCTTTCGCCTGGCGCGACATCAAAAACGCAGGCGCGCATCTCACCCTCGGCAGTGACTGGACAGTGGCGCCCTTCGACCCGATGATCAATTTACATGTTGCGCTCAACCGCGAGTTATGGTCGCCCGCTGATCCCGATCAGAGA
The DNA here is from genome assembly GCA_016234535.1 of Chloroflexota bacterium. Lineage (GTDB taxonomy): Bacteria > Chloroflexota > Anaerolineae > Anaerolineales > Villigracilaceae > Villigracilis. The sequence goes on from JACRBH010000113.1 coordinate 6,711, forward strand.
TTGACTTTGGAGGAATGCATCCTCGGGTATACCCGTGACGCCGCCTACGCAGAGTTCAAGGAAAACGAAAAAGGACAGATCAAGGAAAACTATCTCGCGGACCTGGTGTTATTCTCGCATGACCTGTTTGCCATACCGCAGGAAGATATTTTGACAGCCAAAGCCGTGATGACAATTGTAGATGGAAAAATTGTATTTGAGGCGTAAGCTGTCACTTCGTTGCGAGCCGCTCTTTGGCGAAGCAACCTCCACGTCAACAAGGAGATTGCTTCGGGCTACCGCCCTCGCAACGACATACAAGGAACACTCATGCTCACCTACGCCATAAGACGTATTTTGCAAACCATTCCAATTCTTTTCATCATCAGCATATTACTGTTCTTCCTTGTGCGTTCCGCGCCGGGCGGCCCGTTGACCTCTGCGCGGCGCAACCCAAATGTTACGAAGGAACAGATCGAAGCCATTGAAGAAAAGCTGGGATTAAATGATCCTCTTCCTGTTCAATATGGCAGATGGATCGGCGATATGTTCAAAGGCAACCTGGGTCAATCCATTAAATTTCATCGTCCTGTCAACGATATGATCGCGGAGAGAATTCCAAACACACTGACACTGGTCGGCGCATCGTTTTTCCTCACACTACTCATTGCGATCCCAATCGGAATATTTTCTGCGCGCAAACCATACTCCCTGTTTGACTATTCCATGACTACGATCACATTTATTGGACAATCCATTCCCGTGTATTGGCTTGGGCTGGGATTGATCGTGATCTTTTATGTCACGCTTAAAAATCCCTGGACGGATATACCTTTCTTCCCCGTCGGCGGCATGAACACACGCGGCAAGGAAGGTGATATCCTCGATACGCTCTGGCATTTGGTGCTGCCCGTTACAGCATTAAGCCTTGGCTGGATTGCATGGTATTCGCGTTTCCTACGCTCCAGCATGATGGATGTTTTGCATGAAGACTATGTTCGCACGGCGAAGGCAAAAGGAGCGAGTTCCAATTCCGTATATTACAAACACGCGCTTCAAAACGCGATCCTTCCGCTGGTGACTCTCATCGCGCTCGACCTGCCAAGTCTCTTCGCAGGCGCACTGTTTGTCGAGACGATCTTTTCATGGCCCGGCATGGGGCGTCTCTTTTGGGATGCCGCCAAGGGACGTGATTACCCTGTTCTACTAGGCGTTGTCATGATCACCGCAGTGCTCATCATCTTTTGCAACATCCTCGCCGACCTCGCGTATGGCTGGCTCGACCCGCGGGTGAAATATGAATGAACCCATCATTCAAGAACAAAGCATGGCGCGCGTTATCCTGCGCCGCTTCTTCAAGCACAAACTCGCGGGCATTGCCATCGCAGTTCTGGCTCTGCTTATGCTCGCATCCGCTTTTGCATTTACAACTCCATACAGCCCGACCGATCAGGAGCCGACCAACAGTTTCCAAAAAACAAGCATGGATCACTGGTTTGGGACGGACGAATTAGGGCGCGACGTATTCACGCGAATCTTATACGGCGGTCGCGTCTCCCTGACAGTTGGTCTGCTTTCAACTTTCCTGTCCATCGCTTTGGGTGTTCTGGTCGGCGCATTGAGCGGATACTTCGGCGGCTGGGTCGACTCTGTTCTCATGCGCACCACCGACGCTTTCCTAACCTTCCCCACCATCTTCGTGCTGATCATCCTCGGTGCGTTCCTGCGCGAACAGCAGGTGCCGTGGCTGAAGAACAGCGTGCTGATCGTTATCATCATCATCGCCGCGTTATCGTGGATGTGGCCAGCCCGTCTCGTGCGTGGACTCTTTATCGTCTTGCGTGAACGTGAATTTGTAACGGCCTGCCGCGCGCTTGGCGGAAGCAGTTCACGCATCATCATTCAACACATCCTGCCAAATTGCATTGGTCCGATTGTTGTCAGCGGGACGCTGCAAATGGCATCGGCCATCATCACCGAATCGGGATTAAGTTATTTGGGCTTTGGCGTCCAGCCCCCCACCCCAACCTGGGGCAGCATTTTAGCCACCGCGCAGAATCAAGTTTTCCGCGCCCCGTGGATCGCGTTCTACCCCGGGCTAATGATCTTCATCACCGTCATGGCAATCAATTACATCGGCGATGGTTTGCGCGATGCGTTTGATCCGTATGTAATTCATGCGGAGAAGTAAGATGTCATTGCGAGGAGCGTTCTCCCTGGCACCACCCGCCAGGGCAGGTGCGCTCTTCGCGACGAAGCAATCTTCTCATAACAGGAGATTGCTTCGCAAAGTGCGCTCGCAATGACATAATCATAGACAAAGGAGAAGAGATGAAACTAAAATTTTTGACCCTGTTCGTAATACTGGGACTCGTGCTCAGCGCATGTGGGGGCGGAGGGAATGCGCCCGCCACCGAACCACCTGCAAGCGGAGAAAATGCCCCGGCAACAGAAGCAGCTTCGGGTGGCGGAGGAGGCGGAGCCGTCACATTGATCATCCCCGAAGAACCGACCACGCTCAATTATTTTATGGCTGATGCGGCCATTGTCCGCCAGGTCGCTGAAGCAACCATGATGACTGGTCTCGCCACCATCAATGAAAAAGGCGAATACGCTGCGGTACTCGCGCAGGAATTACCCACGCTCGATAACAGCGGATTATCCGCAGACTACAAAACAGTGACATGGAAACTGCGCGAAGGACTCAAGTGGTCTGACGGCGAGGCGCTCACTTCAGACGATATCAAGTTCACGGTTGAAGTACTGTCAAATCCCGATGCGGGCGCATTGGTTGGCACAAGCGGATTCGATCTCATCGCATCTGTTGAAACGCCTGATGATCTGACTGCTGTGTTAACCTACTCTGAACCGTATCCCGGTTATCTCGATCAATTTGCTTATGGCTTGTTCCCGCGTCACGCCACCGGCGAACCAGCAGATATGGCAAACTGGGAATGGAATCGCAATCCTGTTGGCGCAGGCCCATTTGTTGTCAGCGACTGGGCCTCAGGCGAAAGTATCACCCTGACGCGCAATCCGAATTATTACGAAGAAGGAAAACCATATTTGGATTCGCTCGTCTTTGCCATTGTTCCTGAACCCGCCGCGCAAACCGCAATGATGTTGAATGGCGAAGCGCAGTTCCAGTTATGGCCGGGCGAGTTCAAAGCTGATTACGATGAATTGCTCAAGGGCAAAGCCACGCAGCATCTCATCCCCGGCATCTGGAACATGGCAATTGACTTCAACTTGAGCGCGCCGTTCGATGGCGACCCAACTGCCGCAACGCCCCACCCAATCCTTGGCGATATTCGCGTGCGTCAGGCGATTGCCAGCGCGATCAATTATCAATCCCTGCAACAGGATGTATTGAAAGGCAGCGTCAGCGATTCAACCAATCCGTTTGCGTACGGCTGGTATCAATGCGACCTGCCGCGCAAGTTCGGTTTTGATACTGACAAAGCAAATCAATTATTGGACGAGGCTGGCTGGGTGATGGGCGATGACGGCATCCGTGTGGCAAAGGATGCGATGTATGCCGAAGACGGAACCCGCCTCTCTCTCGAACTGCAAGGGTATACGGCTTTCGATCCGCTGCAACTCACCGAGGAATTTATCGTCGAGAACCTCAAAGCTGTCGGCGTGGAAGCGCGGATTCAGAACTATGACTTCTCGATCATCTTCGGCACATTTGAAGACAACTCTCCGCGCGCAGTTGGCGACTATGACATGCTGATCTTTGACCGCGGATTCACCACTGAGCCGCAAGGCTACAACTTTGACGCCTATCATTCGACCCGTATCCCCACTGCTGAAAATCCAACGGGCGGAAATTATTTCCGCTGGGAAAACACAGATGTAGATGCCGCGCTCGACGTTGCCGGCAGCAGTTTTGACACACAGACTCGCAAAGATGCCTACTGCACAATTGGTCAGGCCGTCATTGACGATATGCCGCAAGTCTATCTCTATCTCTTCCAGGATAACTACGGCGTTGCCGACAATCTTGAAGGGTACATTCTCAGCACATGGGGTTCCATGAGCTGGGGCGCGCAGAATTGGAAGTATAAGTAAAGAAGTAAACAGGTAGACAGGTAAGGGTCAATAAATTAATAACTTCGTCATTGCGAGGAGGGTGAACTTCCCAACAAAGCAATCTCCCCACAAAAAGGAGATTGCTTCGCCCTATCGGGCTCGCAAGGACGAGGTTGCGGGAAGTTATAATTTTACGAACTCAAAATACGTAAGCAGGCAGGCGCGTAAACAAGTAAACAACTCCCCGTTCTTGGAACGGGGAGTTGTTATTTTGATGATATTCTATATGGAAGTGTACGTTTCGTAACTACCTCATCCGTTTTGCATCGCGGACAAGTCCAACAAACTCATCCATATAATCATCGCGATACAAATATTTACTGATGCGCTTCGCTTCATCGTACACATGGTCAAACGAACTTCCTTCAGCCCAGTAACTGCCTTTCATGATCTCGGCATATTCAGCTACCACCACAGCGCGTTGGAAATAAGGATTGGACTCTTCAAAATCAAAAGCCATTTGACCCGCGTCAAAATCCTGCGAAATCTCAACGACCTGATGTGTGTCGGGGTCTTCCCAACGCATGAAGACTGTGGCGATCTTTCCGCTGTGGACATCAGGGTGGAGTTTGATCTCATATAACGCTGTGACGGAATGTCCCGCGCCGATCTCGCCTGCGTCTACAGAGTTGTCGCGGAATTCATCATCTGCGACGGCGCGGTTTTCGTAACCGACCAGCCGATAGCGTAAAACTGTTTCAGGGTTGAACTCAACCTGCACTTTTGCATCCAGGGCAATGGTCTGCAAAGTGCCTGTGATCTCATCGATAAAAAGCTTGCGAGCCTCAGCTCGGTCATCTACATAAGCATAGAATCCATTGCCGTTATCGGCAAGCTGTTCCATCAGTGTGTCGTTGTAGTTGTCCATGCCGAAGCCGATGGTGGTGAGTGTGACTCCGCGTTCGACGTGGCGGTGAATCTCTTCGAGGATCGCATCCGCTTCTGTCTGGCCGACGTTTGCCACGCCGTCTGAGCACAGGATCACGCGATTAATTCCATCACGGCTGAAGGCTTCCATCGCCATGCCGTAGCCAAGGCGGATCCCTGCTTCGGCATTCGTGGAACCTTCGGGCTGGAGGCTGTATATCGCTGAGAGAATTCTGTCAGAATCGGAACCCTTTGTCGGTTCGAGAACGACACGCGCTTCCGTTCCATACACAACAATGCTGACCGTGTCATTCCGATGTAATTGCTCGACAAGCATTTCAAGTGATTGTTTCACCAGACCGAGGCGGTTATCCATATCCATCGAGCCAGAGACATCGATCACAAAAGTCAGCGCGGCATCCTTACGATCTTCCTCTGCAACCTGATAGCCTTGAATGCCAACGCGCATCATATCGTAGCGTTCGGTCTCAGTGAAAGGTGAAGGCCCGCCGTCAATATAAATGCCAAATGCCTGATGCGCGGGAGGCGAGTCGTACCCCTGATCGAAATAATTGACGTACTCCTCCACACGGACAGAATCTTCGGGCGGCAGGTTTCCATCATTTATATAATTTCGCATGACGGTGTATGACCCTGTATCCACATCCAGCGCAAAAGTGGACAGGTTGTCGTCTTCGGTATCTATGGACGGATTCACTCCATAGTCCTGGAAGAACATGTCATACGGTTCATTACTTGAAGGGGATTTTCCGCTTGACTGGGGCGCGGCAGAAAGCGATTGCGTAGGCTGGGACAGTGATTGGGGTGGCGATTGGAACGGGGATTCCGCTACAGGGGCTTCGGTCGCAGCGGGTGCGTAAGAATAATCATTTGAGGGTGGGGCTTCGGTTGCCGCGGCTCCCCCACAAGCGGAGGTGAACAGCAATATAAGTAGAACACTAAAGCCAATGGCTTTGCGTAAGGCGATCATTTTCTTCTCCTGTGAAATTTTTATTTTGAGTAGTGCCAAGACCAGCAGGCGGCGTCCCGCTGTGCTTCAATTTTTTTGATTATGTCATAGGCCCTCCGCTCCTCTGATCGTCATGTTCTTTTGCCAAATGGACGGTTCGTTTGCGGGGAAAGTTCCCCATCAAAACGACCTGACATATTGTGACATTTTTTTACGTGAAAAGCAACCAATACTTTTGTCAGGCCGCACTACTCAATATGTCGCTGCGAGGCGCTCTTGTTTTTTGCCGAAGCAGTCTCCTAAATACAGGGGATTGCTTCGTCGGGAAGAACAAGAGCCCTCCTCGCAACGACATTTTCATAGCTTGCAAGGTCAATTTAGCATGGGAAAAATCAAAGCTGCCATGCAAGATTGCACAATTGAATCCATGGTAATCCATAAAAATAGTGCTATAGTAGCAACATAAACCATGAAGATACTCATCGTTGAAGACGAAATGATTTACCGGCGAATGGTAAAAAAAAGTCTGCTTGAAGCGGGGTATGAAATCGTGGAAGCGGAAGACGGCCAGGCCGCCTGGGAGCTATTTCAACAGGAACCATTTCATTTGGTTGTCACCGATTGGATGATGCCCGGCCTCGATGGTCCGCAACTGGTGCAAAAAATTCGGACAAGCGGGCAAAAAAGTTACACCTATATCATCATGCTCACAGCCATGGACGATACGGATAATATCGTTCTCGGCCTGGAATCCGGCGCGGATGAGTATTTGACCAAACCCTTCAACAGCAGGGAACTCGTCGCGCGAGTCGCGAGCGGAATGCGCATCCTAAGGCTCGAAGAGCAGCTCATGCAGGCGCGACAGCAAATGGAAGACCTTGCCCTGCACGATGGCCTGACAGGTCTTCTGAACCGCAGGGCAATCGAGGATTTTGCCGAGGCCGAGTTCAGCATGGCCCGCCGAAAGGAGCGTGCCATGAGCGTCATCCTGCTTGACATTGACCGTTTCAAGAATGTCAATGATCGCTTCGGGCACAAACTTGGGGATGAGGTATTAAGACAGGCGGCAAAAATTCTCAAGGAAGACCTGCGCAATTATGATCGTGTCGGGCGCTGGGGCGGCGAGGAGTTTCTCCTGATCCTGCCGGATACGCTGCTCAAGGATGCAGTCACAGTGGCGGAGCGCGTTAGGGTCCGAACCGCATCAACGCAAATATCGCTGGAAAACGGGGAGTCATTCTCGGTTCAGATCAGCCTCGGCGCGGCATGTACCACCGGCCAGTTTTCATCCCTGACAAAACTAATCGACGCCGCCGATCAGGCACTGTATCGGGCAAAACAAAGCGGCCGAAATCGCGTTTGCATTTTTGAACCATCGAACTAAAACATGCGCCTGCCCTGGGTTCACAAAACAACCATCTATCAAATTTATCCGCGCTCGTTTTACGACAGCAACCATGACGGGATCGGGGACTTAAAAGGCATTCTCTCAAAACTGGATTATCTTCATGAATTGGGATTCGAGACCCTTTGGATTTCCCCGTTCTTTTCCTCGCCGCAAACTGACCTTGGTTACGATATCAGCAGCTACACTGACATCGCTCCCGAATACGGCACAATGGACGATGCCCTGCGGCTAATTGACGAAGTCCACCAGCGCGGAATGAGAATCGTCTTCGACATGGTCATGAACCACACATCCATCGAACATGACTGGTTCAAAGAGTCGCGTTCCTCGCGCAATAATCCCAAAGCAGATTGGTATATATGGCGTCCCCCCTCTGGCTCCCCCCAATTTCTGCGAAATTGGGGGGAGAAAAAACCAAACAACTGGAAAAGCATGACAGGCGGCAGTGGCTGGCATTACGCAAAAGAACGGAATCAATATTACTGGTCAAGTTTCCTCCCCTTTCAACCCGACTTGAACTATCGCAACCCCGAAGTAAAAAAAGCAATGTTCGAC
>JACRBH010000114.1 GCA_016234535.1 Chloroflexota bacterium
CCCAACGTAATGGAAGCGCATCGCTCCAACCCCGGCTAAAAGCGTTATAATCCCGCCGCCAAAGCCATGTTATCAGTGACTGAAGCGCGCGAGCGCATCCTCTCCCACTTTCAAGCCACCGCAGAAGAATCCCTTCCGCTGATCGAGTGCGCCAATCGCATACTGGCAGTGGATGTAACTGCGCCGCATGACCTCCCCCTTTTTGACAACTCATCCATGGATGGATTCGCCATCCGGGCATCTGACTCATCAATCGGCGCAGACGCATCACGCGTAACCTTGAGCGTGGTCGCTGACATCCCGGCCGGGTCAGCGCCGACAGTGACTCTCGCGCAAGGCCAGTCTGCGCGGATCATGACGGGCGCGCAAGTTCCCGCAGGCGCAGACGCAGTCATTCCCATTGAAGATACCGATTCCAATTTTCATGAAGCCGGCACAGCCGCTCCGCAAACTGTTTCGTTTACAAGAACCGTGAAAGCAGGCGAAAACATCCGCGCTCGCGGAACAGACTTACATGCGGGCGATGTTGTTTTACGAAAAGGACACATCCTCAAGCCGCAGGATTTGGGGCTGCTTGCCATGCTTGGGTTTGCAAATGTAAAGGTGCATAAAAAACCGCGCGTCGCGTTGCTCTCTTCCGGCGATGAACTAGTTGAGGTGGGTACACCGCTAACCCCAGGAAAGGTTCACGATTCGAATTCTTATGCAATCGGCGCGCTCATCCAAAACGCAGGAGCGGATGTCCTTCGATTAGGCGTGGCAAAAGATACGCGTCAATCAGTGGAAGGCTTGCTGCAAAAAGCGGTCAACGAAAATGTGGACTTGATCATCACATCCGCCGGCGTCAGTGTAGGCGCATTCGATTTTGTAAAAGAAGTTATCGAAGCCAACGGCAAAATGGATTTCTGGCGTGTACACATGCGGCCGGGCAAACCGCTGGCGTTCGGTGAATATTTCGGCAAGCCGTTCATTGGATTGCCGGGCAATCCTGTTTCGGCGTTTGTTGGGTTTGAGGTTTTTGTTCGTCCCGTGCTGGAGAGGCTGAGCGGCCAATTGGACGGGACCAGACAAACCGTTAAAGTAAGATGCGAGGAGGAAGTCCTGTCTGATGGGCGCGAGAGTTATCTGCGGGCCAAAGTCCGTACTGAAAACGGAATCCATTTCGCAAAGTTGACGGGTCACCAGGGTTCGGGGAATCTGCTTTCTCTCGTTCAGGCGGATGCTTTACTAATTATCCCCGCTGGTGTAAAATGCGTGCCTGTTGGTCGGGAAGTTGAGGCCATACTACTATGAGGAAACATGGAAAAATGGTTGTATCGTAGTTCGGTTGTGCTCGTGGTTCTGGGTGTATTGGTTTCAATTTACATGACTATTTACAAACTCACATCCAACGATTCGATGTGCCTCGGCTCCGGTGATTGTTCAACAGTGAATGCCAGCAAGTATTCTGAAGTAAATGGAATCCCTGTGGCGATCATCGGCGTGATCGGTTATCTGGCAATTTTAGCTGTGCATTTTTTTGAAAATAGAAATTCGTTCTTCAAACAAAATGGCACGCTGATGATCTTCGGCATGGCGTTGACAGGTTTTCTTTTCACTGTCTGGTTGATCTACGTTGAAGTTGCGCTGCTCAAGGCGATTTGTCCGTTTTGTCTTACATCACAGGCTGCAATGACTATAATTTTCATGATTGCTGTCATTCGCCTAATCAAACAACCCCAATCTTAGGAGGAAGCTAAATGCCCCGTATTAAGTGTCACTACGTAGATTGCGTGTTCGTGGACGAAGGTTATTGTTCTGCCGCCGCCGTGGAGTTGGATCCAGACACTGGATGCAATACCTACTCCGCCACCGACGGTGTCGTCAAAAAAGATGACGACTGGGACGAGGAAGAAGAAACTGAAGACTGGGAAGAAGAAGATGGGGATGATGAGGACGATGACTGGCTGAATGACGAAGAAGAAGATGAGTTCTAGCCCTTCGACATTGCTCAGGGACTTCTCTGTTCTTTTCAACTGAAAATTGATCGTACAAAAAAGCCTGCTCGCAACGAGGAGGCTTTTTTGTTACAATGACTGCATCACAAAAAAGGGAGACAACATGCGCCGCCTGAACTATTTACCTTCATTGATTATCATTGCTTTGCTATTTACTCTAGCCAGTTGTGTACCCAACACAACGTCACCAGCATACCCTAACCCCGCCACGGCCAACACATTACCTCTTACAACTACTCCTGTTACGGTCATTACCCCAATTATCTTCACGCCCCTTCCCGTTACTCCAACATCAACCTTCGCTAAGAAATGGGAAGTTAATACTCCTACACCAATCTCCACGGCCGACCCTAATTTTTTGAGCGGCACGCTTGCCACTATTGCCAAGAATAATGCTCTCAATTACTCGGATGAAGATTTGTTTAAGGTTTTGGTAAGCCAATGGCTGGAAAAATACAAAACGGGCGTTATTTCGAGTAACCCTATAACAGACTATCGGGTGGATAATATATTCATAGATCATGCGGACGAGTTAAAAACTGTCGCATTTGTTGAAATTTCGGTTCAGTATGTCGATTATTCAATCAATTGGACTACCATCACAATAAGGCTTTCAGATTCAAATGATCCTTGGAGACATGTTGGCGGGCTCTTTGCAATTTATCGAGAAGGTGAATACTTCCTGCTCAAATGGCAAACGATCTAAAACCAAAGGTCTTGGAAAACCAGTGGTTTTCCAATGCCTTTTACGTTACACACAATCAAATTGTGAAGGAAGGAACGTCCCGAAGGTTTTCTTGAGAAAACCTGGTCATTTTTACCAACCTTCGGGACGGTTTCAACTGAAATGAAACACACACAAGATCAAATACATCATTTCCCAAACTGATACAACAACACCCCCGCCGCAACTGCAAGGTTGAGAGAACTCACACGTCCCTGCATCGGCAATGACACAGTCACATCACAGGCGGAAGTCTGCTCAGGCGACAATCCTTTTTGCTCGTTGCCTAAAACCAAAATCCACGGTTCTTGCGGAGTGAGTGAACGATAGTCCACGTCCGCTTTGGCAGATGTGCCGATGAGTTGATATTTTCCATCACGCGCCCAGCCAAGAAATTCATTGAATGACGTTTGGACCATCGGCTTCCAGAAAATTGTCCCCATGCTGGCGCGGACAACGCTGGGATGATATTGCTCCACACCGCCATCCAGCATAAAGAGCGCATCCACGCCAACAGCATCCAGCGTGCGGAGGATGGTCCCAACATTGCCAGGGTCTTGCGGAGAGACAAGCGCAACGGCGCGCGTGACAGGTTTCAGCTCACTTAACTTTGCTTTTCTTTGGCGAACAATTGCGATAATGCCCTGCGGATTTTCCTTGTCAGCCATCGATTCCATCACTTGCGGAGTGACCGGTTGAGGCTGAAAAGAGAGGCGTGAAATCAAATCATGGGCAAAGGGGCTGGTCAGTAGTCCAGAGGCATACAGCACAGACTGTATCTCCCATCCTGCTGCAAAAGCCTCGCCCACATGATGAATTCCTTCTACGAGAAATAGTCCCGTTTCATTGCGGGCCTTCTTTTGGTGCAGCGCGCGCGCCTGCTTCACAAGCGGATTGGACAAACTGGTAATCATGGGAAGTTTCATGAGTCTATTTTACCCGACCTGACTTTTGAGGTGATATAATTTCGGCGCTAACAAATGGAGTGATGCGAATGATAGTGATCCTGTAGTCAACCAAGTTTTTAGGGCATTAACCCGCTGCGTTATTTTGATTCCAGCCGAGGCCTGCCCTCGGTTTTCTTTTTTAAACAGGAGTCACCATGCTAAGTATTCACAACCTCCACAAAAGTTACGGCATCCAGCCGATCCTTCAAAATATTAACTTCAACATCAATTCAAACGAACACGTCGGTCTCATTGGCCCAAACGGCTCGGGCAAGACCACACTCATGCGCATCCTCGCCGGCATCGAAAAACCAGACGCGGAGCGTGGGAATGTCTCTTCGACGCGCACCAATCTTCGGGTTGGATATCTCGCCCAGGGAATGGACCTGCCCCCCGAACTGACGCTTCAAATCGCGCTGAAAGTTGATACTGTTTCTCAAGCGGAACTCGAAGCTGAGGTCACTTCCCTCGCTTTGGCATTATCCACAAACCCAAACGACTCTACGCTTCAATATCAATATGACGAGACTCTCACCCGTCTTTCATCCTTTCACTTTCCGCCATCCTCAATCCTCGCACCTTTGGGATTAAACAATATTCCCCTCGACACTCCCATCTCCCACCTCAGCGGCGGACAAAAGACCCGACTCATGCTGGCGCGCGTTTTACTTGAAGAGCCGCATCTCCTGCTACTCGACGAGCCAACAAATCATCTCGACATCGAAATGCTCGAATGGCTCGAAGACTGGTTGACATCCTTCAACGGCGCAGCATTGATCGTCTCGCATGACCGCGCGTTTTTAGATAACACCGTCACCTCCATTCTCGATCTAAGCCCGGAGACTCATACAATCCGCGCCTATAAGGGAAACTATTCAGATTACATCGAACAATATCTAAGGGAACAGAATAAACAACTATCAACCTGGCGTGACCAGGAATATGAAATCCGCCGCATGAAACAGGATATCAATCGCACAAAACAACAATCCCTGCGCGTGGAAATGTCAACGACGCCCCGCACACCGGGTGTGCGCCGAATTGCCAAAAAGGTTGCCAGAAAAGCGTTATCCCGCGAGAAAAAACTGGATCGTTATCTCGAATCCAATGAACGTGTGGAGAAACCAAAACCATCCTGGCAATTGAAACTTGAATTTGCGTCAAGTGACAACATAAGCAGGAACGTGCTTTTCATCGATAACCTCTCGATTGGCTATTCGAGCGATAAGCCCCTGCTGACGAATCTAAATCTCAGCATCCGCGCAGGTCAGCGCATCGCCTTGACGGGTCCCAACGGCTCAGGCAAGACCACGCTTATCCGCACGATTGCTGGAAAACTGGAGCCGCTGACAGGCACGCTCAAACTTGGTCAAACCGTCAAACTCGGATATATGACTCAAGAGCAGGAATTGCTCGACCCAAATCTCAGCGCCTTGCAAACCATTCAAAGCGTTGCGCCCTTCAACGAAACCGAAGCGCGGAACTTCCTGCACTATTTTCTATTCGAGGATGACGATCCCCTGCGCCCGACACGCGAACTCTCATACGGTGAACGCGCACGCCTGCAGCTTGGCTTGCTTGTTGCGCAGGGATGCACTTTCCTGCTGCTCGATGAGCCCATTAATCACCTTGACATCCCTTCACGCGCCCGCTTCGAGGAAGCACTCGCCAATTTCAAAGGGACAATCCTGGCTGTGGTCCATGACCGTTATTTCATCGAACAATTCGCATCGGATGTATGGACTGTCAGGGACAGGAAAATCCTTGCAGGTCACGCTTGAAACGTGACCAGCAAGGTATTTTTGCCTTCCACATTCATCCTTATTTGATTACACTGGACAACCTAAAAGGAGTTCCATGACCATACTCTCTCAAAAAAACGTTCAGGCAAATTATTGGCAATTCGCCCTTTGGCTTGCCGTCTTTACTGTTTTTTACAACATCGCGGAGGGATTGATCTCGATCTTCTTCGGCATCAGCGATGAAGCGTTGACTCTCTTCGGTTTCGGCGTCGACTCATTTATTGAGGTCATGTCTGGCATCGGGATTCTCGCGATGGTGATTCGCATTCGACAGAACCCAGATACGTCTCGTACGCGCTTTGAGATCACTGCCTTGCGGATTACGGGAACGGCGTTTTATCTTCTTGCAGTTGGACTGGGCGCAACCGCCATTTACAATCTTTTCACCACGCACAAACCGCAAACCACCCTGCCCGGTCTCATCATTTCCGTGGTATCCATTGCGGTGATGTGGGCGCTTGTGTTGGGAAAACGCAAAGTCGGGCGCGCGCTTAAGTCAACCCCGATTCTGGCAGACGCGAATTGCACGATGGTCTGCATTTACATGTCGCTGGTATTGCTGGCGTCAAGTCTGGTCTATGAACTGACAGGTTTTGGCTTTATAGACAGCATCGGCGCATTGGGCTTGATCTACTTCTCCATAAAGGAAGGGCATGAATCCTTCGAGAAAGCCAGTGGATTGGAATGTGACTGTGAAGACGAAGATTGCGAAGAGTAGCGGGAGAATGCTACTTAAAGCTGTTTCTTTCTCAAACGAGTAAGCCACACCCGGCTAAGAAACAAGAACCTGTAACGCGACATTTATGTCGCTTGGCTTGACAGAGCGACATAAATGTCGCGTTACGAAAGTAGACGCGGTTTTTACTCGAGGCATCACAGTATTTTAAGGCAAGTGCAGTAGTTTATAATTCCATCCATGAAATCTCTTCGCTGGCTGGTCCTGTTGTTGACGTTCCTCTTAATTTCGTGTCAGCCGCAAGCACCATCCTCCATCACGATCATTGACGGCGGACAAATCCAGCACGTCACTTCGGCTGAGCGCGTGCCATTGATTTTATTTACACAAAATGGGATTGCGCCCCAGCCAAATGATCGCGTTCTTTTAAATGGCGTCCCGTTTCCCATTGACCAATCTCTGCCTTCCACGGGATATATTCAATTACAACTTCGGCGGGCAGTAACTCTCAACATTGTCACATCGCAGGGACAACAAGCGATTCAATCCTCGGCATTTACAGTGGGACAGGCGTTGAATGAAGCGGGTTATTCGCTCGATACAAACGATCTATTCGATCCACCAGCGGAAACTGCCATTACACAGTCAATGACCATAACCTATACGCCCGCGCGCGACTTAACTATCAGTGTTGGCGAAAGCACATTGAAAGTCCGCTCTGCCGCAGGGACAGTTGGCGAGGTCCTTGCCGAAGCTGGGATTCCGCTCATTGGCGCAGACACCAGCTCCCCGTTAGAAAATGAAGCGCCGCCTTCCGATGGTCAAATCCATGTGACTCGAGTCTACGAGACAACCAGCGTCGAATTAAAGCCGATCCCATTCACAACAAAGAGAATCGAATCTGTGGATATTCCGCTGGGTCAGGAGGATTTGATC
>JACRBH010000115.1 GCA_016234535.1 Chloroflexota bacterium
AAAAACCATATACTGATTAAAAAAATAATCCAAACACAAATAGATATTATCGCTTTATGCTCGAATAATTAGAAAGTGAGTCTCCTTGATTAATGGGATTTGTGAGTATTAGGCAAGTTTATTGGCGAAGTAAAACGTTCCAAATGAACGTATTACTTCGCTTTTTTTCCCTTCTTGAAAGGAGGTGATTGCGCTAGCTGGTAAATCTTCAATTCAGTGCAACTGTCGTTAACCTTTAAGAAACAAATTATTAGGAGAGAAGAATGAACAAAAAGTTATTCGCACTATTGAGCATCCTGGTGATTGCATCTTTCGCACTTGCCGCTTGCGGCGCAAAAGCAACCGCCGCCCCGGAAACAAAACTCGCAGTCGGCATCGTACTACCGACTAAGGATGAACCACGCTGGGTGCAGGATGAGACCCGCTTCAAAGACGCACTGACAGCTGCTGGCTACGACGTGGAGATTCTCTTCAGCCAGGGTGATTCCGCCAAGGAAAAAGCCAATGTTGAATCTCTGATCACCAAGGGCGTCAAAGTTATCATCCTCACCCCGCAGGATGGTGCTGCCGCTGGTGCTGCCGCTGAAGCTGCCCGCGCTGCCGGCGTGAAAGTGATCTCTTATGACCGCTTGATTCGCGACACAGACGCGGTTGATTTCTATGTCACCTTCGACAGCATTTCCGTCGGCGCTGCTCAGGCTCAGTATCTGGTTGACAATGCCACAGGCACAGGCAACCCGCTTTATCTCTATGCTGGTGCCGCTTCCGATAACAATGCCTTCCTGTTCTTCGAAGGCGCCTGGAATGTTCTCCAACCCAAGATTGCTGACGGCACTTTCGTTATCAAGAACTCCAGCGAAGCTGTTGCCCTTCAGGACAAGGCCACACTTACCCGCGATGAGCAGTCCAAAATCATCAGCCAAGTCACCACTAACTGGGATTTCGCCACTGCCAAGAACCTGGCTGAAGCCAACCTCACCGCCGCCGCTGCTGCCGACAAGGGCAACGTCTTCATCCTCGCCCCGAACGATGGTACTGCCCGCGCAATCGCCGATGCATTCGGCGCTGATGGTGATGTTGCCAGCTATGCCGTTACCGGTCAGGATGCTGAGAAAGCCTCCGTCCAATACATCATCGATGGCAAGCAGTCCATGACTGTCTTCAAGGATGTCCGCACCCTCGTTGACGATGCGATTAGCGCCGCTGTTTCCTTCGTTGAAGGCAAAACCCCTACAGCATCGAACTCCTACAACAACGGCAAGATCGATGTCCCCGCCAACCCGACAGTCGTTGTGACCGTAACCAAGGACAATGTCCAGTCCGCCTTGATCGACTCTGGTTACTATCCGGCCAGCGATTTTACATTCCCCTCATTTCAGGTTGGTATCGTACTACCGACCAAGGATGAACCACGCTGGGTTCAGGATGAAGCACGCTTCACAGAAGCCCTGACAGCTGCCGGCTACGATGTTCAGATTCTCTTTAGCCAGGGTGATTCTGCCAAGGAAAAAGCCAATGTTGAGTCCCTGATCACACAGGGTGTCAAGGTGATTATCCTTTGCCCGCAGGATGGTGCTGCTGCTGGCGCTGCCGCTGAAGCTGCCCGCGCTGCCGGCGTGAAAGTGGTCTCTTATGACCGCTTGATTCGCGACACAGATGCCGTTGACTTCTATGTCACATTTGATAGCCTCTCCGTTGGCGCTGCTCAGGCTCAGTATTTGGTTGACAACGCCACCGGTACAGGTAATCCGCTCTATCTGTATGCCGGCGCTGCTTCCGATAATAATGCCTTCATTTTCTTCGAAGGCGCCTGGAATGTCCTCCAACCCAAGATTGCTGACGGCACTTTCGTCATCAAGAACTCCAGCGAAGCTGTGGCTCTTCAGGATAAGGCTGCTCTCACCCGCGACGAACAAGCCGCAATCATCGGTCAAATCACCACCAACTGGGACTTCGCCACTGCCAAGAACCTGGCTGAAGCCAACCTCACAGCCGCCGCTGCTGCCGACAAGGGCAACGTCTTCATCCTCGCCCCGAACGACGGCACAGCCCGCGCAATCGCCGATGCCTTCGCTGCTGACAGTGATGTCACCAGTTATGCCGTTACCGGTCAGGACGCTGAAAAGGCTTCCGTTCAGTACATCATCGATGGCAAGCAGTCCATGACTGTCTTCAAGGATGTCCGCACCCTCGTTGACGATGCCATCGCTGCTGCACTAACCTTCCTCAAAGGCGGTACCCCCGATGCGTCGAACTCCTACAACAACGGCAAGATTGACGTTCCCGCCAACCCGACAGTTGTTGTGACCGTAACCCAGGATAATGTCCAGTCCGCCTTGATTGACTCTGGTTACTATCCGGCCAGCGATTTCACCGGTTTGAAATAAATAAGTTCGGTTAGACAATACAGGAATAGTGATGGACTAACTCAACACTATTCCTGTATAATTCAGTTAGCAGGAAGTACTGTCCCGCAGGTGGATTCAATCAAATCTAATGATTGCAAAAACTTGTGGGACTTTTTATCTGCTTTTATATTTCTTAGGAGTGACCACTTATGAACAATACTCCCATCCTGGAAATGAGAAAAATCACCAAGGAATTTCCTGGTGTAAAAGCATTAAATAATGTCAGCTTTCAAGTAAAAGAAGGCGAGATACATTGTCTGGTCGGCGAAAACGGCGCGGGAAAATCAACTCTGATGAAAGTACTAAGCGGGGTCTACCCACACGGGGAGTATACAGGCGATATTATCTTTAACGGAAAAACACAAAATTTTAGAGGGATCGGCGATAGTGAAAGAGCCGGCATCGCCATTATTTATCAGGAATTGGCGCTCATCCCTGAAATGACAGTGTATGAGAATATCTTCCTCGGTCATGAGATCAAAAAAGGCTCACTGATTGACTGGAACGAGACCATTAAACGCGCAGGTGAAATGTTGAAGAAAGTCAGGCTCAATGTAAACCTTGCCGAAAAAGTAAAGGATCTGGGGGTGGGCAAACAACAATTGGTTGAAATCGCAAAGGCACTCAGCAAGGATGTTAAATTGTTAATCCTGGACGAACCAACCGCGGCGCTAAATGAAGATGACAGCGAAAATCTACTTAATCTATTGCGCGAGCTCAAAAGTCATCGCGTGACCTCTGTGTTGATTTCGCACAAATTAAAAGAGGTGATAGAAATAGCTGATTCCGTTACAGTATTACGCGACGGGCAGACTATTTGCACATTGGAAGCTCAAAAGGGCGAAGTATCTGAAAACGCGTTGATAAAGCACATGGTGGGGCGTGAGATAGATAATATTTATCCCAAAAGAGAAAACAGGCAATTTGGGGAAATTGTGCTCAAGGTTGAAAAATGGAACGCCTATGATCCCGCGCTTGGCAGAGCCATTCTCAAGGATATTAGTTTTCATGTGAATAAAGGGGAGATTGTCGGGTTTGCGGGTCTCATGGGCTCAGGGCGGACCGAACTTGCATTGAGTATATTTGGCAATCCGGATGGCTATAACATTAGCGGCGAAATATCCATATTAGGCAATAAGAAACGCTTTGGACATCCACAGGATGCCATCAGGGCTGGTGTTGCCTATGTTACTGAAGACAGAAAAGGGGATGGCTTGATCTTGATCCAGGATGTAAAACAAAACATCACCATCGCAAATTTGAAGGAAATCGCAATGCGAGGCGTGGTCAACGGCAATTCAGAAGTAAAAATTGCAAATGAATATCGAGTCTCCTTAAATATCAAAACCCCCAGTGTCGAACAGACAGTTTCGAACCTCAGCGGCGGCAACCAGCAAAAAGTATCCCTTGGTAAATGGTTGTTTGTCAAACCAAACTTGTTAATTTTGGATGAACCAACGCGGGGGATTGACGTTGGGGCAAAGTATGAAATTTATACAATCATGACGAGGCTGGTGGAACAAGGCATGAGCATTATTATGATCTCGTCTGAACTGCCGGAGATTCTGGGCATGAGCGACAGGGTTTACGTCGTTTCCTCAGGCAAAATCGCGGGTGAATTACCGATTCTTGAAGCAACCCAGGAAAAAATCATGCAATTGGCAACCAATTACTAAGGAGTTTTCAAATGTCTTTTTTACAAGATGCCCGAAAATTATTGCAACAGAACATACGCGAATACGGCATGTATATTGCCTTGTTCATCATTATGGCTATCTTCAC
>JACRBH010000012.1 GCA_016234535.1 Chloroflexota bacterium
AACTCGGTCTGCGTTGGTTGAAGCGCACTCTTGCCGTTGCCGCACATCTTCTGCCTATCTTCAAAATCAAATTATCTAATCTGAAATTGAAGCCTGTTTTAATTCCGGTCACTCAAAATTCAATTGTGTAAGGGTATCAGTCTTGACACCTA
The DNA here is from genome assembly GCA_016234535.1 of Chloroflexota bacterium. Classification (GTDB taxonomy): domain Bacteria; phylum Chloroflexota; class Anaerolineae; order Anaerolineales; family Villigracilaceae; genus Villigracilis. The sequence goes on from JACRBH010000012.1 coordinate 153, forward strand.
TTATTAGGCATGATAATCTTGCGCTTAACGTGCCCAGTTCGCCTTTGAGAGCGTAAAGGTGATGGGCATAAATTTTTTAATCAGCAGGAGAAATGAAAAATGTCAGAGCGTATTGTTGGAACAGTCAAGTGGTTCAATGCTACCAAGGGCTACGGCTTTATTGGTTATGAAGGCGGTGAGGATGTGTTTGTGCATTTCACTGCCATTCAGAGCGATGGTTACCGCAAGCTCGAAGCCGAGCAGAAGGTGGAGTTTTCCGTCGAAGACGGCCCGAAGGGCAAACAAGCCGCCAATGTAGTGCCGCTCTCGTAAGACCAAGCCTGAAGGCACAAGTTTTGCGAAACGACAGGGTTGCTGAGAGGCAATCCTGTTTTTGTTGTAAGGCGATTGTAATTAAGAAATTGCCATTTATAGCTACTCATCATTACAGGAATATTCTACAATTGGCGGCGAGCCGTAACTTTTTTAGGAACATTACGACTGATTACTGAGGAGTTTCCATGGCTTTATTAAATATATTCAAAAATGATACTTCCAAGCGCGTAGTCCTAACTACTGGACGTGTGGTTTCTGAATCTTCGCGCTGCGTGCAGTGTGGAATTTGTTCATACAACTGCCCCATCGGAATTGATGTTCGTGCGCACGTTTGGCGGAGTGAGCCGGTAAACCATAGCGAGTGCCTTACCTGCGGCGAGTGTGTGGCGCGCTGTCCTCGCGGGGTTCTAAGTTTTGCCCAAACAGACCTGTTTGCCCGGAGGAAGGAATGAGGTATGTGATTATCGGCGCGGGGGTGGCAGGAATTTCCGCAGTTGAGGCGATTCGTTCTGTAGATACAGTTGGCGAGATTATTATGATCAGCGATGACCCGCATGGGTATTACTCCCGGCCCGGGCTCGCTTATTTTTTAACCGGCGAACTTCATGATAAAGCTTTGTTTCCGCGAACCAAGGAACATTACAAAAGACTAAACTTCAATTACCTCAGGGGCCGGGTGACACGCATTTTACGTTCGGATCATGCATTGCTTATAGATGGAAAGTCGCGTCTTGTTTATGATAAATTGCTTCTCGCCATTGGTGCTCGCGCTACGCCATTGGATGTTCCCGGGGCAAAACTGGAGGGTGTGGTAAAGCTCGATCATTTGGAGGATGCCAAAAACATTTTGAAACAGGCCAAGCGGGGAAAGACCGCTGTGGTGGTCGGTGGCGGGATTACGGCGCTTGAGTTAACTGAAGGACTATTGGCACGTGGAATGAAGGTCCATTACCTTTTGCGTGGTGACCGTTATTGGAGCAATGTGCTTGATAAGCACGAGTCTGAGGTGGTGGAAAATCGTTTGGAAGAAGAAGGGGTGACTTTACACCATCATTCAGAGTTGAAGGAAGTCATCGGCAGGCATGGACGCGTAAGCGGTGTTGTGTTGCAGGATGAGCGCGCCCTGAAATGTGACATGCTGGCTTATGCCGTTGGCATTCGTCCCTGCCTTGAGCTGATACAGGAAACCAATTTGGCCAAAGACCGTGGGATATTAGTGAATGAGCATATGCAGACTACCGATCCAAATATTTATGCGGCAGGAGATGTGGCTCAGGTGTTCGATCCGCTGACAGGAAAGTCGGTGCTGGATAGCCTTTGGAATCCGGCGCATGAACAAGGTCAGGTGGCGGGTTTGAACATGGCTGGACGGAAGACGGCTTATTTGAAGTCTGCACCGTTTAATGTGACTCGCCTGGCCGGATTAACAACAACAATAATCGGTGTGGTTGGACACGGTAAAGACGATGATATGATTGGCATAGCCCGCGGTGATAGTGAGACTTGGCGGCAATTGCCTGAGGCAATTGTCGCGCAAAGCGGCTTCGATGTAAATCATATGCGTTTGCTTATCAGTGAGAAGAATCTGGTGGGCGCAATCTTGATGGGCGATCAGACCTTATCGAGGCCTTTGCAAAAAATGATTGCTGCCAAAGCAGACATTTCACCCATCCGAGACCTCTTAATGCAGCCGAATGCGCCGCTCGCAGATTTGATTGCGCAATTTTGGATGTCGTGGAGAGCTACATTAGCTTTGTGATCTTATATTGAACCTCTTGCATAAGCGGCTACAGAGCGCCAGTGACCTTTGAGAAAAGATTCTAAATGCCTTTTTCTCTGTGGCTTCAGCGGCACAAAAGACTTTTGCAAGGGGTTGATTCTATTTTGAATCAACAAAGGAGAGGGCGTTATGCTTCGTGGTGGTAGAGAGATCTGGTGGGCATTGGGAGTGGGGATTATGATTGCGATCGTGTACGGTGGCGTTGTTTTTTATACGCGCGAGATTCCTGCGGCGGGGGAGTTGTTCGGTCATGGCCTTGGAATCCTTGGCTTTATTTTGATGTTCATGACTGAAATACTTTACAGTTTGCGCAAGCGCACCCGCAGTGCCAGTTGGGGCAGGATGTCTTCCTGGCTTCAGTTCCATATTTTTACCGGGCTGGTCGGGCCATTTATGGTTTTGCTGCACTCGTCATGGAAATTCAACGGCCTGGCAGGTGTTGTCACACTTCTGACGCTCATTATTGTCATCAGCGGCATTATTGGGCGATATATCTTTACCCGGATTCCGCGCACAATGGATGGACTCGAAATTGAAGGCACACTCTCGGAGAGCGCACTCAGACAGGCTCGCCGATTAATGGCGCTCTGGCATACGGTACATATCCCAATCGGCATGGCGCTGTTTGTATCAGCGTTCGTTCATATTGGTGCTGCGCTTTATTACGCGACCCTGCTCAAATAGAGGGCGTTATGAAAAACAACAGGCTTGGGTGTTTTACGAGCACTGGTCTTGTGGCCGTGCTCATAACATTGTTTTCGCTTGTCGGCGTTGCGTTTGCCAGCGGGTCACAAATGTTTTCTGCCGGGGGATTGAATGCAGAAACTGGACAGATTTATGGCGGCGTAAATGCTCATGCACAAATAACAAAATGTTCCACGTGTCATGCCGCACCCTGGTCGGCTGATTCAATGGCAGATCGCTGTGCAAATTGTCATACCGATATTGCCGCACAAATGTTTGATGTCGCCAAGCTGCACGGCGTCATTCTGGAAAAAAGCGGAAGCCTGGCCTGCCGTGACTGCCATCCTGATCATCGAGGTCCAACTGCTCCGCTCACTGACTTGAGCGGGAATGTCTTCCCGCATGAAACGCTGGGATTCTCATTGAAATACCACCAACTTAAGGCGGGGAATGAGCCGTTTACTTGCGATGATTGTCATGGGGAAAATGTGGCAATATTTGCATCCGACTCCTGCCAGAATTGTCATGTTGAAATGGATATCGTTTTTACCGAAGAGCACGTTCTATCCTTCGGGACGGACTGCCTCGCCTGTCATAATGGAGTGGATAAATTTGACCACAACCTCGCTGCCTTTAAGTTAGAAGGCGAACATCAAAAAGCCGCCTGCAAAGACTGCCATCAAAACGACTCTTATAAAGATACATCTTCAGACTGCTATTCCTGTCATAAGAACGATGATGAGCATGGTGGAGATTTTGGCACGGATTGCTCAGCCTGTCATTCCCCGAACGATTGGGATGATGCAAACTTTAACCATGACCTCAGTGACTTCCCATTAACGGGCGCTCATGTTTCTCTGGACTGTGAGGCATGTCATAAGAATGGGCAGTTTGACGGAATATTATCGACATGTGCTTCCTGTCATGCTGAACCTATTTCTCATGCCGGGCAATTTGGCAAGGAATGTGGGACGTGTCATACCACCAGCGCATGGACTCCCGCCGAATTCAGCGGAGAACATACCTTCCCGTTGGATCATGGGGAAAGTAGAAATACATCATGCACAACCTGTCATCCTGTGGGATTTAAAAGCTACACCTGCTATGGATGTCACGAACATAATGAAGCAAATGTCCGCTCTGAACATCGGGAGGAAGGCGTCTCGAATTTTGAAGACTGCATGGAGTGCCATGCAGATGGACGTGAGCACGACTAATATCTTTACCCTGAGTGGAAAACACCACTCAGGGTTTATAAGACCATAATCATGTAGAAGTAAGTATAGGAATGATAGTCAATCCCGGCTTTATTGTGAGATGTACAAGCGATTCTAATTTTAGAATATTGTGATCTTTGTTCCTGCCTTGGCGCGCGTTGCTTGGGCGCTGTATTCGTAAAGGAGAATGGAATGAGAAACAATAAGCTTGGATGTTTTACCGGCGCCGGTATTGTTGCCATATTGATCACCTTGTTTTCGCTTGTCGGTGTTGCGTTTGCCAGCGGCTCACAAATGTTTTCTGCCGGGGGATTGAATGCGGAAACAGGACAAGTATATGGCGGCGTAAATTCCCATGCGCAAATAACTGAGTGTGCTGCATGTCATCCAGCGCCGTGGTCAACCGACTCGATGGCAGATCGCTGCGCAAATTGCCATACCGATATTGCCGCACAAATGTTTGATGTTGCCCAATTGCACGGCGTTATTATGAATGAAAATGGGACTCTTGCCTGCCGTGATTGTCATCCTGAGCATCGCGGCGCAATGGCTCCGTTAACAGACCTGGGTGGGATTGTCTTCCCTCACGATGCGCTGGGATATTCATTGAAAGGGCACCAGCTCAAGGCGATGAATGAACCGTTCGCTTGTAGTGATTGTCATGGGGATGATGTAAAGACATTCGCATCTGACTCCTGTCAGAACTGCCACAGCGATATGGACATTGTCTTCGCCCAGACACATCTCCTGTCCTACGGGACAGATTGCCTTGCGTGCCATGATGGAGTGGACCGCTTCGGTGATGATTTCACCCATTCGGCATTTGCTTTTAATTTAAATGGAAAACATGAAGAAGTGGCATGTACGAAATGTCATCTCGATGCGCGTACGGTGCTGGACTTGCAGTCTGTTCCGCAGGGTTGTCTCTCTTGTCATGCCGCTGAAGATGAGCACGGTGGAAGGTTTGGGCAGGATTGCTCTGATTGCCATACATCCGAAGGCTGGAAGCCTGCCAAGTTCGACCACGATCTTGCCGACTTCAAATTGGTCGGTGAGCATAAAGAAGTTGCCTGTGAGAAGTGCCATACCGATGGCTCATACAGAGGCACGCCAATAGATTGCAACTCCTGCCACTCCGCTGAAGATGAACATGACGGAAAATATGGCAAGAGTTGTGAAGTCTGTCATACCCCAACTGGTTGGGAAGATGCAAACCTGGATCACAGTTTGTTTGCATTCAAGCTGGAAGGCAGTCACACAAAAGTATTGTGTGAGGCTTGCCATCAGGGTGGAGTCTTCAAGGGTACTCCCACTGATTGTTACTCATGCCATAAGGATGATGATGCGCATAACGGCAACTTTGGTACCGATTGCATTATTTGCCATACCACTCCAACGGATTGGAAAGATGCGAAATTTAATCACGGTGGATTCCCCCTCACAAATCGTCATGCGGGCGTGGCATGTGAGCGGTGTCATGCTGGAGGCAAGTACTTTGGCATATCGTCAGCATGTGTTTCCTGCCACAGTGATCCCGCCTATCATGCTGGAATGTTTGGTACGGATTGCGCTGCATGTCACACTACGAGTAACTGGTCGGCAAAGTATAGCGGACCACATCCGAGTATAGCAAATGAAGGCGGAAGAGGTGTGAATCACGGCGGTGCCTCATGCCGTACCTGCCATACATCCACGCTGCATAGCGCCACTTGCGGCAACTGCCATGATGGTAATGAAGGCGGGGACGGCGGTGGTGGAGATGATGACTGAGATCGGATGTAACTAAAAAAGAGGAAAGACATTGCGCAAGATGTCTTTCCTCTTTTTTTTCGAAGTTCGTTATCGCTTTTTGGGCGTTTCGGATATGAATTCTCGCGGTTCCAACATTCCCCAGCGGCTTGCGCCGAGATAGAGGATATCGAGGATCAGGTCTTCGTATCGAATCCCTTCAGCTTTGGCTTGCAGGCATAGGTCACTATAATCTGGTGTCAGGCCGGGCAGGGTGTTGATCTCGATCAGGCGCGGATTGCCTTCATCATCAAGGCGGATGTCAGTGCGTGAGACATCGAGCGCATTGAGCAGTTGGTGGGCGCGCAAGGCAAAGTATTTTAATTTTTTATCCAATTCAGGGTCAATATCTGCGGGGCAGAAATAGCCGGGCGATCCATCTGCTCCCACATCCTTTGATTTAGCTTCGTTTCCATAGACCCACGGGGTTACAGAGCGGCTGCTATCCAGCTCAAGGATAGGGAAGCGGTGAAAGCCGTCTTTTTCATACCAGTCGGGATGACGGGAGAATAGTTTTGAATCGGCGCGTCCCAGAATGCCGACAGTGAATTCGCGCCCCGGCAAAAATGTTTCAACCAGCGCGGGTTGCTGGTAAGTATTGACGATATATTGTGTGCGTTCGCGTAATTCTTTTTCGTTTTTGACAATGGCGTTCATGTCCACGCCCATGCCAGTGCCTTCGCGCGCGGGTTTGACAAAAAGCGGGAATTTCAATTCAGGGCGAAGCGGTTCCTCGCCGGTTGCGAATTCCTGAAAAGGCGCAACCGGCAGACGCCGGTCACGCCAGATGCGTTTGGTGAGGGTCTTATCGAGGGATATGCCGTTTGTGAGTACTCGTGATCCGGTGTATGGGATTCCAAACATTTCCAACAGGGCGGGCACTTGCGCTTCGCGGGCGTCGCCGCCCAGGCCTTCAGCGATATTAAAGCATATGTCGGGCTGTGCTTCGCGCAGAGCGAAGGGCAGGTCTTTGTCAGCCTGGATAAAGACCGTTGAATGGCCATCAGTTTCGAGCGCGGCCCGGATCGAGTCGACTGTTTCGATATGGTCAAAGTCCGCAAAAGCATCCGGTGGCACGCCTTCAGGTTTGGGATGATCATCCTCTTTGATGTTTGCGAGAATAGCGATCTTCCAATAGCGTTTCATGTGATGACTGGGAGGTTTTTCTTCTTCCCGATTTAAAAGCTCGGTCATTTTTGCTCCTTAAGATGAAATAACGGGCGTTAGTATATTACAAGCTGTATAGATAACAAGGGTATGAGACATTTCTTAAGGTAATAGATGATTGTAACTAGACAATCATCAGCCTTTCAGGTATTATTGGCACGCTTGTGCCCTTACTCACGAAGGATATTTTGAGAGAGGTTCTCGAAAAAAAAACACAAATACCCGGATAAAGCCCTTATCCGGGTTCTTGTACCTAATAAGAAATTTGGTGGAGGCTACCTGATGTCAGACTTGATCAAGCAGATCACTGGTGATTTGCAGAAACAAATTGAAGGCTTTAATCCAGAACTAAACGTCAGCGATATTGGTGTTGTATTGGAAGCAGGCGATGGGATTGCCCGCGTAAAAGGACTTGCGAATGTCAAGGCGCAGGAACTTGTGCAGTTTTCCAATGGCGTGATGGGTACGGCGTTCAACCTTGAAAAAGATAGTGTGGGTGTGATCGTGATGGGGGCGTACGATGGCATTACTGAAGGTATGACTGTGCGCGGTACGAACCGCATTGCCTCTGTGCCCGTTGGCGACGCGATGATCGGGCGTGTGGTGAATGCGTTGGGTGAGCCAATTGACGGGAAAGGCCCGATCTTGACCACCGGTTTTCGCCCTGTGGAACGTATCGCTCCCGGTGTTGTGTATCGCCAGGATGTGGATACTCCCGTGCAGACAGGCATCAAATCCATTGATGCGATGATCCCCGTGGGTCGTGGTCAGCGCGAGTTGATCATCGGTGACCGCCAGACCGGCAAGACAGCCATTGCGATTGATACGATCATCAATCAAAAAGGCAAGGATTTGGTTTGTATTTACGTGGCAATCGGCCAAAAGAAAGCGGCTGTTGCCCGTACGCTCGGCATTCTTGAACGCGCCGGTGCGATGGAACATACCATCATCGTTGTTGCCGCTGCGGATGAATCAGCCGCTTTGCAATATATTGCTCCGTATTCTGGAACGGCCATTGGTGAAGAGTTTATGGAAAGCGGACGCGATGCCTTGATCATCTATGATGATCTTTCCAAACATGCGTGGGCATATCGTCAAGTTTCCCTGCTTCTGCGCCGTCCGCCTGGACGTGAAGCCTACCCTGGTGACGTGTTCTATTTGCACTCCCGTCTGTTGGAGCGCTCGGCGCGTTTGGCAAATAAATACGTGATTGTTAAAAAAGACTTCAAAGAATCTGCGGCATCTGAAAAAGACGGCGTGGACGGAAAAGTCTACACGGGTCCCATCTCAAAAGATGAGGCCGAAGAAGCCCGCAAGCACATGGCGAGTGCAGACGATCACAAAATACTCAAGGTCGCTGGTACGGGCGGTTCTCTCACTTCCCTGCCGATCATCGAAACCTTGCTTGGCGACATCTCTGCTTATGTTCCCACGAACGTCATTTCAATTACAGATGGACAGATATTCCTCGAAAGCAACCTCTTCAATGCGGGCATTCGTCCTGCCGTGAACGTGGGTGTTTCAGTGTCCCGTGTGGGTGGTGACGCGCAGACCAAAGCTATGAAACAAGTGGCTGGCCGCTTGCGCCTCGACATGGCCGCTTATCGTGAATTAGCCGCGTTCGCGCTCATGGCCTCCGATCTCGATAAGGCGACTCAGCAACAGCTTGGCCGTGGTCAGCGTATGCAGGAAATCCTCAAGCAGCCCCAGTATCAACCCTCCGAACTTGTTGACCAGGTGATCGTGCTATTTGCTGGTACGAACGGTTTCGCTGATGGTGTTGCCCTCGATAAAATGGTGCAATGGCAGGCCGACTTGATCCGCTTTATGGCAACTTCGTATCCGGAGATCGGCAAGGATATTATCGCGAAGAAAGCTATTTCTGACGATAACCGGGCCGCCTTATCCAAGGCCCTTGAAGCTTTCCGTGCCGGCTGGCAAGCCTAGGCTTTCCGACTAAAGACTAAGAGACTAAAGGACTAATCTATGGCTTCCGCTCGTGAAATGCGGCTCCGAATAAAGAGCGTCAAAAATATTTCGCAGGTCACGCGTGCGTTGGAAACGGTGAGTGCCAGCAAGGTCCGCAAGGCAATTAATGCGGTGACGGCAACTCGCTCTTATGCGACCAAAGCCTGGCAGGTATTAAGACACGTTGCGGAACAACCCGGACGTGAAAGCCTGCATCCGCTTTTGGCGCAGCGCAAATCGGTGAATAATACATTGGTGGTTGTGATTACAGGTGACCGTGGACTCGCGGGTGCTTACAACTCCAATGTCATCCGTTTTGCGTCTCAACGCTTTGACCTGAATCCTGCTCCCGTTAAATATATTGCAGTCGGCCGCAAAGGCCGTGACCTGTTAATCCGCCGCGGCAAGAAGGTGATTGCAGATTTCAGCAACCTGCCTGCCGCGCCAAGCTTTGCGGATGTATCCGCGGTGGGCCGCCTCGCAGTTGAGGAATTCAAAACCGGTACGGTGGATGAGGTTTATCTTCTTTATACCGACTTCGTCAACATGGGACGTCAGATTGCAACCGTTAAGAAACTCCTTCCGCTTGAATTGGAAGGGGAAGGCTTGGTGGAGGATTTCGGCAACAAATCCACCGGTCCCGCCGCTGCATACGAATATGAACCTGATATGCGCGTGATCCTCGATGAGATTATCCCGCGTTTCACAGCATTACAGGTTTATCAGGCGGTATTGGAATCGCAGGCGAGTGAACATGCGGCTCGTATGATCGCCATGCGTAACGCCACCGATAACGCAAAAGAACTGGTTGGCGCTTTACAGTTGGCTTATAACAAAGTTCGTCAGCAGGGGATTACGAACGATATCTTAGACATTGTCGGCGGCGCGGAAGCGCTGTCCGCGAAATAACTGGAGGAAAGTCATGGCAAAAGCAGCAGGCCGTGTAGTACAAATTCTTGGTGGTGTGGTTGACGTGGAATTTTCTGAAGGGAACATTCCCGCACTTTTCGAAGCGATTACAGTAGATCGCGAAGGCAGGAATCCGCTCGTTCTTGAAGTACAAAAACATCTCGGAAATAATTGGGTTCGCACCGTATCCATGGACTCAACCGATGGTCTTCAGCGTGGCATTCCCGCCATCGCTACTGGCGCACCCATTATGGTTCCAGTCGGGCCTTCCACCTTGGGCCGCATTTTCAATGTGTTGGGCCAGCCAGTGGATGAAAAGGGACCAGTTGTCGCCGCCACTCATTATCCAATTCACCGCTCCGCTCCTTCATTCGAAGAACAATCCACTCGCGTGGAAGTTTTCGAAACAGGCGTGAAAGTCGTAGACTTGATCGCTCCGTTTACCAAAGGCGGTAAGACGGGCATCTTCGGCGGCGCGGGTACAGGCAAGACCGTTATCATCATGGAACTCATCCGCTCGGTTGCGACAGAACACGAAGGCAATTCTGTGTTTGCAGGCGTAGGCGAACGGACCCGCGAAGGCACGCAGCTTTATCGTGAAATGCTCGAGTCTGGCGTTATGAAAGATACTGTCATGGTTTACGGGCAGATGAATGAACCTTCCGGCGTGCGCCTGCGCGTGGCTCTTTCTGCGCTTTCGATGGCTGAATACTTCCGCGATCAGGGCAAGGATGTTTTGCTCTTCGTGGACAACATCTTCCGCTTCTCGATGTCTGGCTCCGAAGTGTCCGCGCTGCTTGGCCGTATGCCCTCCGCCGTAGGTTACCAGCCGACCCTCGCGACCGAAATGGGTGAGTTGCAGGAACGCATTACTTCCACCCGCACTGGCTCGATCACATCCATGCAGGCTGTGTACGTGCCCGCCGATGACTACTCCGATCCCGCTCCTGTAGCGACGTTCACACATTTGGATGCGACCATCGCACTAGAGCGCTCCATCGTGGAAAAAGGCATCTACCCCGCAGTGGACCCTCTCGCTTCCACCTCCCGAATTCTTGATCCCAACATTGTGGGAGAAGAGCACTATCGGACAGCGCGTGAAGTTCAACGTATCCTCCAGCGCTATAAAGACTTGCAGGACATCATCGCCATTCTCGGTATCGATGAACTTTCAGAAGACGATAAACTCATCGTATCGCGCGCTCGTAAGATCGAACGTTTCTTCTCGCAGCCGTTCTATGTGGCTGAACGCTTTACAGGCATCCCCGGCCGCTACGTGCCGCTTAAGGAAACCGTCAGCGGCTTCCGCGAGATTCTCGATGGCAAATGCGATGACCTTCCCGAACAGGCTTTCATGATGGCCGGTACGATTCAGGATGTCCGCGAACGCGCTGAGAAACTTGCCAAGAGCGCGTAACCAGAATTACTAATTACTAATTACCAGTTAAAAAATAACAGGTAATTAGTAAGGATTGATAATATGACCATTCGTTGTGAAATCGTTTCTCAAGACCGCACTGTATTTACAGGTGACGTGGATATTGTCGTTCTGCCTGGTGCGGCTGGAGAGATGGGTGTTCTTCCCAAACATGCTCCTGTACTGACCACCTTGAAGTTCGGCGTTATCAAAGTCCGCAAGGGTGGCAGGGAAGAGATATTTACTGTTGCAGGCGGTGTGGCTGAAGTGCAGCCTGATATCGTTACGGTCCTTGCTGATGCGGCTGAAAACGTGGAAGAAATAGATGTGGCCCGCGCCAATGCCGCACGGGTACGTGCTGAAGAGGCTCTTGCCAAGGGTGTGCCCGCTGATACGGATGTTTATCTCGCAATGGAAGCCGCGCTGCGAAAATCCAACTTGCGCCTTGACGCGGCTCGTCGTTATCGCAAGAATTCGCGTTCACCTTATTCGGAACAATAAACCCTAGTGGCTATGTTTTCAAAAGACCTGGGCATTGACCTGGGTACCATGTACACCCGCCTCGCTGACAGTGCCCAAGTGCTGTTGGAAGAGCCGACGATTGTTGCCATTGATGTGGATGACCAGAAGATGGTGGCAGCCGGTCTTGAAGCGCGTGACATGTTTGGAAAGGTCCCCGATAACATCGAGGTTGCGCGTCCGCTTCGAAATGGCGTGATCGCTGATTACGAAATTACAGAGACCCTGCTCCAGTATTTATTGCAGCGCGCCAGTGGACCGATGCGCATCTTCCGTCCCCGTGTGATGATCTCCGTTCCTTACGGAGTCACCAGTGTGGAACGACGTGCAGTCTACGAGGCCGTGATGGAAGCGGGGAGCAGTGAGGCCATCCTGATACAGCAGCCCTTGGCCGCAGCCATTGGTATTGACCTGCCGATCAACTCGCCATCAGGCAATATGATCATCAGCTTGGGCGGTGGATGCACCGAAGCCGCTGTGATGGCGATGTATGGCATCGTTGTGGCAGACACATTACGCGCCGGCGGCATGGATCTTGATGAAGCTATCGTGACCTATGTTCGCCGCAAATATGGCGTGATCATTGGCCAGGCGACTGCCGAGCAGCTCAAAATCCGCATCGGTGCGGCGGTTCCCCAAGACATAGAAAACAGCATGGAAGTGCAGGGACAGGATCAGGTCACAGGCCTGCCGCGCCCCGTCACACTGACAACGGGTGAAATCGTCGAAGCCTTGCAGGAGCCGTTGAAACAGATCGTGGAGACAGGCCGCAAAGTGTTGGAAAAGACTCCGCCTGAATTGGTGTCCGATATCATCGATCGCGGCGTTGCCTTATGCGGCGGCGGTGCGTTATTGCGCGGCGTTGATAAACTGCTGACAAAGTCCCTGGGCATCCCTGCTTATCTTGTAGACAACCCCTTGACATGTGTTGTGCAGGGCACCGCAAAGGGGTTCACGATGTTGAACGTGATCCGCAGGAATTTGCCGAAGGTGTAAACAAGTAGATTAAGTAGACAGGTGACTCAAACAAGAGTCACCTGTTTTTTTTACTTTACCTTGTCCACCTCAACTTGTAACGCCGTCTTGATGGTTTCGAATTCCAGACCCTTTTCGTTGCAGTAGTCTTTGATCTTCGTCAGTGGATTAGGCATGGGGGCGCCCATAACTTGCTCGATGATTTCCTGGCTTACGCCCCAATCCAGAACTTCCTGAAATGTAGTCTTCCCTTTGACAAGTCTTTCTGTGGACGATTCGGTCGTGGACGCGCTGGGGGTTGTCACTGCTTCGGGTGCTGACTCTGTCTCTTGGGCAGGAGCAGGCTCAGGTGAGTCTGACGCGGAGCTGGCGGTGGGGTTTGGGACTGTATGAGCTTCAAGATATGTAATCTGTTCGGGGGTTAGAGTCCGCTTTTTAAGGAGTACCGCCGCATTCTCGGGCAAGTACATATCTGTGCTGAGGTCAATTGGCAGACCGTTGTAGAAGGCGACGAAGAGCCTTACGGATGCGGTCCCGATCTCGAACTCGCTGGCTGCATATATCTCTTCGAGGCTTTTGACTGCGAAAGCGGCAGGGTTGTCAGTTTCAATGCTGAAGGCCTGCGCGAGGATCACGGACGGAATACCGAAGGAGTTTTCAACATCGCCAAAGGTGTATGAGCCGCGGATGTCGGCGGGGTTGTATTGGCCTGCGAATTCGCCTTCTGTAAATGTGACCGGTTCCTTGGTGCTTTCTGTGGCCCACCAGCCCATGGCTGTTGAGAATGAGATGCCGCCGAAGAGGATGATGAAGATGATGACGGCAAGTGGTTTGGATGTCAGGTTCATTTGATGCCTCCTGCATTGAATACGACGGTTTTTGCTACAGGGCAGATTGCTTCGGATGTACATTCGAGACAGGAGATGCACTGATGGTCGCGGACTGTCTTGACCGAGTCGACCGGGATGTTCATCGGGCACATGATCGAGCACGCGCCATCGGCTTTACAGGTTGATTCGACGCGGCGAATTTGAAAAACACGGAAGAGGTTGGTGATGCCGAGCACAGCACCGTATGGGCACGCATACTTGCACCATGGCCGTTCGACAAAGAGGGATAGTAAAAGCGTGACGCCAAGGATGACCAGCCCGCCAACCGCAACTTCGCTGGACCAGAAATTGAAGAGTGCAAAATAAGGGTCATATTCGGCGAAGATCAGAGTGCCGCTGGTCGCTGTCACATAGACCACCCAGGCCAATACCACGTAGCGCAGATAGCGCAGGATGTTATCAAGTTTGGCGGGAACGAAGTGGTTGAATTTGCGCTTGAAGAATTTTTTCCCAAGTTTGGAGACCCACTCCTGAACCGTGCCAAGCGGACAGACCCATCCGCAAAAGACGGGGCCGAAGAGAAATGCCAGCACAAAGCCAACGATCATCAAGACAAATGCCGACTCGTGTATCTTCTGCACGAATGTGCCCACGGTTGCATACTGGTAAATTGTCACCACGCCGCCAAAAGGGCACAGCGCATGAAGCGATGCAGTGGAGAGGAAGGGTATACCTCCGCCGCTTTCCACCAGTGTGTGGTTGACCGAGATCAGCGCGATAAACAGAAAGAAGAACCATTGCACCACGCGCCGTATCCAGATACTTCGAGGTCGAAAAAGCTGTTTACCGAATATTTTCATCACAATCTCCTTGTAATTTATTATGAACACAGTGTAAATAATTTGTGTTTATGCTTTACAAAGAGAGTGTGAAGATTTGGTAAAGATGGGAGAGTAAGCTGAAGTAACAAAAACGACTCGCCATGATTTGGGCGAGTCGTTTTACCTGTATACGTCTCTACGTATTTACTTTTCTATATGCTCTTACAAATAATACGTCATCCTTTGCAGGTGGGTGGCCGGATCGATATATTGCACTTTGACATTGTGCGGCACATTCAGGCTGATGGGAGCATAGTTTAGGATCGCTTTCACACCCGCCTGGACGAGTTTATCCGCAACGCTTTGTGCGGCGGGTGCAGGGACGGTGAGCATGGCGATCTTGATGCCTGCCGACTTTACGCGTTCCACCAATTTGTCGGAATCTTCGATGGTGAAACTGTCAACTTTTTGCCCCACTTTTCCCTTGTCGTTATCGAAGATCATCACGATCTGAAATCCGCGATTAACGAAACCCTGATAACGCGCGAGCGCGTGCCCCATATCACCGGCGCCGACGAGCGCAACTTCCCATCTGCGGTTCACTTTGAGGATTTCCTTCAACTTATCGAGCAGGTAGGCGATGGAATATCCAGTTCCCTGTTTCCCAAACTCGCCGAATTGAGAAATATCCTTGCGGATCTGCGCGGCGGAGATGCCGACATGTTCCCCTAATTCCTGTGAAGAGGTGGTCTTGATTCCGTTATCTGCCATGCGCTGTAAGGCCCGCAGATAAACAGGTAAACGGCCAATGATAATGTCTGGAATTTTCTCTGCGTTCATTCTGTGCCCTCGCCTTTGTGAAATATTTGCGTAACTCTACCATAAAAAATGATTTTGTACAATTATACACAAGCATTTCACAATCAAAATATCATAAAATGCCGCTGAAATTCCTACTCAACCCTTGAGACTTTAAAAACATATTGAACATACTGCGGACCGTTATCGCCGTTGACTTGTATTCGGAAATAATAGGTTCGGCCTGGCACTATTTCCAATTTGAGCTTCCCGTCGCAATCCAGGGCGACATCACTTACATTTTGACCACCGCTCCATAATTCCACGCGCAGGGAACTGCTCGAGCATTTCGCCTCCACGAGTATGTTTTTGCTGAAACTCGTGACCTGAATCCAATCTTCCGTATCCCCATCCGGCGCAGAGACATCACCGTTTACCTGCAAGGTGTGAGTGCCTGCGGCGGAAAAATCCCCCACAGCCGCTGGCGCCTGTAAAGAATCGCCATCCTGCGCGGCAGGAAAAATAACAGTTGATGCCGTCGGCGTCGTATCTGTTGTTTCCGCCGAGCCAATCACAGGTATCGAATCTGTATTCTCGACCTGCAAATATTTAACAGCCGCCCAGCCCATTCCGCCCGCAGCGCTTGCGAATTCGATTTGCATCCACTCACCGCTGGAATCTTTGCCTGTGATAAAAACAACATCTTTCGGATTCAAAACGCCAAGCGATTCGTACTTCAGGCCGGGGCCATTGCGAACATTTACCTTTTGGATGACAAGTCCGCTCACGCCTGACCCTGAACCTGTCACGCTTCCGATGACCGGTATCTCAGCTGTGGCATTTACCTGCACATACTCCGCGCGGACCCAGCCTTTGCCTGTGTTCGGATAAACGATCTGATACCAGCTTCCGCTTGCATCCTTGCCTATGACCTGCACCGTCGCAAATTGATTGACCATGCCCAGCGTCTCGCTTGCCGTGGACGGTTCTGCGCGGACATTCAACTGCGTGGTGGTTATCCCTTCAACAGAAGAGAGAATGGGTTCTTCCGTCCCTGTAATAGCAACCACCGCAGGCGCGGTTGGAATGGGAGTATGCGAGGGTGGAGGGATTTTCGTCGATGGTAATGTCGATGTGACGAAATCAGGTGTGGTAGTGACTGCGCTTTCATTGGTGATTTTCAATCTGCAGCTTGAACATACAAGCATCACAGCGAAAAAGGGGAAAATATATTTATGGATCACAAGTCAATTGTAACTAAAAAATGGATTTGAGTTTAATCAAAAAAACAGAGGAGATGATGCGAAATCATAAACTCACTTTTACGATAAAAAAATCAGCAATCGCCTTGACTTTAGCGCTGCTTCCAAGACGATTACCGACGCTTGCTAAGAAAAGGATTTGTATTTTTACCAAAACCATTGCCAAGAAAAGACAAGCCGATTTTGGAAACCATGCAAAGCCAACCATGAACAAAGCCGAAGCCGCGAAACAAAGCCAACCAAAACCAACGCAGTGCCTCGGCAGGTTCGACAACCAACCGAAACGCAAGCCAAAAACCTTGAATCCGATTTCAGAAGCCTGAGCAAATTTGAAACAAAACTTTTTGAACCAAAAACATGAGCCGATTTTCAAGCCAATGAAATTTGGAAACTCGCCACCGCTAAAAGACCTGACTTGAACGAACCAAAACTTTTTCTAAAACCCGAAACCTGATTTTGAAGACTCAAACCAAACTTGAACGAAACTTAATTTTGAAAAAGACGCAAAAGGTTTTGCTGCAAGGGCACACTAACGGTTTGCGTTACCCGCGCTGGGTCGGGCGGCGGAACGCCGTCCGACTGGGAAAATGCTTGGAATCGCGCCAGACTCCCCAGCGTCGGATGCACGCTTTGTTACTAGAATCAGTAGTTCACGAAAGGGCTTGAACATGGTTTACTTGGCTCTTACCAAGGAGACCAAACCGCCATGTCCAAGCTTGATGTTAAAAATAACCGAATCTTGCGATCTCAACAAGTGCTGAACGCCCTGATTGCAATCGTGC
>JACRBH010000116.1 GCA_016234535.1 Chloroflexota bacterium
TGACCGCTTCTGGGGCATGTCCATGAGCGAGTTGAAAAATGTGCGCCCGGGCGATGTGCGTGACATTGGGCATAAGGTGCGTGATGTGATGGTGGAAACGCCGTTTCAAGTGCCAAACGATCTGTTGATGTTGGTACGCACGGTGGCGATCCTCTCAGGCATGTGTACCGGGCTTGACCCGCATTTCAATTTATGGGAACAGCTTTCGCCCTATGCGGGCAAACTTGTGCAGGAGGAAGCCTCGTCCGCGTTTAGTTTGGATAATATCCTCAAACAGGTCGGCGAAGTTGTGCAAGCTTTTATTGCTTTGCCATCGCAGGCCAGCCGCCTGCTCGCGCAAATGGAATCAAGCGGACTGGTTGTGCAGTCGCCGCAGGTGACGCGTGAAGTCCGCTCGCTGGGGCGCTCTGTGGATCGCCTGACGGGCGGAGTTATATTTGCCGCGCTATTGGTCAGCGGGGTGATGTTATTTAATAGTGGGAATATCCAGCTTGGAGAAGGATTGCTTGGGGCCGCGTTTGCGACGTTGCTGTGGGTGGCGTTTGGGGGCAGAGGCAGAAACTGAAAATTATGTCACACCTGCTCTTGCATGCTGGTGCAAGTGTTGCGAGGAGCGCTCTTGTTTTTGCGACGACACTTGCGCCGTACGCCAGTGCGGTGAGCAATCTCCTGCGCGCATAGGAGATTGCTTCAGGCGGACGAACACCGCCTTCGCAACGATATGCCTCTTTTGTTTGTGGTTTTACTCAGAACCACATTGCGTAAGATGCTTATTTCTTCGCGGCAGAAAGCGCGTCTCTTATTTGCTGCGCGTGCGTAGTAAGATGAGTGTTTGGTTGAAGCAGTCCCGAACCAAAGCGGTAGTAACTTCCCTTGTTCGCAAGAAAATCATCCGGCAGGAATGAGGCATAGGCCAGAGTCTCTTCCACGGCGTGGCGCAGCTCACTCAACATCAGCGCAATGGACGGATTTGCCTTCACCGTTGCCTGTACCTGTGCGTTGACATTACTTCCAAACCCATCAGTGACAGGTTCGTAGCCGTCGATCAAACCAGTGACGAATATCTGGTTGAATCGCTCGCCGTGAATCAAGTGGGCAACAACCTCCAGCGCGCTCCACTCTTTTTCATCGGGACGCGCCATGGCCTGTGCGTCGGTGTATCCTTCAAAGCATTTCTCCACTTCGGCCAGACCCGGCTCGTAAAGTTCGCGGGCCCTTTTAAAAAGCTCGGCGGTGTTGAATGGAACGTCCGCCATGGGACGTTTGCTTAACTCCATGGTGACTGTTTTCTTTTCAGCGCCGCGATGGAAAATGACCTCAACTTTGTCTCCGCCCTTTTTGCCGGCGATGGCAGTTAATAGGGTATTGAATTCCCTTGTGATGGGATGCCCGGCCATGCCAACAAGGACGTCATCTTTTTGCAAGCCAGCTTTTTCCGCGCCCATGCCTTCGAGCACGCCGTCAAGGCGCATTCCATCTCGAATCGTGACTCCCAAAGCCAGGGCCTGTTCTTCAGTGAAGTCTCCGGGAAAAATTCCCAACATGGGACGATTGGCGATTCGCAGGTCAATGCCTGTTTCGAGCACGGATTTTAAATTCTCCAGGCTCTCCACCCAATTATCGCGGAAACTCTCGGCCTTCCCTGTCCATTCGGTTCCATTTGGGACGGGGTGATCGAGCTGCACCAGCGTGCTGCCCTCTTTTTCGGTAACAGTAACAGCTACCTCGGTCGGAGCGGGATCGATGTTCGAATACCATCGAAAACGCACCCGCTTGTTTTCATCCAATTCAAGATAATGACCGCTCGAATAAAAATCCCCGACCCACCAAAGATACATGCGGCCCCGTGGGTGCGGGTCAACTGTGGCGACGTCACACAGCCATTCGCGCAGTGACGTGGCATTGGTAAAAGCGCGGTAAACCGACTTTATCGGAGCGTGGACAAGTATTTCAGCCGAACCTGTTGACATGGGATTCTCCTTTTAGACAATAATGCACATTTATTCGGATTATAGCTACTCAAAATTTGCGCGTCAATGAGTAATACATTTATATTACATGCCGCGCAAATTTAAAAATGCTGATATAAATAATGACGATGAGAAAACAAATTCAAATTGTTTTTTGGGTATTTGTAGTTGTGTCTGTTCTTATAACAGTTTTTGCGATAAACGAGGTCTTTTACAGACAGGCAAAGAGGGCCGGGACAGCTCCGTATAATTCCCCAATCGAACAACCTGTAACCCCAATTGCCCTGTCTGGCCCTCTTGCAGATGGTTATGCGGAGGTCTCGGGTATGGCCTGGTTTCACGATTACCTAATCATCCTGCCGCAATATCCACATCGTATGACCAAATCGGGGGACGGCGTTATTTTCGCCCTGCGCAAAGCGGATATTTTGGCTTACCTTGACGGCAAATCCAAAACCCCGCTTGAGCCAATTGCCATTCCGTTTGTGGCATCGGACCTAAGAAAAAAGATAGGCAGCTTCGAAGGATTTGAGACAATTGGATTCTTGGGGGAGCGCGCTTTCCTGACCATTGAGATTGGCGGCGTCGATTTAATGAAGGGCCTTTTGATTTCCGCTCAAATGGCTCCCGACATGAGTAAATTGGTTTTGGACGCGGGTAACTTTGTGGAGATCCCGCAGCCAGTGAATATCAGTAACAAGGCGGATGAAGCGCTGATCGTTCTCGATGATCGTGTGATAACTTTTTATGAGGTAAATGGCGCTGGATTTAATTCGAAACCTGTCGCGCATGTTTTCAACTTCGATCTGCAGCCGCAGAATGACCTGCCTTTTCCCGCTCTCGAATACCGTTTAACGGATGCCGCTCTTACCAGTGACGGCAATCATTTCTGGGTGATAAACACTTTGTTCATTGGCGATTTTGACCTTGAGACGGAGTTTGATTCGTTGGCAGATACTTTCGGACGGGGCTCCACTCACTCCCGATACAATATTGTGGAACGCCTGGTGGAAATGCAATATGATCCAAAGGGCATCACCCTGACAGCTGCGCCCCCCATTCAACTTGAATTGGATTTTATTGCCGGTAATAATTGGGAGGCTCTGGCCTTGTTGGATGAACGCGGTTTCCTGCTGATGACAGATAAATTCCCTACAACGATCCTCGGTTTCGTGCCAATGCCGTAAGAGTCATTTATTCCCTCTGCTCAAATTCCATGATGAATATTCCCGGCCAACAGGAAACTCAAAAACGTAATTTCCGCTATGTGCAAATTGACGCGATTGGCGTCAGTATTTCGAATGTGGCCGCGCCATTCCTTCCTGTTTTTCTCACCCGTCTTGGCGCGAGCAATTTTCAAGTAGGCCTGCTTACATCCATGCCCGGCATCACGGGGCTGATCCTTGCCATCATCGTTGGCCGCTTTTTGCAAACACGCAGTAACATCGTGCCATGGTACAGTCTCTCGCGCCTGCTTGTCATTTCATGTTACGCGCTGACCGGCCTACTGACTTTCCTGCTCTCAAAAGAATACGCAGTCATTGCCACACTCGCCATTTGGGCATTCGCAACTCTTCCGCAAACCGCGCTGGCAGTTGCCTTCTCCGTTGTGATGAACACAGTCGCAGGACCCGAGGGACGTTACGCGCTGCTCAGCCGTCGCTGGGCGATTTTTGGTCTGACCAGCGTGGTGATGACATTCCTCGTAACGCGCACCATTGACCTCGTTGCATTTCCGCGCAATTACGAGCTGATGTTCTTCGGATTATCCATCGGTGGATTGATCAGTTATTATTTTTCGAGTCAGATAAAACTTCCGCATCAGACTCCGCCCGTGCTTGCTCCTTCCTCATCGGTATTTGTCTCGGCCCGGAATTATTTCTCCTTAATTCGCGGCGCGCCCGCGTTCGTTTCCTTTGCCACGAAGAAATTCGTCTACTTTTCTGCAATGACATTGAGCGCGCCAATCATGCCGTTATTCCTCGTCCGCGAAGTAAAAGCGACCGACTCGCAGATCGGTACCATCACCATGGCGATGACTCTCGTCATGCTGGCGGGCTACTTTGTTTGGCCTCGTGCTTCCCGTAAATACGGCGGACGATTCGTCCTGCTTGCCACAACCTTCGGCATGATCTTCTATCCCGCGCTGACAGCCGCCACTCCGCATGTCCCGCTCATTATTCTCTACGCGGGCATTGCCGGACTCTTCCAGGCTGGACTTGACCTTGTCTTCTTCGACGAGCTGATGAAAACTGTTCCGCCCGAATACGGCGCGACCTTTGTTTCGCTGGCGCAGTCCATGCAATATCTTTCCGCCATTGTCGCGCCATTGATCGGCACCTGGCTCGCGGACTGGGTCGGTCTTGGCGGCGCGCTGTGGGTGAGCGCAGGCTTGCGGCTGTTGGGATTTATCCTGTTCCTGCGAAAAGACATGCCAGCGGCGGTTTCAAGCGGTGTAAAATCCACCGTATAATTTGACAGCAGAGAAGTAGCCACAGTGTACACGGAAACATTTGAGAAAAGGCTCTTAACCTCTTTTTTCTGTGGTCTCTGTGGCAGAGAGGTCGAGTAACAAAAAAAAAACGATTTAGGGAGAGTTCTTATGCCAACCAAACGTAAACTTCAGGTCTTTCTTTGTCACGCCTCACAGGATAAACCTATCGTTCGCGAGCTATACAGGAAATTATCCGCCGAGCCATGGGTCGATCCGTGGCTGGACGAGGAGCGGCTGTTACCCGGACAGGATTGGGATTTGGAAATCAAGAAAGCCGTCGAATCGTCTGACGCAATCCTTGTGTGCCTTTCAAGCACCTCCGTTTCCAAAGAGGGATATGTTCAAAAGGAATTACGAAAGGTAATTGATGTCAGCCTTGAAAAACCTGAAGGCGTGATCTATATTATTCCAATTCGCCTCGATGAATGTGACTCTCCGAGAAGTTTGCGCGATAGACAGTATATTGATTA
The DNA here is from genome assembly GCA_016234535.1 of Chloroflexota bacterium. GTDB lineage: Bacteria > Chloroflexota > Anaerolineae > Anaerolineales > Villigracilaceae > Villigracilis. Next base: position 4,935 of record JACRBH010000116.1, read on the forward strand.
CTTCCCGCCGCGAAATAGAATCCAGGCTTACGATAAACTTTTAGCCAGCCTCAAACTGCGGAAAGATAATTTGGGGATTTAAAGATTGCCCGCAGTGCGTCGCATATCATCCCCTTGTGGGACCAGACGGGTTGGATTTTTCTGATTAAGGAGAAAAATCTTCGGGTAGACAGAATCCCATTAAGTCTGGTCCCCATACGGGGATACTATGCGACGCACCCTCTTGTCGCCATCATTTCTGCCGTATAATTTGACCATCATCTCACATTTTTGGAAACCCTTATGACCGATACCCGCCAAAATCCGTTTTCATCCGTGAGTCCGTTATGAAGTCCGTTGACAGCAAACTCCGTGTCTTCCTCTGCCATTCCTCGCAGGACAAGCCCATCGTCTGCGAACTCTACCGGCGACTCAGCGCCGAAGGCTGGATTGATCCGTGGCTGGACGAAGAGAAACGCCTCCCTGCCAAGATTGGGGCTTGAAGATACACAAGATAAATCTATTATAGGAAATCAAAGACTCTATGCCTCCCGTCAAGAAGGTAAAGCCAATTTCGTTTCAAGTTGTAGAAGAGCCTAAAGCAATCCTTGCTTTACAAATTCAATCATATTTTGAGTATAAGCGTAAAACGCCGATGGTAATAACCGATGAGCAGACAAGAGTAAATACGGAAAAAGTTAATGATTTTGAAAAAACATACCACCATTCATATCTCGATACGGTTATAGAAATTTGGAAATGGTATTCCTACATCCTTCCTGAAAAGAGAGACTATTCAATAGAGGAGATATATAAGACCTATCGTAATTGTATTTCGCGGGCTGATAATGAACCTATGAAATTAGTAAAGTATGAGGGGCAAAAGTATATAGGTGGTTATGAATGGGTTTTTAAGGGATGTATTTATGAAGTCAAAGGATTTTATTCAGATGATGAGATAAAGTTATTAATTCTTGAGGATTTCGATAGAGAACGAAAATGCTTTGAAAAACTAAATGTTAAATTCAATCAAACCGTAAATTCAGGTGCAACTTACGAGCGTTCAAGAATCCCAGAAAATATTCGTATTGAAGTTTGGCGTCGTGATGGCGGAAAATGTGCAAGATGCGGTAGTCGAGAAAAATTGGAATACGATCATATTGTGCCAATTTCAAAGGGTGGAAGTAATACGGCTCGAAATATCGAATTGCTTTGCGAGAAATGCAATCGAAGTAAAAGCAACAATGTGGTTTGATGGAGAAAGAACATGTCAATTGATGCAAAAATTGCTTTGACGGGAACAGTTATAGCGAGCTTAGGCGCAGTTATTGCTATCATAACTGCGTGGGTTGCCATAAAGCAGAGTGTAGAAGCCGTAAAGCAAAACAAATTAAGTCAAATTGCTATTCAGGCGCAGACGTTTTTAACTATAGTAAACACTGCAAGGGAAATCCGTTTTTCGGAAGGGATGGATATTATTAGAGGGTTCAAGTATAAAAACTACAAGACCTATAGGTCAAAAGAAACAAGGCAAACCCAGTTGCATGTACGGGAGGTTGTTGATTTTCTAAATGATTTAATGCATATGATCGAACATGGATATTTAACTGAAAAACAAGTAATGAGTATTTATTACGTATCTATCCTTGCTTGCGCTAATCACTTAGTGCCGTGGTGGACAGAGGGGTTTCGTGAAGAACATGGCAGTGAATACTATTACATTACTTTTGAAGACCTTTGTAATCAGGTTAAATCACTAGGAGAAGGTTATGCACTCAATTGGGATCAAGAGTATAAACTAGGCTGATTTTAGAAAAGGCCAGCATGACATACTTGTCATGCTGGCCTTATTGTTTGTCATTCCAATTTCTAAAGCTACTTTCCTAACCTCGCCCGCTCCTCTTCCGCAACACTCTCTTCCAACTTCTTAAACAGCGGACCCGGCTGATTCAACTTCTTCCCAGGCTGTAAGTCGCTTGGTTTCCATTGCAGGCCTTCAATTCCCTTATAGCGCAGCACCGTATGTTCGCCGAGCGAGTCTTTGACCGTTTCGGTGTATTGCTCGCCGAAAAGCCGAGTCTCGTAGTTGAAGAAGCCGTGCAGTTTTTCGCAAGTGAACGGCAGGAACGGGGCGAACATCACCTTGAGCGAGTCAATGGCTTTGAGCGCGGTGTAGACTGTCTTGCCCGCTTCAGCCTTGTCCACTTTGATGGCTGACCATGGCGCATTGACATCGAGATATTGATTGACTACGGTGGCGAGTTTCATCGTCTCGCTTAATGCAGAGCGCAGGCGCACGGCTTCGAGTTCCGCGCCCACCGTGTTGAATCCATTTTCGATGGTCTTCAACAATTCAATATCCGCATCCCGTAGGGGCGCGGTCTCCGCGCCCTGTGATTGGTTTGCGCCCTCGGACGGGATGACCCCGCCCCTACCCATATCTTCCAATGATGGCACATGCCCATCCCAATTCTTATAACAAAAAGCCAGCATGCGATTCGCGAGATTACCCCACGTGGCCACCAGTTCGTTGTTGTTGCGCGCCACGAACTCGGCCCAATCCCAATCGCTGTCCTTCGCTTCGGGCATGTTGACGGTCAGGTAATAACGCAGGGCATCGGGATCATAACGCGTCAGCGCGTCGAGTCCCCACACGCCCCAGTTGCGCGAACCGCTGATTCGTTTCCCTTCCAAATTCATGAACTGATTGGCAGGCACATCATACGGCAGGGTCAACGGGATTTGCTCTCCCGCGAAGATTTCCATGAACGCGCTGCCCGCGCCCATTAATTCAGCGGGCCATTGCGATGTGTGGAAGAAGATGTTGTCCTTGCCGATGAAATGAAATTGCTTCGCGTTGGGATTCGTCCACCAATCGCGCCACGCATCTTTACTACCCGACACCTGACTCCACTCAATTGGGGCGGAGAGGTAGCCGATGACTGCTTCGAACCAAACGTAAATGCGCTTGCCTGCTTCCGTCCAGCCTTCGATGGGGATGGGAATGCCCCAATCCAAATCGCGCGTGATCGAACGGGCTTTGAGTCCCTCGCTCTCGATCTTGCGCAGTGACTCACCGATGACGGTGTCGCGCATGTGCGGGGCGCGTTCCTTCAAAAAGTTTTTCACATCAGGCTCGAGCTTGGAAAGATCGAGATAGAAATGTTCGGTGTCGCGCAGTTCAAGCGCACCGTCGCCAGTCTTCGCGCGTGGATTGATCAGCTTATCAGGTTCGAGCACATTGCCGCAGTTATCGCATTGATCGGAGCGCGCACCTTCGAAGCCGCAGATATAGCATGTCCCTTCCACGTAGCGGTCGGGCAGGAACTTGTCCGCGCTGGGGGAGTACCACTGCTTGCTGAACTGCTTGAAAAGAAAACCGTTTTTCTGCAGGGCAAGGAACATGGCCTGCGAGACCTTGAAGTGATTCTCGCTGTGCGTGGTCGTGAACATATCGTAGGTGATTCCGTAGCCTTTGAACACCTCTATAAAAGAATCGTGATATTTCTTGTAAACTTCCTCGACGGGCTTGCCTTCCTTGTCCGCCGCAATGACAACAGGCGTGCCGTGCGAATCCGTCCCCGATACCACAAGGACTTTATTCCCTTGCAATCGGTGGTAGCGCGCGACAATGTCACCGGGCAAATGGGAACCCGTGATATTCCCAACGTGTATTTCGGCGTTTGAGTATGGCCAGGCGATGGCAATTAAAATGTTTTCGTTCATTCGTTTCTCCAGTTTCATATGTCGTTGCGAGGCGGTGCTTTTCCGCCGAAGCAATCTCCTCGTTTAACATGAGATTGCTCACCTGCACTTGCGTGCGGTGCAAGTGTCGGGCTGTCGCCCTCGCAACGACATGGTAATTTACAAACAAAAAGGCTGTCCGCGAAATGGACAGCCCGTTTTCGTTCAGGTGTGAAACCCTAACGTGCTTTCCACTCGGCGCAGCAAAACATCTCCATTCGCATCGTACGCATGGCCATGGTCATTGGCACCATTGGGAAAGCGGGTCTAATGTTCATGGGCGCTATTTTAGGCGAGCGGGGAGGGTTTGTCAATGGGGTGTCAAAAAAACCTCGTTATTGAGTTGCAATCTGCCACATAACTTATTGTGCTAAACTAAGGAAAATTTTCCATCCAAGTCAATTATACGGGTTGCCCGGGAGGCTCCATGGACTGGATAAATAATCATCAAATTCGCCGATACGCCGTGTGGGGATTTTTGGGCGGTTTATGTTTTGTCATTGCCGGCACATGGATGGAAATTGCGCTGGAAAAACTTCCGCGCGAGTTTTATTCTATTTTTATCGTTCAACGCTTGAGCCCGCTTTTATGGGTGATAGACACGGCTCCCCTGGTGCTTGGATTTGTGGGAGGTATGATTGGTTCGCAGAAAAGCCTGCTTGCCACTGTCAGCCAGGCCAAACACGAGTGGGAGACGGTCTTCGATTCCGTCTCTGACCCGACATTTGTTACCGATAAAGAAGGGCGGATTCTACGCTGTAACCATGCCGTTATTGACCGCCTCAACACATACTATGCCAATGTCGTTGGGAAATTATTAACCGAGGTCCTTGCCAGCGGGTCCTATGAGGAATTGGAACGCTTTCAAAACATGGACAAGGAATTTTCCTGGCTTGGCCGTTTGTATGAACCTTCAATATCGCTGGTGAAGGGGGCTGGTCTTGCCAACAATAACATCATTATTCTGCATGATGTCACCGCCCACAAACAGGCCGAGGGGGCGCTGCGGGAATCCGAGTCCCGCTTACGGGGACTATTTGCCGCGATGAGCGATATAGTAATCGTCTACGACAAAAACGGAAAATATGTCAGCATCGCGCCGACTCACCCGGATTTGTTGATCAAGCCCCCCGAAGAGTTGATCGGCATGACTCTGCATGATGTCTTCCCAAAACAGGAAGCCGATGGATTAAGGGATGTCATACAAACTGTATTGAAAAACCGTTCCACCAAACAGATTGAATATTCACTGCCGATCTCCGGTCAGACGATGTGGTTTGCTGGAACAGTCTCGCCCATGCAGGATGACGCGGTCGTTTGGGTGGCGCGCGATATCACCCAGCGCAAGCAGGCAGATGAAAAACTTCGCCAACTTTCGCAGGCTGTGGAGCAAAGCGCCTCCACGATTGTTATTACAGATACAGATGGCAGCATCGTCTATGCCAACCCCAAGTTTACTGATACGACCGGGTACACTCTTGATGAAGCCATTGGAAAAAATCCCCGCATCTTGAAATCAGGATATACCTCGAGTGAGGAATATAAACACCTGTGGGATACCATTACAAGCGGCGGCGAATGGCACGGGGAACTTCATAACAAAAAAAAGAACGGCGATCTTTACTGGGAATCTGCAACCATTTCGCCGATCTTGAATGAGGCGGGTAAAGTCACGCATTTTTTGGCGGTCAAGGAGGATATTACGCGGCGTAAGAAAATAGAAGAGAAACTGGTGGTCGAGCGTAATTTATTAAATACATTGATCGACAACCTGCCGGATTATATTTTTGTGAAAGACATTAATAGCCGTCTTATGATGGATAATATCGCGCATCGCCGCCTTCTGGGAACGACCGTCCTTGAGGAGGTTGTAGGCAAGACCGATTTTGATTTCTTCCCCAGGGAACTTGCCACACAGTACATTGTTGACGAGCAGAGGATCATACAATCGGGCGAATCAATGATTAATCGTGAAGAACCTGTTGTTGATCCGGATGGCAATCAAAGATGGCTGTTAACAACCAAGGTGCCGCTGCGGGATCATCAGGGAATGATTACGGGAATTGTAGGTATTAATCGCGATATTACCGAACGAAAACTGGCTGAAGCAGAACTTCTTCGCGAGAAGAAATACCTGGAAGCTTTGAACATGGAAAGCCCGGTCGCCATTGTTGTGATGGACAAGGACGAGAAAGTTGTCTCGATCAACCCGGCTTTCGAGAAACTTTATGGCTATACAAGCAGTGAAGCAGTCGGAGTTTTATTGGATACCTTGATTACAACAGAAGAGACGCGCACAGAGGCCGCCCGCTTTTCACAGGAAATCATGCAGGGCGCCATTCATGGCATTGTCAGACGCCGCCGCAAGGATGGGACTCTTGTGGATGTTGAATTGTCCGGCGTGCCCATCATTGTCTCAGGTGAAAGGTTGGGGGGGCTTGCGATCTACCACGATATTACCGAATTGGCCCGGTCCCGCCGCGAAGCCGAAGAATCCAACCGCGCCAAGAGTGAGTTTTTGGCCAATATGAGTCACGAGATTCGCACACCGATGAATGGCGTAATGGGCATGCTCGAACTCGCATTGGATACGCAGCTTACCCACGATCAAAGGGATTATCTACAAACATCGCTTCACAGCGCAGAGGCGCTCCTGTCATTGCTGAACGATATTCTGGATTTCTCCAAAATCGAATCGGGCAAGCTCAACCTCGACGCGATCAATTTCAGCCTGCGTAATGCGGTCGAGGATGTGGCTTATACACTTGCCAAACGCGCCCATGAAAAAGGACTTGAGATCGCCTGTCTGATAGACCCCGATATCACTTCAAGTCTGCGGGGCGATCCGGGCCGCCTAAGGCAGATTCTGGTTAACCTTGTTGGGAATGCCATTAAATTTACACATCAGGGTGAGATCATCATTCGGGCTGAGACACTCGAGCAGACCGAACATCATGCCACTGTTCACTTTTCTGTGCAGGATACAGGCATTGGCATCCCGTATGAACGCCAGGCCGCGGTGTTTGAACGGTTTACCCAGGCAGACGGCTCCACCACGCGCACATACGGCGGAACGGGGCTGGGCCTGACGATCTCTAAACAGCTTGTTGAAATTATGGGCGGTAAGATCGGCCTCCAGAGCACACCAGGTATTGGAACCACATTTTGGTTTGATATCAGGTTTGAGAAGCAGCCTCTTGAAAAACGCGATACAGCCCCGCTCACATTGGGCCCCGTCAACCTTACTCATGCGCGTGTCCTTGTGGTGGACGATAACCAGACGAACCGCATGGTGCTCACCAAGAATGTTGAAGCGCTTGGCTCCCGCGTGGATGCGGTTTCCAGCGGCGCAAAAGCGCTTGAAAGCCTTCGCAATGCCCATCGTGTTGGTGACCCTTATCACATCGTTTTGCTGGACATGCAAATGCCCGGCATGGATGGAGAGCAGACTGCCCGCGCCATCAAGAGCGATCCCTCGGTGAAAGATGTAAAGATCCTAATCCTCACTTCGATGGGTCAGCGTGGAGATGCCGTCCGCCTCGAAGCGCTTGGCTGTTCCGGTTATTTGCTCAAGCCCGTAAAACAGCAAATGCTGTTCGATGCCGTCATCGCAGTGCTGGGCCGCAAGGATGACCGCCCGCCAAGTATCATCACTCGTCACGTTCTTGCAGAGCAAAGAAAAAACGACCTCCGCATTCTGCTGGCTGAAGATAATCTCATCAATCAAAAACTGGCAGTGGTCCTCCTGCAAAAAGCCGGTTACTCGGTGGACGCAGTTGAAACGGGAATCCAGGCTCTTGAAAGAGTCAAGGCCGATCACTACAACGTTATACTCATGGATGTTCAGATGCCTGACATGGATGGGTTTGAAGCCACGCATCAGATACGCTTATGGGAACAGGGCAATGGTCAGCATATCCCTATCATAGCGATGACTGCTCATGCCATGGCTGGTGATCGCGAGCGCTGCATTGACGCAGGGATGGATGATTACGTAACCAAACCGCTCGAGCCGCGCGTGCTATTCAGCGCCATCGATCGCTGGACGCAGAAAACGGATCCTGAAAAAATAGCGCAGACGGAAAAGAAACAAGATGATCCTGCGGCCGCACAACATGATTTTTCCCCCGATTTTCGCGGAACCTGGTTTGGAGACGACACCTCCCCCGTAACCTTTGAAACATCTGAGACTTTCGATCAGACTCACGAGAAATCTGCTCCTGTTTCCCAGGCCGACTCTTCCCCTGACAAACTGCCCGCCGACCTCGAAGCGGCCTTGTATCGCTTTGATGGAGACCGTACCTTTATGATGGAAATGTGCCGTGAGTTTAAGGATCATCTGCCTGACCGCGTGGAGGAACTAAGAACCGCACTACAGGCAGGTGAATTGGAAAAACTCGGCCGAACTGCCCATAACCTAAAAGGATTGTGTATGAATTTCAATGCCGGCGTATTGGCTGGCCTTGCTGCGAGGCTTGAGGCTTGCGGCAAGGAAAAAAACATGGCGGATGCACCCGCCCTTGTCGGGCAAATTACAATTGAAATCACGCGCCTGCAGGAATATCTTTCTCAACAATTAAGTTAGTTCGGCGGTTTGACAACCCCAATAACATTCCAAACAAAATTGAATTATAAAAACCAAAGAGGATCATTCTCCCCAGTAGCGAGATCGTACGAACCAGGCGATGTACATGCCGCGCCACATTGGTTACAGCAAATCTTTCAGCTTCGCGAATGGCGAATCGTTTTCTTCAGGATGATGTCCGCAATCAACCTCGTTTAGGTTTTGACCGCATTCCACGCATAAGCCCTGACATTCGGGTTTGCAGATCGGGCTGATGGGCACTTCCAAAAGCGCATATTCGCGGAGCATTTCGGCCAGATCGATATGTGCATCCTCGGGCAGGATCAGCCCCGATTCTGTTTCAGAGCGTTTGTCAAATGCGTAAAGCTCGGTGAATGACCAATCGAGTTCGTGTTCAAAATCCTGCAAACAGCGCACGCACATCAAAGTTGTTTCAGCAGAGAAGTCGGCCTGAACCACCAGGCCTTGCGGTGTCCTGCCGATGTTGACAATGCCGTCGAAGTGGCGCAGTTCAAGGTCATCGCCGAGGATGATCTTATCGAATTCAAACGGAAAATCATGGCTGCGCCCAATTTCTTCATGGGCAATAAAGCCGACGTTAATACGGAAGGGTTTTTTAGGGCTGGGCATGGGATTTAGTCAGCTAGTCGGGTAGTCTGCTGGTCGGCTAGCGGACTACCCAACTAGCAGACCAGTGAACCAATTACACTTTTCTATCCACAATATACTTCGCGAGGTTTTCCAGCGCATCGCGTTCGGCGCAATCTTCCATGACTGACAATATCGCGAGCGCGCGGTCAATGTGCTGATCGGCTTCGAGCATGGCTTTCTTCGTGGCATTGCTCGCGCGGATGTTATCCACGAGGCGCGTCATGTTTTCGTTGTTTGTCCAGCCGCCTTGCGGCAGGGACAGCACGTCTGGGTCGTCCGGATTCGCTTCAGCGTAGTAAATAGCTGGCAGGGTCACCAGACCATTCAACAGGTCCGACCCGAGCGGCTTTCCGACAGCATTTTGATCGCCGTTGAAGTCCAAAATATCATCCACAATTTGAAACGCCATGCCGATCTGATATCCAAAATCACGCATGGATTCGTTGACCGATTCATCCACCGGGCTGACCATGGTCGCCGCGCGTGAAGTCATTTCGAACAGGGAGGCGGTCTTGGCGTAAATGCGTTTGTAATAGTTGTCGCGGTTGATGAGTCCGCGCGAGGTGAACATTTGAGTCAACTCGCCGTTGACGATGGTAGCCAGCGTTTCGGAAAATAATTTCATCAATGGCAAATGATCTGTCTCCGCCGCGAGTTTGGCGGCGCGCGCAAAAAGGAAGTCGCCGGTCAGCACTGTGGCGGGCGGTGACCAGCGCGCGTTCAAGGTTGCCATGCCGCGCCGAAGCAATGAGCCGTCGATCAGGTCATCGTGGACAAGTGTGGCGGTGTGTAATAATTCGACAGCCGCGCCGAGGGTGATGATTTTTTCAAGGGGCGCACCCAGCATGTTTCCGACGAGCAGGCTCACGGTCGGGCGGACGCGTTTGCCTCCCGCTGCGAGCAAATGCTCGAGCGCAGCGCGCAAGTCGGGATGAGATTCATCCGCCTGCGCGCGCATTCGTTCTTCGACGAGTTTTATTTCTTCTACTACAGGTGAAAGGAAAGTTACCGCGTTCAAATCAGTCTCCCCATGCAAAGAGCCGCGCCGCGTTGGCGGTGGTAATGGCGGCGATCTCCGCAGGGCTTTTGGAATGGATTTCTGCTATTTTATCAGCAATATGATGAACAAAGACAGGTTCGTTCCTTTTGCCGCGATGCGGCACAGGCGCGAGGAATGGACTATCGGTCTCGATCAACAATTTGTCAAGGGGTAATTGTCTGATAATCCCGCGCTTTTCTTCCGCGTTTTTATAAGTCACCGGGCCTGTGATACCGATATAAAAATTAAGCGCCAGCGCCTTTTGCGCGGTTTCGAGATTTCCATTGAACGAATGCAGCACGCCGGGCTTTTCAGCTAACGCGCCCCGTAAACTCTTTTGCCACTCTTCCAGAATCTTTAGCAAATCTACAGACGCTTCGCCGAACCACGCATCATTTTCCTCGCGCATGTGAATGATGACGGGCTTATTAATTTCTTTTGCGAACGCAAGCTGGCTTTTGAGAACTTCACGTTGAAAGGCGCGTTTGTCATTTTCCTTGACCCAATAATAATCAATTCCAATTTCTCCAATCGCAACCACTTTCGGATGATTGGCGAGTTCCTTCACTTCCTGGAACGTGCTTTCGGAGAATTCCTCCAAATCAGTTGGGTGGAACCCGACAGCCGCATACACGCTGGAATATTTCTCTGCCAACCGCACCGCTTCACTACTTGACCTGTGGTGGAGTCCCGGCACGAGAATCCGAATCAACCCTGAATCATTCGCCCGTTGAATCGCCTCCGCGCGGTCAGAGTCGAATTTGTTGTAGTCAAGGTGACAGTGGGTGTCGGTGAGATTCATGGGTGTCGAAAAAAGTGTCATTCTTTGAATGTGTCAAAAGTGTCGAAAGTGTCAAAGATATCACCGATGACACTTTCGACACACCGACACTTCGACACTTTGGGTTACTTGATCCCCGCGACTTTCAAACCATCTTCCAAAATCGCTTTGACCTTATCGCCGTGACGGGTTTCGCAATATACGCGGAGAATTGGTTCCGTTCCACTAAAGCGGATCAACATCCAACCGCCGTCTTCCATTTTGAACTGGAAACCGTCCACGGTGACAAGCTCGGTCACTTTCAAGCCGCCGAGGGTCTGGGGATTGTTATCGCGGATAATCTGCTTGCGGGCTTCGGGGTCGCCGCTAAAAGGACTGTCCACGCGGTCGTAGAAATATTCGCCGCCAACTTTGGCGAATAAATCTTTCAATAATTCAGTCGGCTTCTTGCCAGTTTTGACCATGAAATCGAGCATGTACAAGCCAGCGAGAATCCCATCGCGTTCAGGGACATTTCCGCGGAAGGCATAGCCGCCCGATTCTTCGCCGCCGACGAGCGCGTTGGTCTCGGTCATCTTTGGCGCGACGAACTTGAATCCCACGCCTGTCTCATGGACAGGGACTCCGTACAATTCGCCAAGTTTATTAAGCATATTGGTTGTGGAGAGGGTCTTCACGATGTCGCCGCGTTCACCGCGGACTTCAAGCATGTAATAGGCCAGTAAACCGAACACGCGCAATTGATTGATGAATTTTCCGTTCTCGTCCCCAATGCCGCAGCGGTCTGCGTCGCCGTCGGTGATGAGAAGTACGTCAGCTTTGTTGTCCACTGTCGCTTTCAGGCCCACATCAATATTCGGCTGGATCGGTTCGGGACGTTTCATCTCCGGGAAGGATGGATTGCGTTCATTGTGAATTTCGATCACACGAGTTTTGCCGCCCGCCAGCAAGCGCGGGAACCAGCCTGCGCCGTTGCCCCACATGGTGTCCACCATCACGGTCAAGCCTGCGTCTTTGATGGGTTGCAGGTCAATTAATCCATCGCGGGTTAAATGTTCAATATAAGGAGTTGCCGCATCAAATTTGATGATCTCGCCAGTAGCTTCGGCTTCCTTGTAGCTTTTGCGTTTCACGTCTTTAATGTCATCAGGAATGGATGCCTCGATCTGTAGCAGGCCTTCGGGGTCAATCGCGCCGCCCGTCTCATTGCGGACCTTGAATCCGTTGTCGGTAGGTGGGTTGTGACTGGCTGTGATGTTCACCGCGCCAGCCGCCTTCTTATCCACTACCGCATACGCGATGACTGGTGTAGGCGTGGCCTCCTGAGTTAAGTAAACCTTCAAGCCATTTCCAGCCAGCACTTCGGCAACAGCCGCGGCAAAGTGCTCACTGCTGAATCGCTTATCGTGGCCGACGACAACGAACTGTCCCAGCCTGCCTTGTGACAGCATGTAGTTTGCAAATCCCTGCGCACAACGGCGCACACTGTCGAAGGTGTAATCTTCGGCGATCACTCCGCGCCAGCCGTCAGTCCCGAACGTAATTTTATGTCCCATGATCAATTCTCCAAATCAAAAATAGTTTGTTGATTATATATTAAGAACTTACCTTTCAAACTGTAACGCGACATTTATGTCGCGCTACCCTACGCTCAATAATGGAGAGCGTAGGGTAAGTTAAGAAAATATTATGGTGTTGCAGTCGGCGCAATTGTCGGCGGCGCTTCGGGCGTGGGCGTGAATGTCGGGAAGGGGAGCGGTGTCGGTGTGAAAGTAGCAGGCACATCCGCCGCGCTTTCCGGCAGCCCCATCATCAACAACTGCCAGGCGATATCCACATCGTCCACGGCGATGACGGGGAAGGCGGGCAGGTTGCTCAGGGCAAAATCCAGCCGCATGATGATCTGAGTCAACGCGTCCACTTGATATGCGGGGGCGTCGATCAATAACTCCGCCAGAATATCACGCGCGGCTTGTACATCATCGTGCGCCAATCCAAAATTACTTTGTGATAAAAACAAACGCGCCCGCGCAATCGTCTCGATCGAACGCGTCAACATGACTTCGCGTTTCAACGCGATCATCACACTGTTGTTTTGATTTGAAATTTCCACTTCAAGCGCGGCCTGCATTTCCTCCAGTTTTGCCATGCTCGCGGTCTGCGATTCGATTGTCGCTTCGACGACTCCGATGCGGGCGTTCGTTTCGTCAAGCTGTGTTCGCAAGTCAGCCACTTCGGTTTCGAGTTGGTGGACTTGCACCGCGTTTCGCTGAATGGGCGTGATCAAATTTTCATTAATAAAAATCATGCCAAAATAAATGGCGACACCAATTCCGCCGATGATTATTATCAGCGCGATCAAACGAAATAAGGCGCGGATGAAGGTGAGGAAGGCCTGCCCCAGCCGCGACCAGAAGGAAGGCTTCTTCTCAACAGGCGATTCTTGCGCAGGCTGACTCTTCTCAATCGGGGCAGGCGGCGCTTCTTCTGTGACCTGAATCATGGCGCTGCTTTCTGACGGTTCTACCTGCGCCTCGGCATAGGACTGCATCCGCGCCAGCAGGTTTTTTCCCACGCCATGTACGAGCAACAGATCGTCTGCTGAATCAATCGGACGTGCGGCGATGATATTCTCTGCCAGTGTGTTTGAGATGCCAGTAACTTTTTTCAGCGTTTCGTGGTCGGCGGTGTTGAGAAAATTAAGGAAGTCGCTCATGGTGTCTCCTGTGCTGTCATTGTACAACAAAATGTTTCAGGTGCGAATCTGCTGACGAAACAGAATCAGATGTCAGATTAAGGATGATGCGTGATTCAGTCGCTGGGAATTTCTGCGGGTTGGGAATCCCGAAACTTGAATTTAAACCATGCGATGACAATTGAATTCATATTCGCGGCGACTGCAAACCAGAATGGCGTGCGCGGCGAAAAGCGTTCCCAAAGCTGGGCGCCGACCCACGGCATGGGCAGGGAAAGGATGCCGAGCGTGGTGCCGAAGAAACCGAAGGCCATGCCGCGTTTGGATTCCGGCACGACTTTCGAGATGAGCGATTCGTAGGCGGGCATGAGACTGCCATTGCCGAGTCCGAAGAAACACATGGCGAGGATAAAGCCTGAGTAACTGTCCGAGTTCAGTAAAGTGAATAAGCCCAAACCGTTCAGCGCAAAGCCTGTGATGATGCCAGCGCGTTCGCTGAATTTATCCACCAGCGAACCAGCCAGCGGCGCGGCGATAATGGCGGTGACGCCAATGGCTGCGTTGACAATGCCGATCTGCTGCACGTTAAGTTTGCCGATATCGGAAAGATAAATGGGGAAGAGTTGGCCGATGAGATTGTAGGATGTATCGCCGACCGCGTCAGTGACCCAGATCCAGGTGAGGACGCCGCCACCAACAAGAAGGGCAAATATGCCAGTGAGTTGAGTTTTGAAACCGCTCAGGGTTGGTTTGGACGCGGTCTTGATCGGCGCGAAGCGTTCGTTGGTTGCCATCCACACGCGCAGGATGGTTGCGGTGAGATAAAAGCCGAATGCCACGCGCATCATCAATTGAAAGTTGAATTGATATGCGAGAAAGCCAGCCAGCGCGGGGCCAATGACGGTGACGGTTTGATAAATTCCCGAGGTGATGCCGAAGACTCGTCCGCGTGTTTCTGCGGAGGATTGCTCCGAGATGTATGCGCCGAAACTGGCTCCAACCACAGAATTGGAAACATATTCCACGCACAGGCCGATCAGCACCCACTGCCAGGTCGGGGCGAAGGCAAAGATGAGATAACCAAAGACAGCGATGGAACTTCCCAAGGCAATCACGCGCAGCCGTCCGATGGTATCCGAAAGCCAGCCGCCGAAGATTTGCAGAACCATCGGCACGAGCGATGCCAAAGTGAAAACCATGCCGACCTGCGCCACACTCGCGCCGAGATCGAGCATGTAAAGCGACAACATGCTGTACGCCATTTGTCCGCCGATGTTGGCGAAGATCATACCTGCAAGGAACCAGCGTAGATTAATGTTGATGATGGAGTTTTTACGCATAATGAGCCTGATTATACAGGTATAATCCCGCACATGATTTACCTCGATTATGCCGCCACTACACCAGTCGACCAGCGTGTTTTAGATGCGATGCTGCCTTACTTCCGCGAAAACTTTGGCAATCCATCCTCTGTGCATCGGCTGGGACAAAAGGCCGAAACCGCCGTAGAGTCAGCGCGCGAGAAGGTTGCCGCAATTTTACATTGCCGCGCGGATGAAATTATTTTTACCTCCTGCGGCTCTGAATCGGATAACCTCGCTTTGCGCGGCGCAGCGATGGCGAAGCGGATCGCCTCCAGCCGAAAGTGGATTCTGACTTCGAAGGCAGAGCATCACGCTGTCAGCAAAACCGCAGTCCAACTCGAAAAGGAATATGGCTTTCTGCTCGAATGGCTGGACTTGGATGAACATGGCGCGGTGACAATCGAGTCGTTGAGCAAGGCAGTCTGCAACGATACGGCGCTGGCTTCGGTGATGTACGCGAACAATGAGATTGGCACGATCAATCCGATCCCCGACCTGGCTGAAATTGCGAAGGCGAATAATATCCTCTTTCATACAGATGCTGTCCAAGCCGCCGCGTATATGGATGTCAACGTGGAAAAACTTGGCGTGGATTTAATGTCACTTGGCGGGCATAAATTTTACGGGCCGAAAGGCGTGGGCGCATTGTACGTCCGCAAGGGGACGAATCTCCTTCCGCACATGACGGGCGGCGGGCAGGAATTTGGTCTGCGGGCAGGGACGCAGAACGTGCCGTACATCGTCGGCTTTGCCGAGGCGTTGCATCTCGCCGCAGAAGAACGCGAATCGCGCACGGGGCATGTCAAGCCGCTGCGAGACCATATCATCGGGCAAGTCCTCGAAACGATTCCCGACTCTCGATTAACAGGCCACCCTGAAAACCGCCTGCCAAATCACGCTTCATTCGTCTTCAAAGATGTGGATGGAAATTTACTTTTGCAAATGCTTGACTCTGCTGGCTTTGCCTGCTCCTCTGGCTCGGCCTGTAAAACGGGCAACCCCGAACCGAGCGAAGTGATCACATCCCTTGGCTATTCACGCGATTGGGCGCTCGGCTCCCTGCGAATTACGCTCGGCGTTGATTCGTCGCCAGAACAGGTGGATGAGTTTTTGAAGGTCCTGCCTGCGTTGGTTGAAAAGGCCAGGGGATTGAATCGAAAATAAAAGCCAAAAACGAGCCCGCGAATTTACGCTAATCTGCGCGAATTGTTTAAAAAGTTCGCGAGAATTCACGCAGATTAGTGGATGATATTTATATGGAAATAAAATATTTTCCACTCTTGACGAATTCCATTTGGCGGGAGTATAAACTTACTGGATAACTTATGATAATTATTCAATCTCAACCCCAAAAGGAGGTGATGGCCGTGGATGCGGATGACCATTTACGTCGTTCGTTTTGTTTCGTTTTAACTTCTCCGAAATGCGAATGTCTCACATGCAAGCCAGCTGTATTCCCGCGCGTCACTTTCCTTTTTGCACGGCATGGGTAAATAGACAGTTGTTGCCGCGTGAGTCAGCCGCCACCTTCGGAGAATATCCCAAGGTGGTTTTCTTGTTTAAAGGAGTATTTATGCAGAACACAATTACGACTCACGATCTTGATGCGTTGGTCGAGGCTCGCAATTTCAATGGCTGGCGCGAAGAGACCAGGAATTGGTCGGCTGGCGATCTCGCAGATTTGCTGGAGCCGTTGTCGGTTGAGAAAGAAGCGATCTTATTTCGTCTGCTTCCGCGCGAACAGGCGGCTGCGGTATTTTCCTATCTGTCTGATGAGCGGCAGGATGGACTACTCAAGGCCATGGCAAATGAGGAAGTTGCCAACATCCTGAATGCCATGTCCCCGGATGACCGCACGTCATTCCTGGAGGAACTTCCAGCCAAGGTCATTCAGCAAATGTTGAGCCTGCTTTCTCCGCAGGAACGTTTGGTGGCTTCTCAATTGCTTGGTTATGAGGAAGACAGCGTGGGGCGTTTGATGACCCCTGATTTTGTGCGCGTCCGCTCGCAGTTTACGATTGCCCAGGCTCTCGATCATATTCGCCGCTACGGGTTCGATAGCGAGACCATGAGCATGGTCTATGTAATTGACGAAACCGGCAGGCTGGTGGATGATTTGCGAATTCGTCAAATCCTGCTGGCTTCACCTGAAACCTATATTTCAGATTTGATGGATTCACGTTTTGCCTCATTGAAAGCGGCTGACAATCGCGAAGTCGCTGTGGAGGCATTCAAAGAATCAGATTTAAATGCGCTTGCTGTTACAGATAAAGAGGGCTTTTTAATTGGCATCGTAACAGTGGATGATATTCTCGACGTGGTGGAAGAGGAAGCCACTGAAGACATTCAGAAGATCGGCGGTTCTGAGGCGCTCGATGAACCGTACATGAAAATCTCTTTTCCCAAGATGATCCGCAAACGCGCCAGTTGGCTGGTCATTCTGTTCCTGAGTGAAATGCTCACGGCCACCGCGATGGGGAGATTCGAAAGTGAAATTGCAAAAGCTGTTGTGTTATCCATTTTTGTTCCATTGGTCATTTCCAGCGGGGGCAATTCCGGGTCACAGGCGTCCACGCTGATCATTCGCGCCATGGCCCTTGGTGAAGTACATTTGCGGGATTGGTGGCGGGTGATGCATAGGGAATTATTATCCGGCTTATCACTTGGCTCTATTCTTGGGTCAATCGGTTTCCTGCGCATCATGATCTGGTCATGGCTTTTTCATTCATACGGGGAACATGCATTTTTACTGGCGTTAACTGTGGCCATCACTTTGATCGGTATTGTCTTGTGGGGTACATTGGCGGGGTCCATGCTGCCGTTGTTGTTGCGCCGCCTTGGCGTCGACCCTGCCACTTCTTCCGCGCCTTTCGTCGCCACGCTTGTGGATGTTTCGGGGTTGACCATTTATTTCACAGTCGCCGGGTTGATTCTGCGGGGTACGCTCCTTTAAACCATAAAATCTATCCATTGCGCACAGGTCTTGACCTTGTGGATTCTGCCAATGGATAGAAGCGCATTAATTGGATTTTAGGTGTCACATAAATATACATCCATGTGACGCAAACTGACTCGAGGAGGCAGCCATGCTGAGCATTTACAAGAACAATGAACAGGGGGTGGAGAAAATTGAATCAATCGTTAACGGCGCATGGGTCAATGTAGTTAACCCTACGCCTGAAGAAACAAAAAAACTGGTGAATTGGGGGATGGATATGGACTATATCAATTATTCGCTCGATCAGGATGAAATGCCGCGCATGGAACGCGACGAAGAATACACTTTCCTCCTGCTTCGCATTCCAATCTATCAACCCGAAAGCGACATTCCCTACAGCACAGTTCCGCTTGGAATCATGATTCTCGCCAACAAGGTAATTACCGTCTGCCGCTACGAGAGCGACATCCTCAAAACACTCACGAACGGCAAGTATCGTTTGCTGAAAACAGGCAAGCGTTATCGCCTTGCGTTGTATATCTTCCTTGAAACATCAACGCGTTATTTGCATTTATTGCGTGAGATCAATCGTGCCACAGAGTTGATCGAAGACCAGCTTCAAAAATCCACGCGCAACCGCGAAGTATTGGAACTGCTCAAATACCAAAAATGTCTCACCTATTTTTCAACCGCGCTGCGCTCCAACGAAGTGATGATGGAGCGCGTGCAAAAGACGCAGTTATTTAACTACTACGAAGAAGATAAAGACCTGCTCGAAGATGTGCTGACCGAAAACCAGCAGGCCATTCAAATGACCAGCATCGCCACGGAAATTCTTTCAGGCATGATGGACGCATTTGCTTCGATCATTTCCAACAACCTGAATGGGGTCATGAAAGTGCTGGCGGCGCTCACAATTATCATCTCCCTGCCTGGAACTGTGGGGACTTTTTTTGGCATGAATGTCCCGCTGCCGCTTTCAGAATCCAGTCCGTACGGGTTTCTGGTAATCATTGGGATTTCCATTGGCCTGGCGGCGATGGCTACTTATATTTTCTACAAACAGGATTGGTTCTAAAACTTATAAAATAATGAGAATCGCCGGCCTTGCTTGCACGTTGTTTTATTTCGGTCTATACTCGGAATACTGGAGCATAAATGTCTGAAATTGACCTCGTCCCTTTGCAATCAGAACTTCTCAAATTCACTCCGCTTGGCCGCTCGGGCCTGTTGCCCGCGCTTCATGCCGCGCAGCAACTCTATGGCTGGCTTCCACAAGAGGTGGCGGCTGAGGTTGCTAAATCTCTCCGCGTGCCGCTTGCCGATGTGCATGGCGTCATCGAATTCTATTCGCTTTTTTATAACGAGCAGGTCGGCAGAAGATTCATTCGAGTCTGCACTGACCAGGCCTGCGCTCTCAAAGGCGCGGACGAACTCCTGAATCATCTCTGTCATCATTATGATGTAAAACCCGGTCAGACGACCGAGGACCTGTCTCTAACCATTGAGCGGAGTCCATGCCTTGGGCTTTGCGAGCAGGCCCCAGCCGCGCTCGTGGACGATGACGCCGAGACGAATATCTCTCCCGATTTCCACTCCTATGATCTGGGCATTCCAAAATCATTGGTCTACGGTTCCATCCATGAACTGACAGCGAATTGCGGCGACGGTACAACCTCACTCGCAAAATATGGCGAATACTCTGCATACAAAAAAGCATTGACCATGACTCCCGAAGCCGTGATCGCGGAAATTAAGTCCGCAGGGCTTGTGGGCCGCGGCGGCGCGGCATTTCCAACGGGAATTAAATGGGAAGGTGCTGCCAGAGCTCAAGCAGACCAGAAATATGTCGTGTGCAACGCGGATGAATCCGAACCCGGCACATTTAAGGACAGAATTTTATTGTTGGATGATCCTCACAAGACGATTGAAGGTATGTGCATTGCCGCGTATGCCATCGGCGCGAGCAAAGGCTATATTTACATTCGCCGCGAATATCCATATATCGTTCCCGTTTTGGAAAATGCGTTGAACGAAGCCCGCATGGACGGCTATCTGGGAAAAGACTTTGATATTGAAATCCGCGTCGGCGCTGGTGCCTACATTTGTGGCGAGGAGACCGCGCTGTTTGAATCGATCGAAGGGAAGCGCGGATTCCCGCGAGTGAAGCCGCCTTTCCCGACGACGAATGGTTTATTCGACAAGCCAACTGTTATTAATAATGTGGAAACACTCTGCAATGTACCGCTGATTATTGCACGCGGCTCTGCGGAATATCGCAAGATCGGTACGGAGAAATCCCCGGGTCCCAAACTCCTTTGTGTTTCAGGTGATGTCCTAAAACCCGGCGTGTATGAAATTCCATTCGGTGTGACATTGCGCGAACTGCTTAAGATGGCGGGCGGTGTCCCGGGGAAGAAATCCCTCAAAGCGGTTTTGTTTGGCGGGGCAGCGGGGGCATTTGCCACATCCGAACACTTGGATGTGAAATTGACTTTTGAAGACCTTCGTGCTGTTGGGCTTCCCCTCGGTTCTGGTGTGGTCATGGTCTTCAATGAGACGCGTGACCTTCGTGATGTTTTGAAGCGGCTGGGAAAATTCTTCGCGCATGAATCCTGCGGCAAGTGTTACCCGTGCCAAATGGGTTCACAGCGCCAGATGGAAATTTTGGATCGTGTAGCCAGTAGGGCAGCCTTGCCCGGTGATTTCGTTCGCCTGGAAGATGTCGGCTGGACGATGACAGATGCAAGTCTGTGCGGCCTCGGTCAAACTGCGGCGAGCGCGGTCTTATCCGCGATGAAGTTGTGGCCCGAACTATTTGTCGAAGAGTCAAAGGTCGAAGGTCAGAAGGTTTCTATAGTGTCGAAAGTGTCGAAGAAGGCAGTTGTAAAAAAGACGGTGACGAAGAAGGTGTCAAAAGCTTCGAAAGTATCAAAGGCGAAATCAAAAATAGTTAAGAAAGTTGTGAAAGCAACAAAGAAAAGCAAGAAAACGACAACCAGGAAAAAGTAAATTTGACCTTTGACCTTCGACTTTTGACCTAATAAAGGTGAACCCATGACAGTCACATTCTTAATGGATGGAAGAGAAATAACAATTGAAAACGGCAAAACTTTGCTCGAAGCCGCGCGTGAGAATGGTATCGATATTCCCACCATCTGCTTCCACGAGGCGACCACGGCCAATGCGCTTTGTCGAATCTGCGTGGTCGAGGTGGAGGGGATGCGGGTGCTCCAGCCAGCTTGTATCGTCGAAGCAGCGAACAGCATGAAGGTCCAGACGCGAAGCGAGAAGGTCATCCGCGCGCGCAGAACTATTTTGGAGATGCTCGCATCCACGATGGATCTGTCTGAAGCGCCAGAAATCCAAAAGATGATGTACGAGTACGGCGCGTCATCCAGCCGTTTTCCAGATGCCGAACGCAGAGAGTCAGCGGTTATTGATGACAACCCGATGTACGTGCGTGATTATTCGAAGTGCCTGTTGTGCTGGCGCTGTGTGCAGGTGTGCGCGGAGGATGCACAATATACCTTCGCGATCAACTTCGATGGCCGCGGATTTGAAACACAGATCGGCACTTTTTTCGATAGGACCATTCCTGAAACAAGCTGTGTGTTATGCGGACAGTGCGTTGCGGTTTGTCCCACAGGCGCATTGAAACCGAAGCGCGAATATTTGCTGGAGCAGGGGATGAGTCCGCAGGAGATTTCTGTGTTGAATACCGGACGCAAAAAGAGAAAATAAAATGGCGTTTACAGCAGTGATGTTTGGATTGGTCTCGGCGGTCACCTGGGGCGCGGGCGATTTCAGCGGCGGCATGGCGGTGAAGCGCACCAATCCCTATGGCGTGGTGATCAGCGCGCACATTATGAGTTTATTTTTGATTGTTGCGCTGGCATTGATTTTCGGCGAGCGGATTCCTCCCCTGAGTGATTGGCTGTGGGGCGGCGCGGCGGGACTGTGCGGCGGCATTGGGCTGGCTCTGTTATATCGCGCATTGGCTACGGGACAGATGAGCGTAGCTGCGCCGGTATCCGCGCTGGTCGCTGCGTCATTGCCAGTTTTGGTCAGCGCCTTTTCTGACGGATTGCCGCGCCTGATAACTCTGGCTGGCTTTATGCTTGCACTGACAGCAGTTTGGCTGATCTCTGGCGGGATTGGAATTGAGATACGCTTGAGTCATTTATATTTGCCTGTGATGGCGGGATTAACTTTTGGCGCTTTTTTTATTTTTCTTCATTATGGAAGCAGTACCTCGATCTTTTGGACATTAGCCGCAACACGTGTTGCTTCGATCTCGGGTCTGTTGGGATATTCCATCATCACTCACGAACCCTGGTTTCCAACACGGGACAGCTGGAAGTGGATCGCATTGAGCAGTGTGCTGGATGCGGCTGGCAATACTTTTTACGCACTCTCGGCTCGTTATGGGCGTATGGATGTGGCCGCCGTGCTTGGGTCGCTTTACCCCGGCTCGACGGTTTTATTGGCATGGCTTGTTTTGAAAGAGCGCATCTCGCGCGTTCAAACCTTTGGTATTTTGATCGCGTTGGCCGCGATTGTGTTGATTACTTTATAAATGCTTGTCGAAAGTCGATGGTTGAAAGTCAGACTTTTGACCTTCGACTTTCGACCCTGTTTTGGAGGTACGAATGATCAAACCTGACCGAATTGTCACAACCACCTGTCCTTACTGCGGAGTCGGTTGTAATTTAGAGTTGCATGTTAAAGATGAACATATCTTCAAAGTCACCTCGCCATTTGACTCGCCCGTCAATCACGGCAACTTATGCGTGAAGGGACGTTTTGGCTATGACTATGTCTATCATCCAAAACGGGTGACGACTCCATTAGTGAGGCGGTATTTATTGGATGGTGGAAGTGAAAAAGTAACGAGTAATGAGTTGCGAAGAAAAGACGCGCCTGAACTTGGCTACTCATCCCTTGGTTCTCATAACTCGTCGCCCGCCCCCTGGGATTGGGTCGAAACCGATTGGGACATCGCCCTCAACATCGTTGCTGATAACCTTACGAAAATCTACAAGCGCGATGGCTCGGATGCGATGGCGGTTTACGCCTGCGCCAAAGCCACCAACGAAGACAATTATCTTTTGCAGAAAATGTACCGCGCCATCTTCCGCACCAACAATGTGGATCACTGCACGCGATTGTGCCACGCGGGTTCAGTGGTCGCGCTTCAACAGGCGACAGGTTCTTCAGCGATGAGCAATACCGCTTCACAGGTGATTCAAAATGACGTGTTCATTGTCACAGGTTCGAACACGGGCGAAAACCATCCCATCATCGCATTGCAAATGAAGGAAGCCGTCAGAAAGTATGGCGCAAAGATGATCGTGATCGACCCGCGCCGCATTGACCTGGTTGATTTTGCCGAATTGTGGCTGCCGCTCAAGCCTGGCACAAACGTGCCTTTGTTTACTGCCATGGCTTATGTGATCGTGGAAGAGAATCTTGTCAACCACGATTTCATTGACGACCGCACCGAAGGTTATACAGAATTCCTTGCCAGCCTTGAAGATTTCACTCCAGAGTACGCGGAAAAAATTACAGGCGTTCCAGCGGAAGATATCCGCAAGGCCGCGCGACTGTATGCAAATGCAAACAAGGCCGCGATCTATTGGGGTATGGGAATCTCCCAGCTTTCGCATGGCACGGCCAGCGCGCTTGCATTGATCAACCTCGCATTTCTCACGGGTCACATTGGCCGCGAGGGCACGGGATTAAATCCCCTGCGCGGACAAAACAATGTGCAGGGCGCGAGCGACATGGGTTGTATGCCCTTCCATTATCCCGGCTATATGCGCGTGGACGATGACGAGAATGCCGCCCAATGGGAAAAAACATGGAACATCGAATTGGGCGGCCTTTCACGCAAACTTGGCCTGACCACCACTGAAATTCTCAGTCATGCCCATGAAGGCGGAATCCGCGCGCTGTATATCATGGGCGAGAACCCGATGATGTCTGAGCCGAATTTGAACGAGACGCGCAAGCACATGGAACAGCTAGAGTTCCTCGTGTCGCAGGATATTTTCATCAACGAGTCTGCGGCGTTTGCGGATGTGTTCCTGCCCGCGACTCCCTTCGCCGAAAAAGACGGGACTTTCTCGAACACCGACCGCCGCGTGCAGAGAGTCCGCGCTGCTCATGCCCCGCGTGGACAATCGCGAGTCGACTGGCAGATCGTCTGCGATTTGGCCCAGCGCATCGAATCCAAACTGGGAGTTGCTTCGGCGTACTGGAAGTATTCCAACCCTGAAGAGATCCTGCGCGAGATGGGCAATGTCAATTCAGATTATGCGGGCATCACCTATGAGCGCATTGACAAAGTTGGGCTGATCTATCCTGTGCCAGATATGAATCACCCTGGTACGCCGACTCTCTTCACCGAATCCTTCCCGCGCGGACGAGGCAAATTCCACCCCTTGGAATATATCCCTGTCATGGAGGAAGCCGATGACGAGTATCCATTCATCCTGACCACAGGCCGCGTCTTGGAACATTGGCATGGCGGCACAATGACTCGCAACTCGGTACTCAACGAAGCCTTCCCCGAAGCCCGCGTGGAGATGCATCCTGCCGACGCTGAGATTCACGGCATTCGAAACGGCGACGCGGTTAAAGTGCAATCAAGACGTGGCGAAGTTATTTTGCGCGCCACAGTCACAGAGAAAACATCCGTTGGCGTGGTCTTCATCCCCTTCCACTTTGTTGAAGCCGCCGCGAACTTATTGACCAATGATGCGCTCGACCCTCAGGCGAAGATACCCGAGTTCAAAGCCTGCGCGGTGCAGGTGTTCCCCGCGAGGGAAGATGAGTTGGCGAATCCTGAGACAGTTTTGAATAGAGGTAGATACTAAAAGTCATCTCAAGAATGTCTCCCTGAGCGAAAGCGAAGGGTCTCTGAGACAATCGTAGAGGCTCTTCGCTCCGCTCAGAGCGACATTGCGTAATAAAAGAACTCGGAGATTTTCAAGCTCTTCGAGTTCTTTGTTTTACTTTGGTTTTGATCCAACGATCAATACAAACCTTGGATCATTTCTTAGCCATTGAAGATCGGGGTCATCCCATGCCCAGTTGGGATTGAACCTTTCAAGTTGTGCGGCTTTTTCAAGATACTCAAAAGCCATATCAAAATTGTCACACACGCTTTCCAGACAAGCGCGGTTATGCCAGTCGTCTTCCGGCATAAATTGACGCGCCTTTTCTATAAATTCTTTTGAAACACTTTTTCCGTTTTGTTTATTTATGGAAGCAATTGCAAGGTAAGGATTAAAATCTTCGGGGTTGATTTCAATTATTTTTTCCAACAAAGGCATTGTTTCTTCAATCCGATTATTCAGTCGCAACAAAATAACCAAATTATTATAGGCGCTGGCTTCCGCTGGATTAATTTCGATGGCTTTGCGATAGGCGGCTTCGGCTTCGTCGTAGCGTTTCAGGGTATTCAATAAAACGCCCAAGTTGTAGTAGGCGCTGGCGTACGCTGGATTAATTTCGATGGCTTTGCGATAGGCGGCTTCGGCTTCGTCGTAGCGTTTCAGGGTATTCAATAAAACGCCCAAGTTATTATATGCGGCGTTTAAATCGGGTTCGAGCTGGATGGCCTCCGTGTAATAACGAATGGCTTCATCGTAATTTTTTGCTTCCTGCTGTGCATAAGCGCGCTCAAATAATTCTTCGGCGGTTAACTGATCTGCTTCAACCTGAGCAGCTTCGTTTGCGTTATATTTTTGTTCTCCTGTAATTTGCTTTGTAATGTCGGCAACCGGGTGCGAAACTAATTCCAATGGTTTATTTAGGAATCTTTCACCGCGAAGTTTTGTCATTGCTTCATCGAAATACTCTGCTGGAATGCCTAATCCGTTGTACCTCTTAAATGCATCCAATTTCCCTGTTAATGCCTTCAATGTTGATGGGCTTCCAAAATCAAATCCTTCCATCATTAGTGGAATGATATTGCGTTGATTTTCGATTGCAGTTTCCATCTCTCGTCGCAGCCAATCTCCCGGCTCATTGCAGCGTTCAAGAGCGGATGGACTGAGAATTACGACAAAATGCGCGCGCGACTTTATATTTTCGATGATAGCCTGCTCAAAATCTCCGCTTGGGATGCTCTTGTAATCAAAGAAAACATCGTACCCGTTCGCATTAAGATTTTGAAAAATCGCCAATGCAGTCCAGTAATTCGTGCGGCGGTAACTGATGAAAACTGTTTTTTCGATTCGCCCCATAATGCGGCTCCTGTTTTAGTTTCGGTGAAGGAGATTATACCGCCCCCTCCGTCCCGCAGGGCGGGACACCTTCCCCATTTTCGGCTTTCTCGAAAATGTCATCCTGAGCGTAGCGACAAATGGAGTGAAAAGTCTCCCGACTTTTCACCGAAGTCGGGAGACTTCGGACTCCGTGAAGCAAAATACTAGATCGCATCCCTCGCCACGGGACAGGTCATGCAGTGACCACCGCCGCGGCCTTTGCCGAGTTCAAAGCCGGGGATGGTGAGCACTTCCACGCCCGAGGCGCGCATTTTTGCGATGGTATGAGTGTTGCGTTCGTAGGCAATGACCACGCCTGGCTCGATGGCAACTGTGTTATTGGCATCGTCCCATTGTTCGCGCTCGCGTTGATATTGATCCCCGCCCGTTTCAACTACTTTTAACTTCTTCTCTTTGAGCGCATCCGCCACTGCGGAGAGGAAACTCTTCTCGCGAGTGACGTGGAAGTCACCGTGTTTTTTACCGGGGCGCAAACTGATGGCGCGGATCTGATCCACAACCTTTGGAAATAAGGTCACTTTGTCATGGTCGAGCATGGTGAAGACCGTATCAAGATGCATGTGAGCGCGGTCTTTGGTCATCACGCAGGCGATGACCCGCTCAGCGCTGCCGCTGGTGAAAAGCGAATCCGCGATCTGTTCGATCATACTTCCCTGCGTCCGTTCAGACATGCCGATCAGCACAGTCCCTTTGCCGATGGGGAGCACGTCACCGCCTTCCAGCGCGGAGCGTCCAAAGTTTTGCATGTTGAATTCGCCGTCGGTTTCGTTGGGATACCAATAGTGAAAGCCCGCATCCTTGAACATCGGATGATGTTTGTAAATGGCAAACATATTCAGCGACTCACGTCTGCGCGCAGGCCAGTACATTGGGTTTGCTGAGACGCCGTCAAAGATCCAGCAGGACGAGTCACGGGTAAAGAGTGTGTTCGGTAATGGCGGCAGGAGGAAGGAATTCATATCGTCCAGCGCGGCGGCGTGCAGGGAGATGCGCGAGAACTTCTTCCAGTTGAGGCCAGCCTCGGAAGCTGTCAGCCCGCCGATCAGGTGCTTCGAAAGCGAATCAGGTTCGAGGTCAAGCAGGAAGCGGCGCACTTCATCAACAAGCGCCCAGCCGACAGTGTATTCAGTCGCCACTTGATTGATAATCAAATGCCGCGCTTCGTTGCTGGCTTTCAGAGTTTCGGCCAGCAGGTCATGCATATAGAAAACTTCCACGCCGCGCTCGCGCATAACCTGCGTGAATTGATCGTGCTCCCATTGCGCGCGCTCGACCCATAGCACATCATCGAAGAGCAGGTCATCGTGATTCGACGGAGTGAGTCGCTGCAAACTTAACTCCGGGCGATGAACGATCACTTTGCGAAGTTTTCCGACTTCCGAATACACGCCGAATTTGTTCATGGTTATCTCCTGTGCGGCTGAATATAAAACGGGATTGCTCACCTGCACTGCAACACACCTGCCCTGGCGGGCGGTGCCAGGGAACGCAGTGCGGCGCAAGTGTCGGGGCGAGCGCCCTCGCGATGACATGACCCAATATCAGCTTTCCAGCATGTGACGCGCTTCTTCGTGCATCCACTTGCGGCCATCGCGCGCCAGCATGGTGTTTGCTTCAGCGGGTCCCCAGGTGCCGGGTTTGTAAATTGCCAGCGGCGGAGCCTGATCGGTTTCCCAGGCTTGCAATATCGGGTCTATCAAGCCCCAGGCTGTTTCCACTTCATCTGCGCGTGTGAATAACGAAGCGTCGCCCTGCAGGGCGTCCAGCAAAAGGCGTTCATAAGATTCGGGAATCGCGGTTTGCCCAAAGTATTCGGCGTAATTAAATTCCATATCCACTGAACGGGTATCTGAAACAGTATCGGGAGCCTTCGCTTCAAAACGCAGGTGAATACCTTCGTCAGGTTGAAGATATAACACGAGCATATTGGGAGCGGTTTTGTGGCCGGGCGCCATGGGAAACATTGCCAGCGGCGGTTCCTTGAATCTGATAATGATCTGTGAATGTTTCTCGGCCAGATTTTTGCCCGAGCGTAAATAGAACGGGACTCCCTGCCAGCGCCAGTTATTGACAAAGAGGCGCAGCGCGGCATAAGTGGGAGTGATCGACTCAGGGTTGACTTCCGCTTCCTTGAGGTAACCCTTGTATTGTGCCCGTACCGTGTGTTCGGCGACGGCTGTCCCGGTGATCGGCTGGACAGCGCTCAATACTTTTACTTTTTCATTGCGCAGGGCACTGGCCTGAAAGGACGCGGGCGGTTCCATGGCGACCAGTGTCAGCAGCTGCAATAGATGATTCTGAACCATATCGCGCAGAACGCCGACGCTGTCGTAATATCCGGCTCGATGTTCCAGGCCGACCTTTTCAGCCACGGTAATTTGCACATGATCGATGTAATTGCGATTCCAGAGCGGCTCGAAAATCGTATTGGCAAAACGGGTAAACAGGATATTCTGGACAGTCTCTTTGCCAAGATAGTGATCGATGCGGTATATCTGGTCTTCGTTCAATCCCTTGTGTACCTGTTGATTTAACTTCTGCGCCGAAGCCAGGTCTGTGCCGAAGGGCTTTTCCAATACCACACGCCGCCAGCCGCCGTTTTCATGGATCTGTCCGGTTACTCCAAGCTGTTCGATGATGTTTGGGAACAAAGTCGGCGGGATGGCCATGTAATAAAGCCGGTTGGCTGTACCCGCTTCCAGTTCAGTCAGGCGGTTTGCAAGGCTTTGAAAATCTGGCGCCTGGTCGTACTTCCCTTGCTGATAGAAAAGGTGCGGCGCAAAAGCCGACCACTCTTCGTCTGTGAATTTAAACCCGGCGAATTGCTTTGCTCCCGCATGTAAATGATTTCTAAATTGCTCATCTGTAAAGGCAGTGCCGCCAAAACCAAGGATGGAAAAGTTTTTTGGCAGGCGCCCCTTGCGGCACAAATTCAATAAAGAAGGGATCAGTTTGCGCTGTGTTAAATCACCCGATGCGCCAAAGATGATGATTGAGGTAGGTATCTCAATATTCATTTTGTCCCTGCTTGCTATTCTGCCTTCTTGATCGCGTGCCCGCCAAATTGATTGCGCAATGCGGCAAGCATACGCGCCGAGAAGTTTTCATCATCGCGGCTGGCAAAGCGCATTTGCAGGGCAAGCGTAATGATGGGCGCGGGCACATCCAGATCAATCGATTCAAATACCGTCCAGCGGCCTTCACCTGAATCCGCCACCCAGGGTTTGATGTCTTCGAGTTTGGCGTCTTCCTTCAACGCATTGGCGGCCAGGTCCAACAGCCACGAACGCACCACGCTGCCATGCTGCCAGACTTCCGAAATTTGAGCGAGATCCAACCCAAACTCCTCCTTGGCTTTCAAAATACTGAATCCCTCGGCAAAGGCTTGCATCATGCCGTATTCGATTCCGTTGTGGATCATTTTTGTGAAATGTCCCGCGCCGTGAGGACCGACTCGTCCCCAGCCTTTATCTGCCGCAGGGGCAAGCGTCTCGAAAATGGGACGCATCTTTTCTGTGACCTCGAGCCTGCCACCGATCATCAGGCTGTATCCTTCGCTGATGCCCCAGATGCCCCCGCTGGTGCCGCAGTCCACAAAGTCGATTCCCTTCGCTTCAAGCTGCGCCGCATGGCGGACAGAGTCTTTATAGTTGGAGTTCCCGCCGTCAATGATGATGTCGCCTTTTTGCAGCAAGCCTTCCAGTTTATTGATCGTATCATCTGTGGTCTGCCCTGACGGAACCATCACCCAAACGATGCGCGGCGCGTTCAACTTACTGACGGCATCCTCCAGCGAGCTTGCGCCTTCCACGCCCAAAGTGGTCGCTTCCTGTACGGTATCTTTGCTGCGCGCATAACCGACCACACGATGACCGCCGCGCACCAAGCGCGTCGCCATGTTCAACCCCATTTTGCCTAAACCGATGATTGCAAGTTCCATTTCCTATCTGCTCCTTTGATTTTTTTCTTTGGATCGTGGACTTTAGTCCGCTTGTTTAATAAAGTGCGGACTTAAAGTACACGATCCGATTTCACGATTTACTTGCCGCCGCTTCATCCACCAGCCAGAGAAGTTCTCCATCTGTCGGCCGGATCCGCTGTGCGGGCAGTAAATCCACGTTAGATATGTCGCTGAGTACCTGGGTTAAAGTTACGGCCTTGCCCAAACCCGTTACGAGGAAAATTACCCTGCGCGCGCTGTTTAATACCCTCGGCGTCAGTGAAACCCGGTTGGCGGGGCGATCCTGGTAGTTTGCGGTGACGGCAATGACAGGCTCGGCCGGGTCAATTGGCGAAGCGGGGAACAGCGAAGCGGTATGTCCGTCGTCGCCCATGCCGAGCAGCACCAGGTCAAAGCGCGGCCACTCGAGCGGTGGCGCAGAAAACTGTTTCAGCGTTCGCGCATAGTCCACTGCGGCGGAGGCAGGCTTGGTGTCGGATTGTACGCGGTGTATATTATCCGCCGGAATGTTGACATGATCCAGTAATGCCTGCCGCGCCTGAAAATAATTGCTGCCGGGGTCGTCCACGGGCACGCAGCGCTCATCGCCCCAGAAGACATGAACCCCGCTCCAATCAATCTGGCTGCGATAAGGCTCGCCTGCCAGCAATTGATAAAGATGGTTGGGCGTGCTTCCGCCTGATAACGCAGCCAAAAAACGGCCGCGCTCTGCGATGGCTTGTGAAGATGATTCGGCGAACAACTCTGCCGCGGCGTGACTCAGTTCGTGAATGTCTTTGAAAATTTTTATGTTTGGCTTCATGCAAAAAGTGTAACACAACATATTTCGTAGCGCGACATTTATGTCGCCTTGCAGGGTAAAGCGACATAAATGTCGCGCTACCGTTTACAATTGGCGTGTGCCCAAACCTTACCTTGTCCCACTTAATGAAATCCGCCGTGAACATGTTGTGATGAACTCACGCTTCATTTCCACGCTTGCGCCCGCCTTTAGTATTGATGAAGCGCGTGCGTTCATGGCGCGCATCAAACATGAATTTGCAGACGCGTCACATAACGTGCCTGTTTATATTATCGGCGGCGGGAATACGGTCACGGAATATTTTTCAGATGATGGAGAGCCGGGCGGGACTTCGGGCAAGCCTGCTCTGGCGGTCCTGCGGGGCAGTGGACTTGGCGATGCGGCGCTGGTCATCACGCGTTACTTTGGCGGCACATTGCTTGGTACGGGAGGTCTGGTAAAAGCGTATACCGAATCTGCGCAGTTGGTTGTCAATGCCGTCGGCCGCGGACAGCGCGTCCCTGTGCATGTGGCGATGATCGCGATGCCATATAACTTGTTGGAGCGCTTGCGGCTTATCGTGCCTCGTCATCGCGGCGAAGTGCTGGGCGAGGATTTCGCCGCGGATGTGACCATGACAGTCAGCCTGCCTGTTAATTCATTTGAGGCGTTCCAAAATGATCTGCGTGAGTTGTCGGCAGGGAAGATTCAGGCGGAGATCATAGAGACGAAAGAAATGGTCGTACCTGAGGCGAAATCGGTTTGATCCATTTTTCCGCAAACTCATCTCCGACCATTCTCATTCTGAACATGTCGCGGCGAGGAACGAAGCAGTCTCCTCGCTGAAATAGGGAGGTTGCTTCGGGAAAAGCGCCCTCGCAACGACATAATGAGAATTGAGAATTGTTGATTGCACCTGAAATTTATTTATGGTATTATGATTTTTGAAACCCCAAAACGGTATTGAACTCCCATGAAAATTGAAACGAGGTTGACATGAATATTTCGTTGTTGCTCTTTGTCGCGCTCTTCCTGTTTTTGATCGTGATCCTGATTGTCTTTCTGTTTTGGAGGTACATGTCTGGTGGTAATTCATCAGCAGCGATTGCAGGCGTGGATATCACCGAGGAACCTGGCAGTACCTTGAGGAAATGGGATTGCAGCAGCAATAATCGTCAGCTTGTTTTTTCTGGTGTTCCGGCAGGGTTGACCCCCTATAGAGTTCCTTTTAACGAAAGCGAATTACGCTCGCAAAAACTGGAGGGATTTGAAGTTTTGCTTTCCATCGCGGCGGATGTCAGGTTCCGTGACAGCGAATCAAGGGAAGTTGAAAAATTTGGCAGTACCGTCACTGTTTGGTTGAGTTACAACGCCCAGGATCTCCTGGCTTTGCGAAAGACGAGATACAAGATCGGCGACCTTGTCCCCGTAAAGATTGTCCCCGGCCAGACGAACTGGAAACCTTTTGCGGCTGACAAGATTAATTACTCCAACCTGAATTGCGGAGAATTTGGCGGCGTCACCATGGAAGTTGATTCCTGGGGTGATCCGCCCATCGGTTGGGGAAGCCCAAAATCGTCAACTTAGTGTTCGTAAAAATATAACTTCCCGCAACCTCGTCATTGCGAGCCCGATAGGGCGAAGCAATCTCCTTTTTGTGAGGGAGATTGCTTCGTCGGGAAGTTCACCCTCCTCGCAATGACGGAAGTTATTAATTTATTGACCCTTAGATTTTAATGTATGCGAATCGTGCGCCAGATTTATTTCATCTGGCGCATGATTTTACGTTAAAGCGCCTTGAATGCTTTTTCGATGGTTTGCAAGCCAAGATTATTGTTCAAGGCGATAAAAATTTCCCGTCCATTTTGTAGGGCGGTTCTCGCCTCATACAAATTCCCCTGATTTTTGAGAAAGTCTGCAAAGGCAAGATATGCACGAGCAAGTTCATATTTGCAGTTTTCGTCTTTGAGCAAGGAGAATGCGCCATCGAAATACTTTTTTGCCTGCCCGAATTGCTTTCGTTTCCAGTGCAGCCCAGCTTGCAAAACTAGCTCCTGACCTGAAAGACCTGGAGAAGCCTGCGTTGAGATCAAATTGTGAAGCTTATTCAAATCTTCTTCAACCTTGTCGAGCTGTAAAAGCGCCAACCTGGCTTCTATAACATATAGACCTGCCATGCTTTCGATATTCAAAAGCTTTCTTTTGTGAGCCATTTCCCATGCTGCTTGAAGTTCCTTGATCGCCAGTTCATATTGTTCATCTTGCAGCAGGATGTCGCCGATATTGAAATGCCCGATCAGCGTCCCGCGCATATCATGTTTGGCTTTGCACAAGTTGAGCGCGCGCTTGTAGTTTGCGAGTGCTTTGGCAAAATGATTTTGGTAATAATAGACAATCCCCAATTCGCCGGTGACATAGGCAATTCCGGTCTGGTCGTTTATACGCTCGTATAGTTTCAATGAATCTTCAAGGTCAGTCATGGCTTGTTCCATGTTTCCCTGACCGCGATTGATAACACCTCTGACGAGCAGGGCTTTTGCCAGCAAATCTTCCTTTTGTATAGTGGAGAGTGCTTTCATGGATTCCTGGCATATATCCATGGCTGTAACAAAATCACCATTGGCGCTATGGGATTCGGCAAGATCAATGAGCAATCGAATCCTGAGCTCTGTGTTTTCTCCCGGACCGAGAGAAATAACGGCTGTTTTTAGACAGGCAATACTTTGTGTATATTTCCTGAGCAGGAAGTGGATGATTCCGAGAGTTTGCTGAATCGTGACCCACTCCAATTTGGAAAATTCCTTGTGATCAGAACTGGTGATTGACAAAGTCCCTTCGCATAATTCAGCGAGCAAGGTGTATTCGTTCCACGCCATGAGCTGGTCTTTCAAGCCAGTTGAGAAAAGAGCTGCATAGCTGCTGGCGGCGTCCCTGGCTTGAGCGGCGTGATGATGCCATTCGAGGATGCTGGCATAATCGTCAATGCTTTGGCGGGCCGGAGAGATTTTTTGGCTGCGATAGAAACTCGTTGCTCGAAGGTGTGCCTGTTGCGTGAATTCAGGGTCGGGAGATTTCAAGCTGGTTTTGACTATACCTGGCAGCCAGAACTTCCCTGTATCGCTGGCTTGTAATAATCCTTCCTCGCGCAGTCGTTTGATGATGCCCGGGGTGGCTTGCGCGGTTTGACACAATCCTTCAAGGGAGATTTCCCTGTGCAGGATCGTGATGGACTGCAATGCGTTGAATTCCTGTGGCGAGAGCCGCTGTTGCAGAGATACTTTGAATCGCTCGGTGGTTTCTTCCAATCCGCCTTGCAGGTCGCCAACGGCGGAGGTGACACCCAGCGCCTGAATGTAGTGAGCTAAATGATTCAACGTGAATGGATGTCCATCAGCGGTGCGGGCCAGTGATACAAGCATGTCTTCCGGGAATTTGTCCAGGCCGAATACCCGCAGGAAGGAGATGGAGTCTGATTCAGTCAGGCCGCGCAGAGTCAGCGGTTGCGTGCCGAACTCAAGCAGGAATTGTCCATTGTGCAGAACGGGGACGAACGGATTGGTGACGATGATTCTGGCGTTGTGTGTGTTGCTTTTGAGTCCATCAAACAGAAGTTCAAGACCTTCGTCATTGAAGTGATTCGAGCCGCGCGAAAGAACAGTTTCCAGATTATCAAAGACCAGCCAGATGGGTGTTTCCTGATTTAAATAATCGATTAATACGTCCACTTCATAAGCAGATGCCTGACCTTCCGGTGAGTTGCGAAATGCCATCACTTCCTGACGCACTTCGCCGCCCAGACAATTTTCGAGATAACTGGAAATTCGGTCAAGCAGAACGCCGAGCGTGTTGCCGCTGCTTTGCTGTCGTTCAAAGTCATACCAAAAAGGCGGCGGCGATTCGACTGGCATGAACTCAAGCAATGCGCGTGCGAATGTGCTTTTGCCGATGCCGGGCATTCCATTGACGATCAGCAGGCGATGATCTTTTAGATACCCAACCCCTTTCGCAAGTTCCTTCTCCCGATTGGATAGGATCAGCGGACGTTCGGTTGGTTCAAGTACCGGCAGGGAGGATTTCGAGTAACCCTTCTTTTGCCATTTCTTGTCCCAACTCACCTGCGCTTGTGCGCGCTTCTCTGCCAGCTTCGGCAATGCCTGGATTTTTGTGTTATCTGTCGGGATGGCTTCCGTGCTTCGGGCTTGATCACTTTGTAAGGATGCCAGAGTCAGCTCAACGTTAAAGGCAGATGCGGGCCGGTCTTCAGGCTTCTTGCTCATCATCTTCATCACAAGCGCATCCAGCGCAGCGGGAATATCGAGTCGAACTTCCCGTGGTGATGGGATCGGCGCGTTCATGTGCTGAAAGATCAACTGAATAAGCTCGGTTCCTTTATATGGCTGGCTGCCGGTGAGCATTTCGAACATCATCACACCGAGCGCGTATAAGTCTGATTGAGCGCTTGCCTCACCGCTTTCGATCAGCTCCGGTGCGATGTAGGATATCGTGCCGACGATGACACCCGAGGCTGTCACACGCGGAGCGTTGGTGCTGCGCGCCAAACCAAAATCCATCAGCTTGACGATATTGTCCGGGGTCAGCATTGCGTTTTCAGGTTTCAGGTCGCGATGAATGATCCCTTTGCCGTGAGCGTGCGCCAGCGCTGCGCAGATTTGCCGCGCATATTCGATGCAGTTTTCCATGTTGGGAGCGGGAGTGGAGCGCAGTGTTTTTCCCTCCACCAATTCCATGATGATGAAAGGCTTTTCCCCTTCATCAACAGCGTCATAGATCGTGACGATATTTGGGTGATTGAGACGGGCGGCGGCTCGCGCTTCGACCAGGAGGCGGGTGCGTCCCTCCGTGCCTAATCCTACGCTGGAAATGAGCTTGACCGCCACTTCGCGGTCAAGCAGCGTATCGTAGCCGCGATAAACGATCCCCATACCGCCTTTGCCAAGTTCGGCGTCTATTCTGTATCGGTTGACAAGCACCTGTCCCAACATGAGGAGCGAATCCTTTCGAAGAGTGTTGTTTCATTATACATACAAAAAATCAATTGGCAAATTATTGGGATGTGTTTCAAATGAGTTGAGAGAAGAACGTCCCGAAGGTTGATTGGAGAGACTTTGGGCGTTTTTCAAACCTTCGGGACGGTGGTTTCACATACAAAAAATCAATTGGCAAATTGTTTGG
Organism: Chloroflexota bacterium; assembly: GCA_016234535.1. Lineage (GTDB taxonomy): Bacteria > Chloroflexota > Anaerolineae > Anaerolineales > Villigracilaceae > Villigracilis. The sequence goes on from JACRBH010000116.1 coordinate 40,943, forward strand.
GGCTGTAGCGGCGACTTGTGAAAATTAAAAAAATAATATCGTAACAATGTGTAGTCGGCGTTCTCAAACGCCGACGGGCACGTTAGAGAACGTGTCCTACGCAAAACATTACGGTAACAATTTATTAAAAACCATCAGTCGCTCTTGGCTTTGAATAACGACTGAAGTCGTTACTACATTTTGAGTGGTACTGATTATAATTCGGGCGATTATCTCAAGAGGAGCGAATATGAAAATTTTGCCGGATACTGGTTTGACATATGATGATGTGCTGCTCGTGCCCCAATATTCGGATGTGGACTCGCGGCGATTGATTTCGACCAAGGGTTGGCTCACGAAGAAGATCGCTTTACAGGTGCCGATCGTTTCCGCGAACATGGATGTGGTAACAGAGAGTGAAATGGCGATCACGATGGCGCGTGAGGGCGGCATTGGAATGATCCACCGTTTTTTAACGATTGCCGAGCAGGCGCGCCACATTGACCGGGTCAAAAAGGCCGAGTCGTATATTGTAGACAAGCCTTTTACCATGACAGAAGCGCACACGGTCGGCGACTTAAAGCGTGTTGTGGACGAAACCGGCACCGGCGGGATTTTGATCCTCGACAAGGATGAGAAACTGGTCGGCATTGTCACCACGCGTGACCTGTTGTTCGAAGAGGATGACAATAAGCCTGTTACTGCGATCATGACTAAACCAGTGAAGAGCGCATCTCCGGGGGCAACGCTGAAGGATGCGGAGAGATTGCTGCATGAGTATCGCGTTGAGAAATTGCCCCTGGTGGATAAAAACGGGAGAGTCGCCGGGCTTGTCACACTGAAAGATATTATGAAGATCACCCAATTCCCAAAGGCCACCAAAGACTCGCGCGGACGATTGGCTGTGGGAGCCGCTGTGGGTGTGCGTGACAAGGAGATGCATCGCGTGGAAGCAGTGCTCACTGCGGGTGCGGACTGCATTGTTGTGGATATAGCGCACGGCGACTCTCTACTCGAGATCGAAATGATAAAGAATATCCGCAAGCATTTCCCTGAGGCGCAGATCATCGGCGGCAATGTGGCAACTGCGGATGGCACGAAACGTCTCATTGACGCAGGCGCTGACTCGGTGAAGGTTGGTGTAGGGCCTGGGTCAATTTGTATTACGCGGATTGTTGCGGGTTCGGGTGTTCCTCAATTGACCGCAGTCATTGAATGCGCGAAGGCGGCAGAGTCTGCGGGCATCCCAATCATCGCGGACGGCGGCATCCGTCAGCCGGGTGACCTTGCCAAGGCCATTGCAGCGGGCGCGCAGACCGTTATGATTGGAAGCATGTTAGCAGGCACGGATGAAAGTCCCGGCCTCATCATGACCCGTAAAGGTCATCGTTACAAGGCATCGCGTGGAATGGCTTCACGTGAGGCAAATATCAATCGAAACAAACGCGAAGGCAATGACCTGACGCAAGAGGAAATCGAAGAATATGTAGCCGAAGGCGTGGAGGCGGCCGTCCCATATCGCGGACGCGCGCGCGAAGTGCTGACTCAATTGATTGGCGGCCTGCAATCAGGCATGAGTTACAGCGGCGCACATTCAATCGAAGACTTCCAACAGAAGGCGATCTTCACCCGCATGACGGGAGCAGGCTTGAGGGAGTCTGGTCCGCACGATGTGGAAGTGCTGACGTAATGAGTAACCCCATCCCCAGCCCTTCCCCGACGAGCGGGGAAGGGAGTCTCTCTCACAAAATGGGAGAAGGATTAGGGAAGAGGGCTTTTATGAAAAACGATTTTCCTCGACTTATTATCCCGCCTGAGATTCAACGCAAGATGACAGAACTTGCGCGAGAATTCAGAAAAGCACCAACGCCAAGCGAGGCAATTCTTTGGCAGGCTCTGCGCGGCAGGAAATTGGATGGCACAAAGTTTCGCCGTCAACAACCTGTAGGATATTTTGTTGTAGATTTTTATAATTCAACTTATCGTTTGGTGGTTGAAGTAGATGGTCCGATACATGATAATCAAGTTGATGCAGATCGCGCCAGACAGGAAATTCTTGAAGTATTAGGATTAAATGTGTTGCGGATAAAATCCGAAATCATCGAAAAGAATTTGTCTATTGCGCTTAATGATATACGTGTAAAAATAGAAGAACTTAGAATAAAGGCCAAACAGTTCCCCTCTCCCTTTATGGGAGAGGGGGTAGGGGAGAGGGAAATTGATTATGACGATTAACAAGTTAACCTATTTTCTGGAGGCAACATGAGCACGCAAGACAACGCAACCTGGATCGAAAAAGATTACAAGCAGTTACACCCAACCTATCATCCGAAGTCACATGCCAATCCGTTGGTGATCGAGCGTGGCGAAGGTGTATGGCTGCATACTGCCGATGGTCGAAAAATTTTGGATGGCATGGCCGGGCTGTGGAACGTCAACGCCGGCTATGGCCGCGAGGAACTGGCGAAGGCCGCATATGACCAGATGAAGGAACTCGCGTTCACTTCCAATTTCTCAGGCATGACGAATCTTCCGTCCATTCAACTGGCCGATAAGCTTGCGGGCTTTGCCTACGAAGGATTGAATACTACATTCTTCACATCCGGCGGCTCCGAAGCAAATGACTCCGCATTCAAGACCGCGCGATATTTTTGGAAGCGCAAAGGTAAGCCGGGTAAATATAAAGTGATTGCGCGCAACGGTGCATATCATGGCATCACTCTCGCGGCCACATTCGCAACCGGGCTTGAAAAATATAAAACCATGTTTGGCCCCGCAGTGGATGGATTTGTTCACATCCCCGCGCCAAATCCATATCGCTACGAAGGTGATGTCAAGCCGGGCGAGACTGTCGGCCAGGCGGCGGCACGCGCCTTGGAGGAAGCGATTCTGCGCGAAGGCCAGGATACTGTCGCAGCGTTCATCGCTGAACCTGTGATGGGCGTGGGCGGAGTGATCGTTCCGCCCGCTGACTATTTCCCTCTCGTGCGCGCGATCTGTGACAAGTATGAAGTGCTCTTCATCGCGGATGAGATCATCACCGGCTTTGGCCGGACGGGTGAGTGGTTTGCCCTTAAGCATTGGAATGTCAAACCTGACATTTTGTGCTTCGCAAAAGCCATCACCAGCGGATACGCCCCATTGGGCGGGATGCAGATCTCAGATGCGATCCGCGAGACAATGGAAACCGCTGCCGACACCGAGGCATGGATGACGGGCTATACATACTCAGGCCATGCAATGGCTTGCGCGGTTGGACTCAAGAACATCGAGATCATGGAACGCGAAGAGTATCCAAAGCGCGCACGTGAGATGGGCAAGCGTTTGTTTGACGGATTGAACTCCCTGAAAGAATTTCCCTTCGTCGGTGATGTGCGCGGACTTGGTCTGGTGTATGGAGTTGAGATCGTCTCGAATAAGGAAGCCAAAACCGCCGACCCCGCGACGACGACAAGGATATTCAAAGCTGCGCAGGAACACGGCCTGCGGACTCGTCCGCTTGGAAGCACGCTCGCATTCTCGCCCCCGCTCTCCATCGCCGAAGATGAAGTGGATGAGATCATCAAACGCCTCGGCGCTGCGATGGATGGAATTAGGTAAATGGTAATTGGAGATTAGTAAATGGTAATTCCAATTACTAATCTCCAATTACCGTAATCGCAAATCGTAAATCCAAAATCGTAAATAACCATGTCTGTCTACCTTCACGATATTCCCCTTTCTCAAGCGCAGGCACGTTTGCGCGAAGCCTTGCAGGAGGCCGGTCTATGGCGTGTGCTCGGCGTTGAATCGATTCTGCTCGATGAAAACGCGCTTGGACGGGTAACTGCCGAGCCGATCTGGGCGACTGTCTCTTCGCCGCATTATCACGCCTCCGCGATGGATGGGTTTGCTGTCATCGCGGAAAGTACAAGCGGAGCACAGCCTTCATCTCCCATTCAGTTATCATTGAGTAGTGAGCAGTTGTCAGTAAGAACACAATATGTAGACACTGGCGACCCATTACCAGGCTGGGCGAATGCTGTCATCCCGATTGAGAATGTCGAATCGCTCGATGAAGACGGACGAATATCGTCCACTGTCCGCGGTCCATCGTCCATCCGCATTCGCGCCGCAGTTGCCCCGTGGAGTCATGTCCGCCCGTTGGGGGAGGATATTGTCGCCACACAGTTGGTCTTGCCAACGGGTCACACCCTGCGCCCCGCGGACTTGGGCGCCATTGCCGCCTCTGGTCATCAGAAAATAAAAGTAGCGCGCAGACCTAAAGTTGCGATTCTGCCAACTGGCACTGAACTCGTCCCGATTGGAAGCAAACTTAAGTCTGGAGATATTCTCGAATACAACTCACTGGTGATGGCGGCCCAAATTAAAGCGATGGGCGGCGAGCCGACGCGTTATCCCATTACAAAGGATGATTTTGATTTAATTTGCGAGCGTGTTCTGGAAGCCGCGCAGACGCACGACCTTGTTTTGCTCAACGCAGGCTCATCCGCTGGCGCAGAAGATTTTTCTGCAACAGTAGTTGAAAAATTAGGCCAACTACTCGTTCATGGAGTTGCCGTCCGCCCGGGTCACCCGGTAATCCTTGGCGTCATTGCGAGGAGCGCTCTTGTTCTTCGCGACGAAGAAATCTCCAACGATGAGGAGATTGCTCACCTGCACTGGCGTGCGGCGCAAGTGTCGGGCGAAGAACGCCCTCGCAATGACGTAATCCCAATCGTTGGTGTCCCCGGCTATCCAGTTTCCGCTGCGCTTACAGTTGACATCTTCGTCGAGTCCGTCATCGCCAAATGGCTGGGACGAAGGCCGAATGAACTTCCGGTTGAAACAGCCACACTCACGCGCAAGATCGTTTCTCCTGCGGGTGATGATGATTTCGTGCGAGTTGCTGTGGGTAAAGTTGGAGAGAAACTTCTCGCCGCGCCTTTATCACGCGGAGCAGGTGTTATCACCTCTTTGGTGCAAGCCGATGGACTTGCTTTAATTCCAAGCGGTGTGCAGGGATATGAAGCAGGCGAGCAGGTGAAAGTTCATTTGTATCGAAGCAGAGCCGAAATTGAAAGAACGATTTTCTGTATCGGTTCGCATGATCTCACGCTTGATTTGCTTGCTCAATTTCTTGCCGAACATGATCGCCGCTTTGCTTCTGCGAACGTCGGCTCGCAAGGCGGGCTTATCGCGCTTCGACGTGGCGAGGCGCATCTTGCTGGCTCGCATCTGCTCGACCCCGCGACGGGCGAATATAATATTTCATATATTCGTCAGTATATGCCGAATATTCCCGTTAAAGTTGTTTCGTTGGTTGGGCGTGACCAGGGGCTTTTGGTTAAGAAGGGAAACCCAAAGGGAGTCAAAGCTTTGGGAGACCTCAGCAAGCCGCAGGTCCAGTTTATGAACCGACAGCGCGGAGCAGGCACGCGCGTCCTCTTGGATTATCATCTCAATGCGATGGCAATGTCCGCTGATTCCATCTTAGGCTATACTCAGGAAGAGTTTACGCATCTTGGGGTCGCCGCCGCAATTGCATCAGGCCGCGCAGATTGCGGGCTTGGAATTGCCGCCGCTGCACAAGCGTTGGATTTGGATTTTGTCCCGCTCTTTCAGGAACGCTATGACCTGGTGATTCCAAAAGTTTTTGCGGATGATAAATTGCTTGCGCCTCTCTTCGACCTGATGACTGATTCAGCATTTCGAGAGGCGGTATCCCAGCTGATGGGTTATGACGTGTCCGTGATGGGCACGATAATTTTGGAGGACTGACATGGAAGACGGATTGATCATTGACGATAATCGCAACACCGCCGACGCGCTGCAGCAAATGTTGGACTTGTTGGATCTGCCCGCGCGTGTTGCTTATGGCTCCAGCGCAGCGATCGCTGTATTGGGCAGCATTGTCCCGCGCTTCGTGTGTCTTGACATAAACATGCCCGGCGTGGACGGGACCGAAGTGCTCGCCTTTATCCGCCGCGACCCGCGCTTGCGGAAAGTTCCCGTCATCGTGATCACATCAGATGACCAGCCCGAAACCCGTCAACAAGTTATGAAGGGCGGCGCGCAAGCCATGTTGATCAAACCCGCCACGATTGATGCGCTTGAAGAGGCGTTGAAAAAAGCTGGGATTGTAAAATAAAAAGTTTAGCTTCCTCCCCCATTGTCGCTCTTGCTCTTCGACAATGGGGGAGGTGCCCGCGATAGCGGGCGGAGGGGGTCACGGTGCAGGCCAGGGGATATCTACCGGCAGTGAATACCCATGTTTTTCAACCGTATAAAGTTGACCATATGAAGGTGCGGCGCAGCCCTTTTCATCCTTAACCGTGTAGCTCGTGGTGAATTGATCGGGGTAGGAAAATGTCCGCCAAATCAAATAAGTATTCTGGCAAACAAATGCTTCAATAAAATAACCGCGATCCTTGTCGGTGGTCATCACCATTTGATCCCAACTGATGGTCACTTCATCGCCATTACGTACCGCGGATACATTGTGCGGCGGGCCGTATTGATTACTGCCAATGGATTGCAAGTCGGGGATGATCTTGTTGAGATTGCTAATGTCACCGACCACATCCACCACCGAAGGCGCGACCCAGCAGAAGTAGTCGAGCTTGTCGAATTTGATGCGAAGCCAGTTGCTGTACACCGCTCTTTCGCGCACCGTACCAGCATCGCCGACAGCCAGATCTGCGGCATGAAGATATGCAACGGCAGGTCCATAACGGCAATGCGCCTGTTTGTTGACAGTTACACTTGGAAAGGCAAATGTCGGCGTGGCTGTGATCGTTGGGGTTACTGTAATCGTAGGTGTGAATGTAACTGTTGGTGTGAGCGTGAAGGTGGGGGTGGACGTTAGGGTCGGCGTCTTTGTCCATGATGCGGCTGTAGCTGTAATGGATGTGGCTGTTAAAGTTGCCTGTTCTTCCGGCGAAGGTCCGCAGGCGGTGAGGATGAATAGCGCGATCAATAAAGTGATGAAACTATGTCGTTGCGAGGGCGATTTTGGTCTTTGCCCGAAGCAGCCTCCTCTTACATGGGGAAATTTATTAACAGGAGGTTGCTTCGCCGCCGAAAGAGCATCGGCGACTCGCAACGACATGTGTAGTGAGGGCTGTTTCATTTGAATTCCTCCAATAAAGTGACAATGTTTTCGCCGAGCGCTTCATTGGCGTAACCGCCTTCCATGATGATGACAGATGGAAGATTCAACGCGGCGATTCGTTTTCCGATTTCCGCAAATCCATTGCGCGTCACTTTGAATTTGCCGAGCGGATCGCCGTCGAAAGTATCCATGCCTGCGGAGACGGCGAGATATTTTGGCGCAAATATTTTTATCATGGTCAAGGCTTCTTCCAGCGCAGACAAATAATGCGCGTCATCTGTGCCGGCGGGCAGAGGAAAATTGCGGTGAAAGCCAATTCCCGCGCCCGCGCCAGTCTCATCTGCGAAGCCGATGTAGTGTGGATATTCAAAGTCGGGGTCGCCGTGAATCGAAATGGTCAACACATCATTACGCTCGTAGAAAATATCCTGCGTGCCGTTGCCGGCGTGATAGTCAATATCAAGAACAGCAACTTTTCCTTTTGAAGAAAGCCAGTTCGCGGCGACAGATGCGTTATTGATGAAACAATATCCAGCCGCGTAATCTTTGCCTGCGTGATGTCCGGGCGGGCGACAAAGGGCAAAGGCGGGATGTTGAGTGCGGAATGCAGTGTCTGCGGCGGAGAGAGCGCAATTGGCAGAGGCAAGCGCGGCGGCGTAAGTCGCTTCCACGATGCAGGCGGATAAGTCCATCATGTAGTAACCTGCTTTGCCGAGCAATGTGCCTGGCACTCGCGGCGTGCGTCTCAATGCAAACGTTGCAGGCAGGAAGGCATGTGTCTCAGGCGAGGCGGCTGCATCAGAATCAGAATCCAGCCACTCGGTCCATGCTGATGCGAGGAAGGTGATGTAATTCTTATCGTGTACAGCGTAAATCGGGTCGAGTCCAAAATCCAATGGCTCGACAAATTCAATCCAATCCCTTTTATTGAGCGCAGATAAAATCCTGTCCATGCGGTCTGGGTTTTCAAGATAAGGCACACGCTTGCCGCCATCGAAAACCTCGAAAGGCGGATAATGTTTGCGATGCGCGTCGGAGTAAAATGTTTTCATAGTAAGATAATTTTACCCGCAAGCGTCAGTGCGGACGGAGGAACGATGGAATTATTCGAAGCGATCAAAACAAGATATTCTGCAAAGATTGTCAAGGGCGATGTCGTGCCGCGTGACATGATCGAAAAGATATTGGATGCGGGCAATGCCGCGCCAAATCATTTCAAAGTAAGGCCGTGGCGATTTTTTGTGTTGACTGGAAATGCGCGCAATAAACTTGGGGATGTAATGGCCGCTTCACAACATGACCGTTTGCCTGATCTGCCGCAAGAAGGTTTGGACAAAACCCGGGCATTGCCGCTCCGCGCTCCCGTCATCATTGCCGTTGGCGTAGATCAACCCGTTGAAACGAAAGTGATCGAGATGGAAAACTTCTCTGCGGTATCTGCCGCGTGTCAAAATATTTTATTGGCCGCTCATGCGCTGGGGCTCGGCGCGATCTGGCGCACCGGCGAGTGGGTGCGTGATGCAAAGGTAAAGGAATTTTTTGGCTTATCGGAAGATCAACTTATGGCAGGGTTTATCTATGTTGGATATCCGGAGATTATAGGCGAACCATTGGTGAGGCCGTCAGTTGAAGATAGAACAGTTTGGATGGAAAAGTAGGCAGGTAAACAAGCACACATGTTTACTTGTTTACCTGTTTCAGTAAATCATGAATTTGCTCCGGAGCGCGGACTTCAGTCCGCTTTGCCTCTGTAAAATTGCAGACTAAAGTCCGCATTCCGCTCAATCTGCGATTTACTTGTTTACCTGTATCCTTTCTTCGTTATCTCCCCAACAACTCAATCATCAGATCGGGTCTGTCAGTCATGATGCCGTCCACGCCCCACTCGATGAGTTTCTTCATGGTTTCGGGATCGTTGATCGTCCATACTTCGACGGCGAGTCCGCGTGAGTGTGATGCCCTGACGAACGATTCTGTCATCACAGTAATTCCGCCTGATTCTTCGGGGACTTGCAGCGAGACGAAGTCTGGCGAATAAAACCCTGCAAGAAAAACCTTGCTTAATAATACAAATACGGTCGTTTCATTCTTTGCGCTGGATGTGGCGACTTCGGGACATTCTTTTCGGAATTCCTTCAGCTTGTCGTCATAGAAGGATGCGGTTATAACCTTGTCCTGCATGTTGTATTGGCGGATCAGGTCGCAGAAGGGCTTTATCATCGAGGCGTTTGACTTTTTGATTTCAATGGTCATGAGCTTTTCAGGAAAGGTCTGGAAGACCTCTTCCAATGTCGTGACAGTGATGCCTTGCCCGCGGAAGGGGAAGGTTTTGCCTTCGTCGGGAGTCCAGTCGTAACCTGCGTCAAGCTGCTTGAGCTCGGCCAGTGTCACGGATTCGATCTCGCCTGTGCCGTCTGTGGTGCGGTCAACGGCTTCATCATGCATGAGGATGAGCACGCCATCTTTGGTGATGTGAATATCCATTTCGAGAACATCCACGCCGAGCTCGGCTGCTTTCTGGTAGGCGAAGAGTGTGTCGCCGGGCCAGAGACCATCTCCGCCCTGATGGGCGATAACCAGTGGATATTTCAAACCGCTTGAATAGTAGGGATATTCAGGAGCAGGCAGCGACATAAAACGTAAAGAGAAAATAATGACAAGCAGAAATAAGGCAATGATCTTGTGCCAGGGTTTAAGCTTCATGCTGTTTCTCCATTAATAAGATGCCGAATTTTACACCATTGGACCTGTTGCAGATATTTATTATTGCGTTTTTCCATTTGACAGGTATTGTCTTTTCACGTATAAGTGCCGCATATAATAATTTCGTGGAGGCAAATATGTTTATGTTGCATTTGTTGTCTGAAGGCAGGGAGACCCCAAATACGAGTCTGCAGGGACTTCTGTTTGTTGGAATCGCGTTCTTTCTGCTGATGGTCGTTGTCGGATGGCTGGCAGGCAGCAGAAAACAGAATCAGCCTGAAGTTACGCATGAAGCGAAAAAAACAAAAGAAGCAGATGATTTGGTCAAGATCGAGGGGATTGGCCCCAAGGTTGCGAAAATCCTCAAGGATGCGGATATCACAACCTTTGACGATCTCGCTCATGCGTCGGTGGCTGAGGTTAAAAAGGTGCTCGATGCAGCCGGTTTCCAGATGATGAATCCCGAAGGCTGGATTGATCAGGCGAAACTTGCGGCAAATGAAAACTGGACGGCGTTGGAAAAAATGCAGTCTGAGTTGAAAGGCGGGCGCAAATCAAAATGACGAATTGATGTCTGCAATTGTGAAAGGGGGTGAATTGCCCCGTAAAAATCATTGACACATTTCACATTTCGAGTAGAATACCGCCCAATATGTTTAGCTTTTTTGCGCTCCCGCGTACACGTCGTCCGAAGCCCACTTCTTTGAGAAGGTTGGGAGTTTTTTGTTTTGACGGCGGAACGAACGCAACAGTGCGCTAATACATAAGCACAAGTCAATCCAAAACAGCCATCCTTCTCGGGTGGCTGTTTTTATTTTATGTAAACCTGACAGGTTTCACCGCAGTGCTAATTAATCAAATTACTTCTGATTCACAAAAGCTCCAATTAACCTACACCTCAATAAAACCTGTCAGGTTTTGAACCTAAACCAAGGAGAAACAAATGAACCCGCAATCAAAACCGCAAGTAAAGAAAGTTGTCCTTGCCTATTCAGGCGGACTGGACACATCCGTGATCGTGCCGTGGTTGAAAGAGAACTATGGCTGCGAAGTCGTTTGCTTTTGTGCAGATGTGGGGCAGGGCGATGAAGACATGCGCGGACTCGAACAGAAGGCCATCAACAGTGGCGCGAGTCAATGCATTGTCCATGACATGAAGGAGGAATTTGCTGCTGAATATCTTTTTCCAATGCTGAAGGCCGGGGCGGTTTATGAACACAAGTATTTATTGGGTACATCGGTGGCCCGTCCATTAATTGCAAAACATCTCGTTGACGTAGCTCACGAGGTTGGCGCGGACGCGATTGCGCACGGCGCAACTGGCAAGGGGAACGATCAGGTCCGTTTTGAATTAACTGTCATGGCGCTCGATCCACGGCTGAAGATCATTGCTCCGTGGCGCGAGTGGGACATCCGCTCCCGCGAAGACGCGATTGCATACGCCGCGAAACATAACATTCCCGTCACCGCCACCATCAAATCCATTTACAGCCGCGACTCAAATCTCTGGCATCTTTCGCATGAAGGCGGCTTGCTCGAAGACCCCTGGAACGAGCCCGAAGAAGCCATGTTCCAAATGTCTACTTCACCTGAGAACGCACCCGAAGAAGGCGCGTATGTTGAGATCGAGTTTGAAAGCGGCAACCCAATTGCAGTAAATGGTGAAAAACTTTCTCCTGCAAAAATCGTTGAAACGCTCAATGCCATCGGCGGCGCGCACGGCATTGGCCGCGTGGACCTCGTTGAGAATCGCCTCGTTGGTATGAAGTCACATGGCGTATATGAAACTCCCGGCGGCACCATTTTGCTGTATGCGCATCGCGAACTTGAGTCGCTTGTGCTGGATCGCGAGACCATGCACTTCAAGGAAATGGTCGCGGTGAAATATGCCGAGGTCACGTACAACGGTCTGTGGTTCACGCCCCTGCGCGAGGCAATTGATGCCTTCGTCAATTCCACTCAGGGGCCTGTCACAGGTCTCGTGCGCCTCAAGCTTTATAAGGGCAACATCATCACCGCTGGCAAGAAATCTCCGTTCAGTTTGTATCGCGAAGATTTCGCCACTTTTGGCGAAGAAGATGTCTACGATCAAAGTCACGCCGAGGGTTTCATTCGCCTCTTTGGCCTCAGCCTGAAAGTCCGCGCGATGAATGGCCTGCCCGTTTCTGGCCTCGATATGCCGAAGCCTGATTATTCGAAATTCAAACGTGACTAACGTCATTGCGAGGAGGGCGTTCTTCCCAACGAAGCAATCTCATGGTTGGATTGGAGATTGCTTCGGGCAAAAACAAGAACGCCCTCGCGATGACGGAAAGGAGATTTTATGACCCTCTGGGGCGGACGCTTTTCTACCAAACTAAACGGTCAAGCCTGGGACTTGAACTCATCTCTGCCTGTTGACCAGCGTATGGCCATTCAGGATGTGGATGGTTCCATTGCGTGGGCGAACGCTTTGCACAAAGCAAATATTCTTTTGGATGAAGAACACGCTTCGATCTCGCTCGGGCTTGCTACTGTCAAAGGAGAATTCGCTTCGGGAGAGTTTATCTTCGCCCCTTCTGACGAAGACATTCACACCGCCGTCGAGCGCCGCTTAACTGAAATCATCGGCACCACCGCAGGCAAACTCCACACAGGAAGAAGCCGCAACGATCAAGTCGCCACTGATTTTAGATTGTGGATGTTACAAGCAATTCCCGAACTCGATTCTGCATTCCGCATTCTGCAATCTGCATTGCTCTCCCAAGCCGAACTCGCAGGTGAAATCATTATGCCTGGCTACACTCATTTGCAACGCGCTCAACCGATTTTGCTTTCGCATTGGTGGTTGAGTCACTACTGGCCGCTCGAACGTGACCGTGAGAGACTCGCCGATCTAATAAAACGAGTTTCGATTTTGCCTCTCGGTTCTGGCGCACTCGCTGGCACACCCGTCCCAGTGGACCGCGCCGCATTGGCAGAGTCACTTGGCTTTGCAGTGGCATCCCCCAACAGCCTCGACTCTGTTTCAGACAGAGACTTCGCCGCCGAGTTCTTATTCTGCGCCACGATGACGGGTATTCACCTGAGCAAACTCTCGGAACAGATCGTTTTGTATACGAGTGCCGAGTTTGGGTTCTTCGAACTCTCAGACGCATTCTCAACTGGTTCGAGTCTCATGCCGCAGAAAAAGAATCCCGATGTGTTTGAACTGACACGCGGCAAGGCGGGCACGTTGATCGGTATGTTGACAGGGTTGCTGGCAACTCTCAAAGGTTTGCCTTCAACCTACGATAAAGATTTGCAGGAAGATAAAGCGCCAGTCTTTGCGGCTGCTGATACGTTGCTGGCGATTCTGCCTGTCATTGCTGGCGCGATCAGTACGATTACTGCCAAACCTCAACGAATGAGGAATGCAATTGACTCGTTCATGATGGCGACTGATCTGGCGGATTATCTGGTTGAAAAAGGGATTCCATTTCGAGAGACTCACGCGATAGCAGGAAAAGCTGTCCGCGAGGCTGGCGGGAAAAATGTTGGGTTGGAGGAACTGTCACTCGAAGCGTATCAGGCGCTCTGTCCAGCGTTTGAAGCGGATGTGTATCAAGTTTTCGACCCGATGAAATCTGTCGAAAAAAGAAATGCGATTGGCGGCACGAGTCTCCAATCTGTAAAAAATCAAATACAAAAAATCAAAGGAGTATAAAAAATGTCTACTGTTACCTGCCCTGAATGTGAAGCCGAAATTACGTTGGAAGCTGGAACCGAAGTGGGTGAGATTATCGTGTGTTCGGATTGCGGTGTTGATCTTGAGATCACTGCGCTCGAACCCGCGACCGTGCAGCTCGCGCCCATGGAACAGGAAGATTGGGGAGAGTAGGAAAATGCAGAGTGATGAATGATGAATGAAGAATTTTTTATTCTGCATTCATCATTCATCATTCTGCATTCATCATTGGAGAACTTTATGCAAAGACGATTGAAACTTGGCGTTTTATATTCCCGCGTGCGCGTGGAAGAAAAATGGATCTTCGCGGCGATGGAAAAACGCGGCATCGATTACGAACGGCTCGATGATCGCGCGATTTCATTTAATCTGGAAAACCCTGAGCCGTGGCTCGCGTTTGATGCGGTGTTGGAGCGCAGTATCAGCTACACCAGCGGATTGTATGCCCTGCGTTTGCTAAATTCTTTTGGCGTGCCGACTGTGAATACGGCAGCGGTTGCAGAAGTGTGCGGCGACAAGTTGACCACGTCCGCGATGCTGGCGAAGGCTGGCGTGCCGCAACCGCGCAATGTGGTGGCTTTCACGCCCGAAGCCGCGCTGGAAGCGATTGAAGCATTTGGTTACCCCGTTGTGCTGAAGCCTGTCGTCGGTTCGTGGGGACGGCTGCTGGCGAAGATCAATGACCGCGATGCGGCGGAAGCCGTGCTCGAACACAAGGCGACGCTTGGCTCGGTGCAACATTCTGTTTTCTACATTCAAGAATTCATCGAGAAGCCTGGTCGCGACATCCGCGCAATTGTGATCGGCGACCGTGTGCTGACCGCCATGTATCGCAAGTCTGAGCATTGGATCACGAACACGGCGCGCGGCGGGGAAGGGGAGTTGTGTCCCATCACACCTGAGATCGAAGAAATGTGCTTGAAGGCTACTGCGGCTGTCGGTGGCGGCGTGCTGGCTGTGGACTTGATCGAACATATCGAGCGCGGTTATCTTGTCAACGAGATCAATCACACGATGGAGTTTCATACCATGCAGCCTGTGAGCGGAATTGATATTGCGAGTGAGATCGTGGAGTATGTGGTGAGAGTGGCGAAGTCATAAACGGACTCTGTCACGGATTCACGGACGAAAACGGACGTTTGTCCACCTGTCTACTTGTTTACCTGTTTCCGTGTGTACGTGTCTACTTGAAATGAAAAGGAGCAATTATTGATGACTACAGTTTCTATTATCGGTGGTTCGGGGTATGGCGGTGGGGAGTTGCTGCGGCTTTTGTTGGGACATCCCAACGTGGAGATCAAGCAGGTGACGTCACGCTCGCGCGTGGGCGAGTATGTGTATCAGACACATCCCAACCTGCGAAAAAAGACGCAGTTGAAATTCAGCGACCCTTCGCAATTAGAGCCCGTGGATGTGCTATTCCTTGCCCAGCCACATGGACAGGCTCAGCACAACATCGAGCAGTATGCAAAGTTGGGAACGAAGATTATTGATCTCGCGGCGGATTTTCGTCTGCGGGATGCGGCATTCTATGAGAAATGGTATGGCGAAAAACACGTCGCGCCTGAGTGGTTGAGCAAGTTTGTGTACGGACTTCCCGAACTTCACCGCGCCGAAATCGCGGGTGCGAGTTACATCAGCGGTGTGGGATGCAATGCCACGGCGAGCAACCTTGCGCTGCTGCCGCTGGTCAAAGCGGACTTGATTGATTTGTCTGCGCCTGTAATTATCGAAATTAAAGTCGGTTCATCGGAAGGCGGAGCGGAAGGGAATTCTGGTTCGCTCCATGCCGAACGCGCGAATGTAATTCGGACGTTCTCGGCGTTTGGACATCGTCACACGGCGGAAGTGATTCAGGAAATGGGCGTGACAGACGTTTCGCTGACCATGACCGCTGTGGATATTGTCCGCGGAGTGTTGGCAACGTCTCATGCCAGGGCCAAGCCTGGTGTGGCGACAAAAGATTTGTGGAAAGCTTATCGATCGGTGGCGAATGAAAATCCCTTTGTGCGTGTGGTGAGGGAACAGCGCGGGATTTATCGAGTCCCTGAGCCGAAGATTTTGGCTGGCTCGAATTATGCTGACCTTGGTTTTGAACTGGACGAAAGCAACGGCCATATCGTATCTATGTGCGCGATTGATAATCTCATGAAGGGTGCGTCTGGTACGGCGGTGCAGTGCATGAACTTGATGATGGGATGGGAAGAAACTCTTGGGCTTGAATTTATGGGTTTACATCCGATCTAAGAAAGAGGAAAGAAGAAAGAATCGATGGAAAGGTTTCTTTCCTCTTTCGTCTTTCTTCAATATGGAGAAATTATGGCTGAATCAATTGCTGTTGTAAAACTTGGCGGCACGGAAGGTGTGGATTTTTCTGCGATCTGTGCTGATGCCGTTGAATTATTGAAACAGGGCAAAAAACTTGTTTTTGTGCATGGAGGGTCTGCGGAAGCGAATGCGCTTGGTGAAGGCTTGGGGACTCCGCCGAAAATGATCACGTCGCCTTCGGGATATACGTCAAGGTACACCGACCGCAAGACGCTGGAAATCTTTTTGATGGCGGTCAATGGCAAGGTCAATTCGCTGTTGACGGAGCAATTGCAAATGATGGGCGTCAATGCGTTTGGGCTATGCGGACTCGATGGTAAATTGATGCAAGCCACACGCAAAGAGTCTGTGCAGTCCATTGAGAATGGCAAACGGAAGATTATTCGCGACGATTACACGGGGAAGATTGAAAAAGTAAATAGTGAATTGTTGTTGATGCTACTGAATGCGGGCTACATGCCAGTCATTGCGCCGGTGGCTGTCAGTGAAAAAGGGGAGGCGCTCAATGTGGATGCAGACCGCGCGGCGGCGATGGTGGCGTCTGCACTGAAGGCGGAGAATCTGCTGTTGCTCACTGCGGTACCCGGACTGATGAAGAATTTCCCAGACGAGTCAACGCTCATTCGGCAACTGCCGCAGAGTCAACTGTCGGCGGCGAGTGAAGCGGCGCAAGGTCGCATGAAGAAAAAAGTATTGGGCGCAGAAGAAGCACTCAAGGGCGGCGTGAGTCGCGTCATCATTGCCGATGGGCGAATCCAAAATCCGATCTCGAATGCGCTGGCTGGAAATGGAACGGTCATCCAGTAAATTTGTTTAGACATTATAATCGGCGAGATTTACCGGCGGCTTGATTGTGCCGCAACATTTCAACATGGAAGTTGGAAACCATAATGACCGAACCTCATGAACTTTTTGTAATCTCCATTACTTCGCGCGATCGGGTGGGCATCATCCACGAAGTAACAAAGGCGATCAGTGAATTGGGCGGGAATATTGCCGACATTCGACAGAGTGTGTTGTGCGGATATTTCAACATGATCCTGCTCGCCTCTTTCCCGCTCAGGACGACCCAGCGTTTGATCGAGAGGAAACTCGCCGAAGCAGATTCGAATAGCGAGTCTGCGATTGAAGCGGTGGTGCGAAAAGCCGACGAGCATTCGTTGACCTCCAGCGCGTCCATGCCTGAGAATGCCTACGTCCTCACCGCAACCGGGCATGACCGAATCGGTTTCGTGGCGACGATCACTTCCTTTTGTGCGGAGAACCGCATCAACGTCATCGACCTTTCGACCACGATCTCAGATGACGCCTATGTGATGATCCTCGTTGTCGATTTGAATCACATCGCATCCGTCAGCGACATGCGCCGCGACCTGCAAAAACTTTCGCAGGAAAACGGCATCAAGGTTGTGCTTCAACATTACGATATTTTCAGAGCGGTCAACGAAATCAATTTGCCAATTCGATAAAAGAGAGCAGCCATGATCCGACCAGAAGAAATTCTTAACACCGTGGATATGATCCAGAAGGAAAACCTGGATGTGCGCGCCGTTACGATGGGAATCAGTTTGCTCGATTGTCATCGGGCAACGATAGAGTTGACGTGCGAGTCCATCAAGGCCAAGATCAAACATCACGCCGCGCATTTGGTGGAAACCTGTGAAGCCATCAGCGCCGAGTATTCCGTTCCCGTGGTGAATAAACGCATCGCAGTCACGCCCATTGCGCATGTCGGCGCAGGATTCAGCGCGGCAGACTTTGTGAAAATTGCAATCGCGCTCGATGAAGCGGCGGATGAAGTGGGCGTGGATTTTCTCGGCGGATTTTCCGCAGACGTTTCAGGCGGGACCTCGAGCGGGGACCACGAATTGATCATTTCCATCCCCGAGGCATTGACCTGCACAAGGAAAGTCTGCGCGTCGATCAATGTTGGCACCACCCGTTCCGGCATCAACATGGATGCGGTGGTAATGCTCGGCCAGACGGTGAAAGACCTGGCGGAGCGGAGCAGTGATCAGGGCGGATTCGCGGCGGCGAAATTTGTCATCTTCACCAACCAGCCCGGCGATAATCCGTTCATGGCTGGAGCCATACATGGACTCGGCCAGCCTGAGATTGTCATCAATGTCGGTGTGAGCGGGCCGGGGGTCATTGCCCGCGCCCTCGAGCGAAGGATCGCTCAAGATGGAAGTGAGAATTTGGGACTGCACGATCTGGCGGAGGAGATCAAGCGCACGGCTTTTCGTGTGACGCGCAGCGGCGAGTTGATTGGGCGGCGCGTGGCAAAGGCGCTCGGTGTTCCTTTCGGAGTGGTGGACCTCTCGCTCGCGCCGACGCCGAATGTTGGTGACAGTGTCGGTGAGATCATCCAGATTTTGGGCGTGGACGCCGTCGGCGCGCCTGGCTCGACGGCCATCGTGGCGCTGCTCAATGACGCCGTGAAAAAGGGCGGCACATTTGCCAGCCAGAGCGTGGGCGGTTTGAGCGGCGCGTTTATTCCCGTTTGCGAGGATCAGGTGCTGGCAAACGCCGTCCGCGATGAGAGCCTTGTGCTGGAGAAACTCGAAGCCATGACCAGCGTTTGTTCGGTTGGCCTCGATATGGTTGCCATTCCCGGTTCGGTGGACGCGGCGACGATCTCCGCCATCATTGCGGATGAAATGGCGATTGGCATGATCAACAACAAGACGACCGCTGTGCGCGTGATCCCTGTCCCTGGGAAGGAAGCGGGCGAATTCGTTTCGTTTGGCGGCTTGTTTGGCGAGAGCGCGATTGCGCCGGTGCGGAGCGCAGGGAAATCATCCCGTTTTATACAATTTGCAGGGAAAATCCCCGCGCCGATTCACAGCCTGAGAAATTGATCATATCTTTTATGGTTTTACATCGTTAGTGGAGAAGAAATGAATATAGCTGAAATTGAAAATAAACATACCTCTGGTGTGTATGCCAAGCAAACATTGACCATCGTGCGTGGACAGGGCGCATCGTTGTTCGATGTGGATGGCGTGGAATATTTGGATTGCTCGTCGGGACATGGCGTTGCCAACCTCGGTCATGCCCACCCGAAAATTGCGGAGGCGCTCTACAGGCAGGCGTCTACGCTGATTACTTTGTTCGAGTCGTTCCCCAATGACCAGCGCGCCATGTTGATGGAAAAGATTACTGCGCTCGTCCCGGGCTTGGACAGAGTCTTCTTCTGCAACTCAGGGACAGAGTCTGTGGAGGCTGCATTCAAGTTTGCTCGCATTTCCACGGGACGCAAGAATTTCATCGCGGCGATGCGAGCGTTTCATGGACGGACCTACGGCGCGCTATCTGCGACGTTCAATAAAAAATACCGCGAAGGTTTCGAGCCGCTTCTACCCGGCGTTTCGCATGTCTCGTACAACAACATTGAAGCATTGGACAAAGCTGTGAATGAAGAAACGGCTGCTGTGATTTTGGAAGTGGTGCAAGGCGAAGGCGGCGTGTATCCTGCCAGCGCTGAATATATTCAGGCTGCGCGGCGGATCTGTGATGAGCGCGGCGCGCTGCTGATCGTGGATGAAATCCAAACGGGATTTGGCCGCACAGGCAGGATGTTTGCAATTCAACATTTTGGCGTGACGCCTGATCTATTAACTTGCGCAAAGTCACTGGCGGGCGGCGTGCCGATGGGTGCGGTGTTGATCGGTGCAAACATCAAGAACCTTGTGCCCGGTGTGCATGGCTCGACCTTTGGCGGGAATCCGCTTTCGTGCGCGGCGGCGAATGCAGCACTGGATGTCATCATCGGCGAAGACCTGCCCGGTCAGGCGGCGGCGAAGGGTGTGTATTTGATGGAGAAATTAAAGAAGATTCAATCACCCAATATTCGTGAGGTGCGTGGAATTGGTTTGATGGTTGGCATCGAGATGAAGCAGAAGGTCGCGCCGTATATCAGGATTTTGCAGGAGAAAAAGATTATCGCCTTGAATGCGGGGATGACGGTGATTCGGTTATTGCCGCCGCTGGTCATTACCTATGAGCAGATTGATCATCTGGTGGATGTGCTATCCGAAGTGTTGGTAACGGATTTGGAAGCGGACACCAGCACTGCGCCAAAACGCAGTGCGGCGCAAGTGTAAACGGACGAAAGCGGATGAGTGAGTTTGATACGTTAGTTGGTTTGGTTTCGCAGTACAGCCCATCGGGACAGGAACGCGGCGCAGTCGAAATGCTGGTGGCGCAGATGAAGGCGTTGGGCTATGACGATGCTTTCGTTGATGAGGCTGGCAATGCTGTCGGTGTGATGGGGAAGGGGATGAAGCAGGTTGTGTTGCTGGGGCATATTGATACGGTGGCTGGGGAGATTAAGGTTGAGCAAGTTGGAAACTTGCTGTACGGCCGCGGTTCGGTGGATGCAAAAGGTCCGCTGGCGAGTTTTGTGGATGCGGTGGCAAAGGTTGGTGCGAAGGATGGCTGGCAGTTTGTGGTGATTGGGGCAGTGGAAGAGGAACGCGATTCGGAAGGCGCAAGATTTGTCGCGGAGCGATACAAACCAGATTTTGCGATTGTTGGGGAGCCCAATCAATGGGATCGGATTGCGCTTGGTTACAAAGGCAGCGCTTGGGCAAATGTGACTGTCAAGCGCGGACAGGCGCACACGGCGAGCGGCGAAGAGACTGCGGCGGAAGCGGCTGTGGAAGTTTGGTTGAAGATCAAAGCGTATGTGGATTTATTCAATGAAGACAAACAAAAGATATTCGATAAATTGTTGCTGACCTTGCGCGGCATGGATTCGGATTCAAATGATTTTGAACAATGGGCACGATTGAAAGTGGGAGTCCGTTTGCCTGTGGAAGTTTCGCCAGAGGATTGGTATGAAATATTAAACGAGACCCTAAGGGTTTCTGAAACCCTTAGGGTCTTAATTGAACCGGTTGGCTTCGCCATCCCTGCGTGGGGGTGTTAAAAAAACACTCAGCTTGTAAGAAGCTTCTTAAGCGGAATCAGGTCTCAGGGTGGGGAGCCGCGCTTCGTCTACAAAACAGGAACCGCTGATTTGAACATCGTCGCTCCTGTTTGGAAATGTCCCGCCGTGGTGTATGGTCCCGGTGATTCGGCGTTGGATCACACACCCAATGAACATAT
Organism: Chloroflexota bacterium; assembly: GCA_016234535.1. Taxonomy (GTDB): domain Bacteria; phylum Chloroflexota; class Anaerolineae; order Anaerolineales; family Villigracilaceae; genus Villigracilis. Next base: position 61,864 of record JACRBH010000116.1, read on the forward strand.
CAATTTGGATGACTATCAAAAGGCCGTGTATGTATTAACTGAGGCGCTCAAAAGATTAGTGTAAGTTATCAGCAAATCGTATTTATAATCACCACATGCGTAATTTGCTGAATTCCAAACCAGCCCGTTTCTTTTTGTTTGCACTCTTTCTTTTTGTTGCTTTCTGCGTCTATCTTTTCTATGATCTTCCTTCCATCAAGGCGCTTCCTGAAAATTTAAATCAACCCAGCGTGAAGATTACCGACCGCAACGGACGGTTGTTATATGAAATACTCCCAACCGAAGGCGGACGGAATGCTCCGCTTTCAGTTGAAAATCTTCCGCAGTGTATGAAGGATGCGACCATTGCCGTGGAGGATAAGAATTTTTATGCAAACCCTGGTGTGGATATTGGCGGAATCATCCGCGCAGTGTGGATTAATCTGCGCGGCGGAGAGACTCTTTCAGGCGGCAGTACCATCACCCAGCAAGTGGCGCGGACTTTATTGCTCAGCGATGAAAAAACTGAACGCACTCTGCGCCGAAAATTACGCGAGACGGTTCTGGCATGGCAATTGACTCGCGCTTATTCCAAGGATGAAATCCTCGCGCTGTATCTCAATCAAATTTATTATGGTGGCATGGCGTATGGGATAGAAGCCGCGTCACAAACTTATTTCGGCAAACCTGCTTCTGACTTGCTGATGCCTGAATGCGCATTGCTGGCTGGCTTGCCGCAAACTCCTGGAATCTATAACCCATTTACGAATCCTGAATTGGCGTTGGAACGTCAACGCGTGGTGTTGGGGTTGATGGAGAAAAATGGATTCATCACATCCGCTCAAAGAGTGGATGCGGAGAATGCGCCGTTAAGTTACAACGCCGCGCCGTATCCCATCGAGGCTCCGCATTTTATCTGGATGGTCAAGGATCAACTGGATGAATTGTTTACGTCAGGTCAATTGAACGCGAAGAACAGTTTGGTGATTCGCACCACGCTTGATATAAACATGCAGAAGCTTTCGGAGGCAATCGTAAAGCGGCGCATCGCGCTGTTTAAGCCCCTCGAAGGCGAGACCAACCCCAACGTCAATAATGCCGCGCTGATCGTCATCCACCCGCAAAATGGCGAGATACTTTCCCTCATTGGCAGCGTCGATTACTTCGATGCATCCATTTACGGCGCGCTCAACATGGCGACGGCGCAAAGGCAATCAGGCTCAGCATTCAAGCCGATCATCTACGCCGCCGCGCTTGACCCAACGCGCGCAAATACCTGGACGGCGGCGACATCCATTTTGGATGTGTCTACGACTTTTGCAACGAAGGGTGGGCAGCCTTACAACCCGGTCAATTACGATGGTAGGGAACATGGCTTTGTTTCGGTGCGCGAGGCGCTGGCTTCGTCGTTGAATGTGCCCGCTGTACTGACCCTGCAAAATGTCGGCATTGAAAATGTGATCGCGCTTGCCGACAAGCTCGGCATTCATTCGTTGGATGTGCCGCAGCAATACGATCTTTCGCTGGCGTTGGGCGGCGGCGAGATGAGCCTGCTTGAGTTATCGCGCGCATTTGCGGCGCTTGCGAATGAAGGCAGTTACACGGGCACGACAGCCATTCTTGATATTCGTGATGCGGATGGAAATCTTTTATATGCGCCCAAAAAGAATCCCGCGCTTCAAATCATTGACCCGCGCGTGGCGTGGCTCATCTCGGATATTCTCAGCGACGACCGCGCGCGCTCGACAGGTTTTGGAATCAACAGCGTTTTGAAAATTGATCGCACTGCCGCAGTGAAAACCGGCACCACCACAAACTTCCATGATAACTGGACCATTGGGTATACGCCCGATCTTTTGGTGGGCGTGTGGGTGGGCAACAGTAATTATCAAGCCATGCACAACGTCACGGGGCTGACGGGCGCGGCTCCCATTTGGGCTGAAACCATGCGTTCCATTTTGCAGGGACGACCCGATAAAATTTTTTCTCGTCCCGCTGGCTTAACTCAAACCGAAGTGTGTGACCTCTCGGGTTTGCTTCCCACTGAGATATGTCCGCACACAAAAACGGAATGGTTCATCGATGGCACGCAGCCCACAGCGTTCGACACTTTTTATAAACTTTCATCCACTGGCGAAATCGTTTTGGATCTTCCCATTGCAGCGCAGGAGTGGGCGCGTTCGCAGGGCCTTCCTTTATTGGATGATGCCAACGAAACGCCTCGCGCAACAAACGACTTGACCCTCACGTCTCCAACCGATAACACAACCTATCGCATCACCCCTGACCTTGACCTGAGCTCCCAACAATTAATAGTCTCCACGCTGACAGTTCCCGATCTCGCGCAAGTCACTTTCTTCGTGGACGGTGTCGCGCTCACAACCCTCTCCGCGCCGCCCTACGAAACCTGGTGGGTGTTGGCTTTGGGCGAACATCAATTCTGGGCCGAAGGTGTAACGATGAGTGGTGATATGGTGAAGAGTAATGTAGTGATGGTCACGGTGGAGGAGTAGAAGTTAATAGATCACCTAATGTAGCGTTGTTCTGAGTAATATCTCGGCGAGCCAAAGTACTGTTCAAAGCCAAAGAAACGAGAACAGCCTTTGTAGCGCGACATTTATGTCGCCCAACAAAGCCAAGCGACATAAATTTCGCGCTACAGATAAGATTGGTTAATAAAATTTGAAAAGACAATGGTTTAATGAGGAACTGCTTATCTATGTCACAAAATAACCCCAAAACCGTCTGGTCTTCCGAAGATGGAGACTTGCGCAAAAAAGAAGAGAAGCCTGTTACCGTAAATTCCCTGCCACCTCAACAGCAGACTGTCTATTTGCATCGCGAGTCCAAAGGGCGCGGCGGGAAGGGTGTTACGCTTGTCAAAGGATTGGTGCTTTCCGAGGCGGACATGTCCGCGTTGGCGAAGAAGTTAAAACAAGCCTGTGGCAGCGGCGGGACAGTCAAGGATGGGGTGATCGAGATTCAAGGCGAGAACCGCGAAAGAATTGCCGATATTTTGCGGAAGTTGGGGTACAAGGTCAAGGTGGCTGGGGGGTAATAAATAATGTCGCTGCGAGGCGCTCTTGTTCTTAGCCGAAGCAGCCTCCTAATAAATTGGGGGGCTGCTTCGGCGGGAAGAACAAGCGCCCTCCTCGCAACGACATATTATTAACTTGGCGGATCAATTGGAAGTTGTAAATAAAAAGTGCTGCCGGGGAAATTGACTTCATCGTGCCCGGAACTTTCCACCCAAACTTTGCCGCCGTGCGCGCGCGCCACGCCGCGAACAATTGCCAGCCCCAGGCCCGGTCCGCCGCCTTTGAAGGTTGTCTTTCCCGATGAGTGAATCGCCACCACGCCGACTTGATAAAACTTTTCGAATACCAGATCATGGTGTTCGGCATCCATCCCGATGCCCGTATCTTTTACGCTGACCTCAACACCGGGCGTGTTTTTATCCATCGTGATCGGGCGCGAACGCAATGTCACCTTGCCGCCATCGGGAGTGTATTTGATGGCATTGACGATTAAATGATGCAGGGCTTTTTGGATCAAGGTTGGGTCGCCGTTGATGTTGGGTGTGGCTGCATCTTGTTCAAGAACTATTTCAATCTGACGTTCTGCGGCGGTTTTGGAGAAATCATGCACCACATCAGCGATAACCCTTTTCAACGGCACAGGGACGGCGGCTATTTTTAAAGCCTCGTTGTCAATGCGCGTCACATCCAGCATGGTGTTGACCACTTCATGCATCCGGTCAGCGCCCTTGAGGATTCCACTCATCACTTCGCCCAGCGCCGCGTTTGCTTTTATATCAGGCGATGAACCCAACACGCTGACATAGCCTTTTAGAACCGTCAACGGGGTGCGGAGTTCATGCGCGGCAACCTGAATGAATTCCAGCTTGTTGCGGTCCAGTTGGCGTAAAACTTTATTGGTGGTCTGCAGAACCTGAATCGCTATTTGATCGTTCTCCCGCATTCGGTTCAATGTTGTGCGGATGATATTGATCGCCATGCTGGGGCTGCGGCTGAGCATGGCTTCGAAATCTTTTTTCTCCATCTCCAGCACCGTCAGGTCGGTGAGCGTGCGGACAGTTGCCGAGCGCGCCACATTTTGAATCAAAGCCATTTCGCCGATCAGATCGCCCCTGACCACATTCCGCAGGATGCGTTCCCCTTCCTGCTCGCTAATATTTTTGCTGATGGAGGCGCTGCCATCCGCGATAATATAGAAAATATCCTCGTACGCGCCTTCGCGGCACAAAACATGTCCGGGGGGATAAGTGCAGATCTCGGTCAGATCGGCCATTTCCTGCAGCTCGTCATCAGCCAGATCATTGAATGCCAGACGTAAAAGAGAAACCTTGTCGAAAGACTTTGTCTCGTTCATTGCGTTACAGTATACCCGTGGCGGGGGAATGGGATAATTGCTCTTGAATGATAAATTCAAAAGACCCGACAGGTTTTCAGTAAACCTGTCGGGTCTGAGCGCATACTTTACTTCACAATAAACTCACTGCCCGCGCCGCGCCCGCCGACATCGGGGAAGTAGAACTCGGAAGCGGTGGGTGGGATGACTTTGAAAGTGCCTGCTGTGCTGGCGCGCGCGATGTAGGTATAAACATAAGTGCCAGCGGGCAAGTAATCCACCGAAAGCACGATCTTCTCATCGCGCAGTTCAACGTGCCTGAAATACCACCAGCCCCAGCCGCGCTCTTTGTAATCTTGGGCGGTATAGGAGGATGGAACTGCTGTATCCGTGGCGAGCGTGGAGTCAACTGCTTCCATGCCTGCGGGCAGGGGATCGTTGATAACGATATAGTGAACTGCGGCAGGCACAACCATCGTCAAGCGGACCTTGACCAACTCGCCGCGTTCGATCTCTGTGATGGGAGTCTTGAGATCATCCAATGTGAAATATTCACGCGAGAGACTCATGCCCTGATCCAACGGTTGGATTGCTTCAACAGGCAAGGTCGTGCTGAGATAGGCGGAGTAGTATAAGTTGCCGGTGCCGCGTCCACGGGAGATGACGAGGGCGTTGGCTTGGTCTTTCAACAAGTCTTTGAGTTCCACTTGCAATTTGACGGTGTCTGTTAGGTTATCTTTATTTGCCTGACCATCCTGCAATAATTTGTCATTCAAGCCGATGGCGTACTTGTAATCAGTTTCGTATTCTTTGGATGTCACCAGCCAGTTGGTCAATGCAATTAATGACCAGGTCGTTTCCTGTGTGGAGTACCAATGTCCGCTGTCGCGGTGTGCCATCAGCCAGCGGACAGCGTTTGCGGTGATGAGATTCTGCGGGTCAATTTGCACGAAGGTATTTAATACGATGGCTGTTGTGCGCGTGTCGGAGTTCCAGTTCCAGTAGTCTTTGGTGGTTTCCTCCCAATGGGCGCCAGCTGCCGATTGGACAGTGGCAGTCGCGAGGTCAGACATGAGCGTGCTGATGCGTGGGTCATCTTGATTAAGCAGGAACAATGCCTGCGCAAGATAAGCCTCTCCGTAGACATCCAATGAAGCACGGTTCTCGAAAATGAAATTAGTCTGACCCGCGCCGAGCGCATCTGCGCGCGCCAAAACATACAGCATGAAGGCGTGACGGTTATATTGCCACGAAGAGTCATTGCGTTTGAGATCGGGAAGGTTCGCCTTCAAATAGTTAATACCGTTGGACAATACCGTATATGAAATGTCATAGCCTGAATCTCTGGCTTCGATCAAACCGTAAACGACATACGCCGAAGTCTGCGGATCGCTCTCGTCGCCGTCCCACCAGTTCCAGCCGCCATCGTATAACTGCTTTGCATAAATTTTTTGCAGGGCAATATTTACCTGCGCGTCAAGATCGGATTGCATCGGCGAAGGAATACCTGCTTCCTTCAATGCGCGCGTGGTGATGACGTTTGGCAAAAAGCGCGAGACCGTTTGCTCCATGCAAAGATATTCATAATTTTCAAGGTAGGTGAGTCCCGACTGCATGGAGGCCGCAAGCGACGGCGAAACTTCAACAGATAAA
>JACRBH010000117.1 GCA_016234535.1 Chloroflexota bacterium
AATTCGCTCATCTTTTCGTTCAACTCGTTGTACAATTGTTTGCTACTGCTCATCATCGGCCTCCTTTGGTCGTCAAGCAACCAAATTATGCCTTACTTGGTGAGCAGTAGCAAATTTATCGGTTCTGTAAGGGTATCAGGCGAAATTATGTGAATCCAAGGAGGGGGAGCTAAGATTGGTAGTCACCCCCAATTATTTCAAGGGGGATTGCTTGACCATACTTTGAATAGCTTACATAAGAACTCTATCTAGATCTTTTTCACATTACATATATTGTGTATTTATTGGTTCCAGTTTGGTTATATCTGTTTGAGAATCTGTGCAAGATCTGTATTGGGACTGACAAAGGTTTTTCGCTTATGGGCGCAACATCGTAGCCAGTGAGTAATAACCCAAGAATTAACCCTTGATACATGTTTGCATGGTTGGTGTATCCCTAACACCAAGACTAAATGTAAATAACTATTTGAAAAAAATAAAATGGGGCCTTGGGGATATTCCAAGACCCCGGTTTGATTGGCTATTCCCCTTTTATGGCATGAATAACATCAGCGACAACTTGCACAGTTGAGGCTACAATATGGGTAATCACACCCGGATCGAATGGCATTTTCTTCATCTCCTTTCTGAAATATTGAGAACTTTTCCGCAATATTCGGTACCAATGGCTCTTCTACTCACGGTCGCGCTTCCTTTTTTTTATCCCCATTCATTCAAAGTCGACCTGGAAAGATGCAGTGACACTTTCGATATGCGGAAATTGAACCACCACAGCGCTCGCAAAATATCGGCATATATGACCTCATCTAAACCTCCATTCTATATTTCTTCTTCAATTTAGTTAGATGCTTTGTTTTTCGAATCCTGACATACTGAGTAAAAATAAACGAGACAGTTTGAACTCTTCTTATTAAGACTTGGATAAATTATATAATCCTAAATGACCCACTTTAGAAAATCAGGGACTGGGGGTGGCGAAGCAAAATACCCTGCATCACGAATATATGCCTATCTTCCCCCTTTTTCTGGTAATAGGAGATTTGTATCAAAATAAAAACAACTTCATCCGAACTGCCGTGTTTCTGTATTGTGGATTTCAAATCTACTACTCAAATGTTGTACTTCTTCTGATTTAAAGGCCTCATCAAAAGAAGGCGACTTATTATACTGAACGCGGTCACAAACTGAGGTTTTGCCTTATCCAATTTTTGCCACAGAGACCGCAGAGAGCTTTGAGGAAAACCTCTTAAAATCCCGTTTTTCTCTGCGCGCTCTGTGGCTGATAAAAAGCGCAATTTATGCCCGTGCTTGGTATAGTAATGAGATTATTCATTACTAAGTTGAGATAAATTTTCAAGAATTATTTGGTTAATTATTCTGTAAGGGAGGTCAAAGAGAGGAAATCTTTGCTATCAAAGCGACCAGAAGCAAACCTATCATGGAAGAGGTTTGCCATTGTGAATAACGAAGTTTTGTTAGCATGGCAGTATTCAGTATTGTAAAATTTCGTGCAGTCCTACAATAATATATAAGAATTGGAAGGTGAATTGCCAATTCCATAAAACTTGTCAACCCGAATACTAGGAAATTCATGTTCAGAAGAGATGCAAGACCTATTAGAGTCCAGAATAATCCACAAACCACGCAAACAATACCAGTTATGCAATTCCCTCGAACTGATTTAAATGGAAGGGTGTGAATGTTCCTCTTTTTATCATATTCCCAGTCTTTCAATTGATTTCCGATCTCCAAGCCATAATGCAGGAGAGCAACTCCTATGCCTAGGATCAGAAGTTCTGTATTAAATCTCCCCCGTAGCACACCGGACACAAGATAAAATGGCAGGAAGAAAGAGGATATCCCTAGACTTATCCCATGTAAGAGTGGACCTCGTTCTTTCCATCTCAATGGTGGGACTGAATAACCAATCCCAAAGAACAAGCCGACTCCGAATAATGCAACTGGAATCCAGCTATTAATTTGCCATGCAACCAGAATTGAAAGTCCGAGAGAAGCGACAATCCCTGTAATCAGGTATTGTCTAAGTCTTTTTCGCCCGACCTTTCGCACAGCCTGTGAAATCTCACGTTTCTCGTTTTTATAACTATCTTCCAATTCCATATCCCATATTGAGTTAGCTAGAAATCCACAACTATAGAAGAGACCGGCAAAAGTAAGAGTGAAAACAATGATGAAGTATGCAGGACTCTTGATGGGATCGTACCAGAGTAGCAAAATTGCAATGCAACCTACCCACAATCCGAAAAAATATTCTGAACGTAGAATCCGCAAGAGATTTTTTATCAATCTTTTTCACCAAGTAAAAAGATGAGATAGCTGCCAGAAACACCCCACTAGCAGGACTTGAATTAATCCGCCGGCTTTTTTCTTATAGATCAGGGGAGACATGGAAAAAGCACAGGCATACGAAAGAGGAACCCAGAACGGCACTTCCAGCAGAGTCATTGCGGTTTTGCTGAAATTCCATAAATGCAACCACGCACCCGCCGCCTCTCCGAAAAAGGCGCATAGGAACATTACCAGAAAGACAATTCCCATTCGTGAATACAAGTGTGTTGGTAACAAATTCTCCAATTTTTGATTAGCATAAGCCAGCAAAGCTCCGACCACGCACCAGATGGGGACCAAGTAGAAAGGAGTGTGCCAAACAAGGAAAGTGCCGGGAGCATATTGCCCCCACCTAGTAAAAGGCACAAGTACACCCTCTATAATCACAAATCCCACTCCATAATAAAAACCAAACCGTGTAAGGAGGAGAATGTCATCTTTCAATTAAAGCTCCTCCTTCCGAATATCCAGACTTTGAAATACCAGTCGAGTTATAGAAAAATTGATCTCTGGGGAAGCCAATAAACCAATCAATGTGTTTGCCACACCAAATACCAGTTCAGAAGCTGTATTCACTTTTTGGATGTTTTCAATAATATGAGGCACCAACAATTTGCGCACGTTATGATACTCAATAAAGAGCGTTGTCACTAGATCGTGCCCACCAAAGACATCAATGGAGCGGTAAAGATATTCCACTTCTGCAGGTCCCAGACTTTTTCCAAGGACATCATTTTGCAATCGGTCAATGTATGCGGAAAATTCCTTCCCACTTCTGTGGTTTTCCCCGAGCAGGACCTGTGCGTACAGATTGAGGTAACCGAACAGTTTTTCGACTTGGTCTCCTATGACCTGATCCAAACTCTTGATCACATCCACCAAGGCAGAACGCACTGCAGGCTGCGATTCCACCAGGAATCGACGGTTCTTGATGAAATCCTCCAACGTTCCTATAACAACGAGAGGGGCAAAATAGGACATTGGCACCAACTCGTGCAACACTCGGCTAATTAGGAGATAGCGTTCTTTCCACCGAGTTTCCTGAAAACGATCAATCAGATAAAGTGCAAAATTCTGATGTGGAGGCAGCACCAGTCTTGGGTCAGCTGCATGCTGTGCCGCAACACCAAGCGCGAGAAGTGGATTGAAGGGGTCCTCATGCCCAAACAGTTCCATACGCAGGAAGTAACGAATTAAATCTGGTGGTTCTGGACTGTTGGTTTCAAAAGTAAAGAAATTGGCAACCACCTTACGCAGGAAGTCAATCTGCTGATTAAGCTGAGCTCGATTCACCTGAGCAGTCCGCCGGATCATATAGGAAAAGATGGAGAAAACCTCGCGACTAATTTTCACTCGCTGCGGGATACGCTGTCTCTGATACTCAATAAACTGTCCATCATATTCTTCTGTGAATAGGGACCACAACATGTCTTCAACCTGTGAAAAGTCGGCAGTACCTTGTACAATGGTGCTTAACATCCCAAGATAATTTTGGAATGCGTCCGGCTCGAGGAAAAGCTGATACAGGCGGTCCTGGGCCTGGGGAATGGTTGACATTGGTGTCTGGATATCCAATAACCGAAGAAGGTCTGCTAAGTCTGCCCCCTTGCCCTTTTCGTCAAGAACCAAAGAAAGTTTGTCCAGTCCTTGCTCAGAATAGGAAAACAGCCGCTTTACCTCAGGCCAAATACCCACAAGACCGACATAAAAACTGATATTCCCAATGACCTCATCCTTGAATGCCTGTGACGTGGAAGGGTTCCGGAAGAGAAATGTTAGCGGGGCTAGCAGACTACCACCTAGTAAGGTATCCACTATTTTCATACTCTGATGAAATTTCTCCTCTGCCGAACCGCGTTGCTCACTGAACCAAAGAAAAATACCTTTGATAATAATTTCCAACCCCAATTCGATTCGCCGAAGAGTATCTCCAATAGTGCCAAGAAGTTTTAGGTATCGAGATTGAAAAAGAAGGGTTCCTGTTGAGGTCGGTGTCCCCAATGCCGCCAGCAGGATTTTCAATATCATACGTATCCGTCCGTCAGGGTCGCGAAAGAGAGGCAGGGCTCGATTCCGAATTCGTGACAATGCGTTTTGGATATGCGGATCAACAAAGAATTCAAGGACGATCCCGAACGCTTCCGACGGGCGTTGAGTAAACAAATCGACTCCCAGTATCGCAGCGACTATGTCAATAATAAGTTCAATGCCATTCTCCTCTCTGCCCAGTCCCCCCACTAAATTGATCAGATTGCGGCGCATTTTTCGGTCTCTGGCTTGACGAGAGCCTGTTAGATAATCTTGTAAAACCTGGATTAAGACTCCTATCAAATCCTGTTTGTCAGCCCGACTCGCCTTTGGACTTCCCAATACTGCGCAGGCCCATTCTGCAACAGTTTCCGCGCTACGAGTCCGCAAATATAACAGGGACAAGACTTCAGCAAACCGAATAGGTCGCTCTTCCCCAAAAATTATCATTGAATCCCGCACTAATTGACGATAGGAGGGGGGAGGGGACTGGTTTTGATGCGGTTCCAGAAACGAAATTAGTAGCTGTACTGTCTTTTCAGAATTGGTGAAGTGAGACACCTCTTCCGCCAAGGCTGAACTCACCCCATGGCGGTGATATTCTGAGTAGCAGTATTTTTCTATGATTCGATGCCATTCGCCCTCTGATTCACCCACGGTTCCAAAGTGTTGAATCAGGTAATTCCGAAAACGATAGTCAAAGAAGAGATCGAAGGCAAACCTGAGTTGGGAGCCGCGCGTTTCCAACACATTTTCATCACATAGTTCACGGATAGCAACATCTACCTCTTCCGGCAGATAATTCCGGATGCGTTCACACAATTCCTTGTGTCGCATCTCCTGAGGCAGTGGGGATTTGCTCCCATCTATCCTCTCTTCATCTATCATGCCTAGGACCATTGCATCCAAAACGGTCTCCCGTAGCTCGGATTTCTTGACACCACTCCACGAACCTCCTTTACGCATTAATACAATATCTTCGTAATACTTCATGACTTCATAATAACTACTGGGAATCCCCTTTTCGCCACCGGCGCGGGAAATGGCTCGTACAATCTGGAGAAAGAAAGGTGTACGAAATAGACCTCTGAGTTCATCAGTGAGGTTTGCCCAGGGCGGCTGCAAACCAGCGCGCTCGTATGCCTCGCGAGCTTCATTGGACAGATCAAAATCCAGGAGATTCTCCTCAATCTGTCCTGTTTCTAAATTGAGGTTTGGAAAATAACTACGATGTTCGATCTCCCGCCCTGCCCACAAGCTTCGCCAGGAAAAGGTCCTTGAACTAACGATCATGGATAAATAAAAGCCCTTCGAGTCAAATGAGCGAAAAGCATCCAAAAGATCTTTTAACCCTTCCACCAGCTGGTGAGCACCCCCCTCAAACTCATTTACTGCATCTATGAGTAAGAGAATCTCTACGCTCCGACCACCAGATTCTCTCTGGAGGATATCCAAGGCAGATTGGATTGCAACTGGATCGTGAGGGTTGACCGAGGGGTGTTGTCCTGTGAAAATTTGAATCAAAATCCCTTCCATATAACGACGCAATCCATTCGGGTCATGCGCAAGTTCAACCAAGCCCGAAGCCGTAGTGAAAACCGTGATACGCAGGTGACCTGCTGGCAACTGTTTAGCGTATTTTTTATATAAGCGACACAACAAATTGGTCTTGCCACGTCCTGTTTCTCCCAACACACAAAATCCACGGGAGGTCATCTGGTCGCGTCGGATGAATTCATCAACTTTTGCTTCAATGATTTTTCGTGGGATATAAAGATCAGTTCGATCGGGATCCCACTTATCGTTTGGGATCACCCCAAGTTGATCAGCAGATAATTTGTCCGCCCACTTATATAGTCGTCCCATCAGCACGCCAGCAGTCATGCGCGCCAGATCAGCCTGGTTATAGATTATCGGGCGCAGGGAACCACTGTGGAGGGACCACAAACGTGCCCACAGTTCCGGTTCACCATCTACTATAAATCGGATGACCCCGCGTGAGCGTTGTGTCAATTCAAGCATCTGGGACAAAGGTTTAATTGGAGATAGTTGTCGACTGAGACCTGACATAAAAATCAGAAAGGTGGATTCACTAGTTACCATCTGTTCAATGAATGGAAGCACCTCTTCCAATGATTTTTCCTGTCCGAGGATCTTGCGGCTGATCCATTCAGTTAATTTGAACTCTGCAGGTAAGGTATCTAAATCGACCCATCCAATAATGTGTTGTCCCAATTCAGAAAGATTGTATGCGGTACTCGCTAATGAGTTTTTGGAAGCAGCAGAAGTAACGTAGATCTTTCCCCTGTCAGAGCGTATGAATTCTTCCAACAATTCTATTGTCTTTGTTTTTTCATTAAGTTCTATCTTGGAAAGCGTATGGGGATCGTCGATAGAACTCTGAAGATGGTGATAAGCTGAAACGGCAAGTTTATGCCAGGTAATCTCCGGTGGGAAATGGCGAGGCCGGAGATCTCCATCTCCATATATGACATAGGAAGACCAGGAATACATAAAACCAACCTCACGGGTCGTGAAGTCGGTTTTGCCGTCCTCCGGCTTAAACTCTTTTCTAGTCATACGACGTTTGGCTTGTAAAAGAGCCTCTTGAAGGGGAACTCCCTGCAATAGCTCATGGTAAAGATAGAGGGTCAGATAACAAGCCTGCTGGTCTGCAACAGGCGAGAGTGTTCCAATTACACTACGCGTTCCTGCATTAAGAAATGAAATCGGAAAGCCGACCTGCCGATCCCTCTGTGGGACAACGACCCCAGTCTGGCAACCATTTAAAATGACAAGTTGAGGATAATATCCCTCAAAGAGAGGTTGAATATCAGATAAACCTAATTTCTCATCTCCGGCCAGTGAGAGATAGCTTTGTTGAGGGTCATCCTTGACAAAAATTCCATGGCCGGCAAAATGGACAATATCGAATGGTCCGGCTTTTTCCAGAGACCGGCGAATAGCCTGTTTGTTAGCGTTCTCCTTATCCAATATATGCGCCCGCACCACACGGTCATTCTTTTCTAAAAAGGTGCGAATGTCTGCCAGCTCTCTCCCGGAGTAATTTAAGCCACCCGGGTTCTCAATAAAAAGAATGCTAAGTGAACGAGGTTCAATAGTTTCAATTGATGCAAGTTCCGGAAGTTGGTAGTCTAGAGGCAGACGCTCGATACCGAATCCAAGCCCGATATGCACAACTGGCTTGATAATAAGCGCATTATATGGGTAAGTATCCTGACAAGAAGGACGCCAGGCTTCCAATATCGGTTTCGAATATTGTCCACAGGAACAATCATTTAATCTGCCTGGATAGATGACTCTTTTGCATTTGATGCAGGTTGCTGGTTGGGTGTGCCTTCCACAATGAGGACATAAGAATTCGACTAATTCTAGCATTTCCCAAGGTAACGCTAACTGGTCGGTATGGATGACCAATCGTTCGGATTTGCCCGCCATTTTTTTTATTTCGTCTTGAATAGAGTTAGGAAGAATTTCTGCCGCAATTTTTGAGAATGTGTAGGTATCCCCCAAATCAGCACGATTCGGAAACTCAATCTCCAACCGTCCTTGTCGGGTTGCCCCAGAACCCTGCATGGTGAGATCGATATTTCGACTGATTATTTCAATAAGTCCGGGGTCAAGAATCAATTCGCCTGGAACTTCAATATTACGGTGCTTGAGAAGAAATGTTAACCTGTCCTGTACGCGCCGAATTTCGAGCACTGTTACATTATTGGGAGGATCTGCCATGGCCACCAGCTTCCCTAAAATTTGCAACTATAATGGTTAAGATAATGATTTGGAAAACCTTCCGCAGGAAATAGCCGTAAAACAAGGCTTTTTGGCTCGTTTAAATTCCAAATATTTATCTTAATGTCTATATAATATCAGAAAAATGAGAGCCATGAAAGTCCAACCTCCAGATCTTATCATTCTTGATTTTGATGGGTGCCTCTATCCAGGAATTTCCAAAGTAAGGATAGCCATTGATCTCACACTAACTCTGGCCATCAAACCCAACCATCCAACCGACCGCAGTTTCCTGCCCCATCTCGGACTCACTGCACTCGAACTCATGTTCATGCGGCTTTACCAAAAGATAGACAGTCGAATCACAAACGGTACTTTAGTGAAACAATATCAGAAACGACTGGGATATCTGCCCTCCTCATACGTTGAAACTGCTTCACGAAATCTTATCTTGAAACTCTATCCTGGGGCATTAGAGACGTTGGTTTTTCTATGCCGGCGTGGGTCCTGTGGTGTAATCAGTTTGGCCTTAGACTCAGTGTTATTTGCCTTGGATACTACACTTCGATCCAGATATGCCTGTTCGCTGGCGTTCTATTATGGAAACCCTCTTTCACAATTTGAATGGGAGTGGTCAAATGGACCTGTGGTGAGTGGATGGGAAAAACGAGAGTTCATGCTCAGGGAAATAGAAAAGCGAAAAAGCAAGATTCCACTCGTGATTGGAAACGATGTGGAAGATATCCCCATGGCCATTCTTGCAAAAGAAATGGGGGGCTTATCAATCGGCTTTAATCCGACCAGGTCTGCAAAATCTTATTTCGATATTAACTTGTATGACAACAATTGGTATCAGCTAGGTTCTATACTAAGAGGGTTCGCGTCTTTGGGGAATGCGTGAGCGAAAAACAAACCACCCCAATGAAGTTAGCAGGCTACCATATTCAACTAGCAGGCTTTTCAAGCCTAGGTTTTTTCCGTGGGGGATGAGTCCGTTATGTGTGGGGAATAATGCCTGCTTCTTTTCAATCAATCGGATTCCGATCAATAGACTTTCGATATCTGGCAAACCACCCATCAAACCCGCAATTAGGGCGACCCAGCGCAACTGGCCGCGAGTTGTTACCGCAATCAATCCAAAGATCAGGAGCGACGCAATAAACTCCCGAAGCGGCCAGTATTTGTTCGGCAGCAGGAGTCCATGATTTACTAGGTAATCTCCATGAGGCACGGCATCAGTTACGAGGTGCGACGCAATACCTGCCAAAATTCCACTGGTGGCTGCCGGAATGTTTATCTTGTTATTGGCAGTCTCAGCATTTTCTAGGGAAGGAAAATTTCGAGATACGATGATTTCATAAACTCCGCTTCCGACAGCGGCGCCAACCGCAATGTGTACGAAGGTATCCATGTACTATACGGCGTTGAGGTGCAATGGAATACGAACCTGCTCCTCATCGTATTCAATCACCAAAATATACTCACCAGGTTGCATTAGTCCGAAATCCAAACCGAGCCCTTTCTTTTGAATCGGCCGATGAACAAAGCCATTGGTTGCCTCAATAAGTTGGGACTGGACGCCCTCCAAGAGTGCACTGCCTGATGAAGAATCCAAAATTCCAAGTAGCAGGCATTGTACATGACCATCAGTTGTCGCCAGGAGGAGTATTTTGATACGTCTTACTCGATCTGGTAAATCTATTACCATCTCAACCGTTCCACTTTGAGTGCCTGCGACTTGACCCCGGGTTGCATGAGCAGCCACTGGGACCAGTTGTACAATCTGCAACCCCTCCACTAATGAAAGCCTGGCTTGGTCTATCTTAACTGAGATCCGTTTGACTAACTTCCAGACATGTTGCTCGAGAGGCTCCCAATTTACTTGTCTGGTAGATAGAAAACTCAGATCTGGTTTGAAAGAGGGATCGGGGCTTCTATCCATCAATGCCCGTTCGACAATGAGGGACTCTGCCAAGCATATGTCGCATTCAGTCAAATGTGTGGCTGCACCCGGGTAGGAACGCACCGCAGCTATTTCCCCATCGTGATTAACCATTTCAACATAAGTAGCAATTTCCAACGAGGAGAGGTGAGCTCCTTGGTTATGTTCTTTCCAAGCGAATTGAGTAATCCGCTTAAGTTGTTCATCCGTTAAGTGGGCAGATTTCTTATCCATAAGCTAGGTTCCTGCTCCCTGCCGACTGCCTGCTAGCCTATCGGAGGAATTTACATATGCACGAATCTTCTGACGAGCACGTGAGACCAGTTTGTGTACCAGGTTTGGTGCGATTCCCATCTCTTCAGAAACTATATTCACATCCTTATCTTCTACCACGTATTCAATCAAAGCTTGTCTCTGCATATCACTCAAACTATCTACCGCTTGCCGTACCAGTTCCTGAAATTCTCGATTCATTAAATCTATTTCCTGGGACGTATCTGCACTGGACAAAATCGAAGCTAGGAAAGCATACGCATCCTCGTCTTGGTTTCCTTCCGGCTCGAAAGAAGTAGGAATTTCTCTTGTGCTTGCTCTTCGTTGGTCTTTGAGGATTTCACGAGCCAATATGCTTGTGGCATAACTCGTTACTTCGGATTCCCATCTGAATGAACTGTAATTCTCGTATAAGTTGATCAATGCGCTCTGTACAAGATCTTGGGCGAGATCCTCAACGGGTCTTCCTGCATGTCTCTTCAAATAGGAAGTAGAGTAATACTTCCCTGTGAGAAAGTTTATCGCAACTCGAAACAAATATTTACCAAGTTGAGCATAGGCTTCGGCCTCCGCGGCCGAGCCATGTATGTCCATGGCTTGCTTCCATTCCTCGCGATTCCATTTGCTCTGCATAACATTACCCAAGGGTACCTATGTTGTTCAGGATTTTTCCTTGGGTGATTATACCTGAGAAAATTCTATGACAAGATGAGGCGTGGTTCCAAGAGCGGTGGACGAGTGTCAAACGCCAACTATTCCGAGAACCACATTTGGGTTTTATGAAAAATATGCGATGTGTTCTGGTTGGCTTGGGAACCATGCAGGAATGGAATTGATATCCGGCCTGGGGTAATCGATGTGCCGATACCATTCAGGATCCTGCATCGGCTTCCAAGGATCCTCGGTCCAAGGTTCAGTATTACCGGGAAGTGAGGGATTATCTGGATATACACTTCCTGGAATGAGAGGGCGGTAAGATGGGTAAACAGGTTTCATGATGGTTATCTCCTTATATTAAGTGATCCTAACCATTAGATGCCCCGCCTAACAATTTCTGACAAAATCTTGAGACAAGAATCCCACCTGCTATAGGATAAGTCATCAGCTCCCCCAAAACATAGTATTCTAACTCTTCATACCGCCCACTTTCGATGACACTATCATGTTCTCATAATCATGGAGGATTTGAATAGCCGCTTCAAATGTGATTTGCCTTTGATAGTTTTTCACTTCACCAACATATATCCGCACCCTGCCAAGGAAATCCCCTTCAGGTGTTTCTACTAACTCTTTTACTCTTAGTGGATGGCTTCCTATGTGATTGTGGTAATACACTGCTCCAGAATAATAAGCGATGGAAAAACTCAGATTAATCAGCCCCCAAGAGAGTAGTTGATTTTGTTGGATTTGCGGCCTGTATTGGTTGAAATAGCTGGTTGCTGATAAATACTCTTGAAAACTACGCGACAGTAGGTAACTAATTGTTTCGGGTCCAGAGATTGTTGAACTGGTTCTTATAACAAGGTCATGATAAGAGTCAGGGTTTCCCCAGGCCAGATCTCCAGTCAGGAGTGGTTCTGTGATCAGAAAGTCCATTTTCCGACCAAGTTCCTCGACCTGTGATAGTCCGTAGTATGCCATATCCAAATCGCCAAGTGTGGCTTCTCTGCGTGGCGGATTCTTTTCAAAAACGGCTATCAGATCCAAATCGTGACCGGGTAAACGCGAGCCATATTCGACGAGGTAAAGGAGTGGATTGGTGAAATCCTTTATTAGTTGGTCAATGACAAATTTCTTTATTTTTTCTGATTCGGACATCAATGGTGAATTCCTTTACTGATATATCGTCCGATTTTAATACATAATCTGTCGGATACAGAGTTTGTTTTTATTTTATGTTTACCTGTAGAAAAGTGTCAGAAAACCGGACTTTATGCATCTAATCCTGTAGAAAGCAAATTCAAATCAAAAAAGGAGAAGAAAAAATGAGCATCCCTATCAACCCAATCGGATTTGGTCCCGCCCCTATGGAGTTCAATCCTCCATCCATGGCTTATGATGCTTTCCGCCAGACGTTCGGTGATCCATACGGGAGTATGGTGAATCCTTCCCTCCATCCATCGCTAAATAATTATGGTCAATTCTCTACGGGTGGAAGTCTTCATGACACTTTTAAAATTGATCGCTACGAAAATATTTATGGAGGTCATACCACGGTAGACCTCGGTGGCAATCAGCAAATACACATAGGATGGTAACCACTTGTCAGAAATAATGTGTTGCTAATCGTCTTGACAATGTTAAAAAAAACAGTAAATCTAACTCGTGATACTTCCTACGAGAGGGCTGCGTTAGTAGCCCTCTCTAATTTTAAAGACAAACAGATATTAAGTAATCTTTGAAAATTGTTTAAATATCGCTTATGGGAAATGGATTATATGTATTTGTTGCGCTTTGACATCTTTAGCTTGCTTAATATTTCGGATTGAAACAATTATACGATTACTAGCTCCAAGACGGAAAATAACATGAGTATCAGGTGAGATCCGTATTATTTCTTTATGGCTCCTTCCTTTGGTTGTCAATATTCCAGATTTGGATTAAGCACCCAGCGGATCAATCCTTCAATGGCAGCTTGATCCAGATAACCAACCCGCAATCCAAAGCCCGCGCACAATCCACTCAAGCCATCCCACCAGGCAAGTCCTTCATTCCCCGGTAAAACAAATTCCAGTATGGTGCGACGAACAAAAGGTAGGGGATATTCCTGAACTGCCAGTAATAACCCCTGACTCAGAATATCCAATCCTTCCGTATTTGAAATTTTCCAACTTTGAACCTGTTTTTGAAACTCCAATCTTGGCTCAAGGTCCGGCCAGAATAATTGCAAAAGCCTCAGAGTCAAACCAGGCTGCATTGAGGAGAGTATGGCTTGATACGCATCCTGTGGCCGCACATCGGGTCGATCAGGATCGGCATACAGTTCTGCAAATAAACGGCGAGTATCATCTTCACCGATCAACGCCGCATGCGGGCCGGCCCGCGTGAATCCCTTCGCAAGCACAAAGGTGCGTGTGGAGCCGATGGTCTGTTCTGCCATTAAGTTATTCCCTTGAAAATGGCCTCAGGAATATTCAGGTCTGTTGCTCGAAAGCCTGGTCGCATGGGACGATTGCCGGTCGGTATCAATCCCTTGCCCTGTTCATATCGAAACAAGGGCGAGAAGGAGGGCCGGCCGGCCGTGCGTTCCACAATGGAAGAAACCTCAACCACCTCACGCACGATCTGCCCATGCTGTGGATTACGTTCGATGTACACTGCGGCAGTGACCGCCTCCGCGAAGGATTGCGCGATCTGGAATTCGGACATGCGTGCCGCATCCGGATGAGCCTGCACAACTTGCAGGAAACGCGGCCAGACATGTTCTGCGCTGGTGGCATGGATTGTGAAAGCGGAATGTCCATGCCCTGTGGCGGCAGCGCGGATCAATTCCCAGGCCTCCGCGCCACGCGCCTCACCGATCACGACTCCATGCGGACGCGACCGCAAGGCCGAGCGAATCAGGTCATACATGGTCACCGATGGGGGACCACCGCGAATCTCCGGGCGGGTCACGGTATAGATGATATTACCGGTATCGGCTTTGCCATCCCCATTCCAACCGTTCAAGATGATCTCATTGCTGTCTTCCACAATAAACAAACGGATCGCTCCGCGTGGATAATAGTCCAGCATCTCCTGCAAGATCCTTTGACCGACAAAGGTTTTGCCTGAACCGGTTGTGCCGGCAATAACCAGAGTCCCGCCATGTACCATCACGCTCAGTAGATAGTTTGCGACCTCGGGCGTCAGGATGCCATCGCCGCGTGGAAAATCCTTTGGATCAAAACGCGGACGCGGGACAGGCGGGAGTCGTTTTTGACACAGCATGGCCAGACTACCCTGCGTGAGATCAGACGCTGTGCGGTAGTTTGAGATACGAAGCGTGATCGTATCTCCATACGGAGAGGCAGGCGGCATAATGTAATTGATGCGTACACCCTTGCGACGTACCGTTCCATCCAGGAGCGGAACCATTACTTGCAACATCGCATCTGCAATTGGATAATCCGGCGTCGGCGCACGCTGGCCGGCGCGGTCGATCATGACTCGCAGGGCATCCCCGATCCCATCAGGGGCAACGCCGGCATGTTCCCAGCCGTTGGTGGTGGTGTACACATAAATGTGCCCAAGGTTGATGGCGATATCTTCGATGTCTGAACGGGCGATCAGTTCCAACAAAGGACCCATACCGGACAGATCCCCAATCAAGCGCAGGATATATTCCTGGGGCAAGGCGACACCCGCATCGATGGCGCGCACTTGTACTTCCTCAAATACAGTGCGCGCCAGGGCTTCGATCTCGGTGGATGTCATACTTTTCTGCAAAGACTCAATCGCCTTCTTCGCGCGGCCTTCTTCAACCAGAATATTCCACCAGCGTTCCATCTCGTCCGATGATCGTGAATCTGTTATAGGCTTCATTGTTTTTCCAGTGATATCAAACATGGATCATTTCCCGAACCAGCCGCGCTTTTTGATTGGATTGGGCAGTAATCCAACCCGGGATGCGCCTTCTCGGACAGCGGGCACAAAATGAGCCGCGAAGCCCAATAGTGAATCTGCGAAGGAACCCAGTTCCTCCAGTTTTTCCTTCTTGTAGCGCCAGATCAAAATATCTTCACGCCGATCCGAGTTCACCGCCTGCGCCGCCAGACGCGGATCTACAATGGGAATAATGCCATTAGGTATCAAAGCCAGTTCGATCTTGTCTTCACTCAAGGCCTGCTGCAGCATCTTGTGCGCCGACTTGAATCCATCCCCAACCACCTGGTTGTAACAAAGCTTGACGCGACTGCCAATGAATTCATGCGCGCTGTTCTTTCCAACGACACTGGCCAATGAATTCATCATGCGCGCGATCCAGCGGCGTGTCTCTGCCAGGTCGGGAATTTCGGGTTTGATCACAATCGCAATACCTTCTGCGGCTTTCAATGCGGCTCGATGCACGACGTGCGCGGGGTTGATGCCGACATCCATGATGACCACTCCGCCCGCCGCGACCCCGGCTTCAAATAATCCCTGAATCACCTCAGCGACTTTTCCCTCCTGCTGCAAAACTTCATCGCCCAGATCATCGGTGATCAATCCAGGCAGAACGCGCAGGGTCGGTAGATTTTCCAAAGGTGTGAAGGCATTCAAAAAAGCCGCGCCTGAGGCCACATCGCTCATGACACCCTTGCCAGCTTTTGCGATCTCCCGCCGCAGCAATCCGATCATGGTGGTGTTGACTTTCTCCAGGCGCATGTGGTATTGAAGGGAACCGGCATTTCCATCTGCGTCCACCAAATAAGTGGTGATGCCCGATAGCGCCAATGCGACTGCGAGATTAACCGCGACAGTTGTCTTGCCTGTGCCGCCTTTCGGTGAAGTGATCGCGATCTTGCGCACAGCCATACCCGATTGAATGCGAGCTGACATATCGCTGCCCAATACCGCCCTACGATATTGATCATCAGCGGCAAGATTGCCAGCATCGGCGCGCCGCATTTCTTCGTAGAGGCGATTGATGTCCACATCCGAAGGTGGATATGCAAAGGCCGGTACACCGACACCGTTCGCCCATGACGACATGCCATCCCCAACTCCTGCAATTACAAATATAAGTTTTCCACGCTCTGCGGCTTTGATCAGACTCTCTGGCGAAACAGATGATTCAGGCGAGACCACGATCATGACTCTGAAATCAAACAAGTCAATATGCTGCGGTGAAAAAGCCGCGATCTGTGCGATGACAGAATGGCCCTGTTCTGCTAGCTGCATATTCAAGCGGGAGGTGACAGTCCCCGCGCCAAGCAAGAGAACCTGCATTATCGTCCTCCTCCCAACACGTCTTTTCGATCCGCCTTGAACAGATCCTCGAAGTCCCAATAGGTAAAGCCGGCTGTGGGAGTCTCATCACCGCGCGCCATCAAGGAAACAACCAATCGGTCTCCCTGTTGCAGGGCCAGCGATAACACTTCACGACTTTCATTCGGCACAAGCAGCATTAACATGCGCGCCTGGGTCATTGTGGAAAAGGAAGAAGATGAGTCGTTTGAATTGGAGGAGTCAGTTTGAGGAGGCAGTCCCTGGACAGTGATCACACGCACACCCATTGGAAATAAATCCTTTGCAAGCGGCGGCAGTGCGCGACTCAAGGCATCCGTCCGCTGCGCGTCGGCTTCCCCTGGTATCGGTGTCGTAGTGGATTCGATCCCGGAAAGGATTAGCTCGGGCATGGTTGTTGGCGTGGTCATCTGCTGCGGGCGGCTGCTGATCACGACCGTGACTCCCACCAGGTCACCAGGCAGGAATGCCTCCACGTCCGGGGCAACCAGGTTCATCGCATCCAATGGCAATGGGAACAAACTATATCCAGGGAATTGCGCAAGTACGGCTGAGAGTCGCGTACCCTCTGCGGCCTGCGCCATGATCGCAGATCGAAAGATGGGCTGGCCGTCAAAGATCGGTTGGGCAATCACTCCGCCGACAACTCCTGCAACTTCCTTTTCAGGAATGTACATGGCTGCATTGTCATCCTGAAAAACTGTTTTGACCGCAATATCATTTGCAGCGATGACATCCCCGATATTCAGGTCATGTGTGGCAGACAGGACTGCAATAGTGGGTGGGCGTTGGGCTGCTCCCAAAGCATTGAGGGCAATGAAGGCGGCCAGAAAAATTCCGACAGAAACACCGAGCACAACCAGGTTGATGCCGGTCGAGGCGATTCGTTTAAGCATTTTGTTTTCTCCAATTGTTGGGTTTCCAGGGCAGACTGCTCTGGGTAATGATTTGTATGCACGCAGGCGTATCGGAAAGGATCTCTTCCAGACTTTCCAGCGTTTGATGCAGCAAGGCAACCATCACGACCAGCACGAAATCCGTATGCAGATGGTCTGACTCAAACAAGTCCTGATGAGCCTGCGCAGTCCCCCGGGCAATATCCAAAACATCTGCATCGGCCAGGGCTTCCGCCGATATACGCGGCATGTCCGGGAAACACATCTGGATCAGATCAGCCAGGTTATTTTGAATTTGCTGTGGGGATGGTTCGGTCACGACTTGCGCCGGCGGGTCGAGCAGATCCGTAACCGAAGTATTAGGATTGACCCGTAATTGTTCCACAGCGCGCGATAACTGTTTGAGGCCGGCTTGAAAAGCCTCCATCAATCGATCCTGGGCTTGTGGTGATAATGCGGCGACCGCTTCGACATTGCGCAGGGATATATGCTTGCGCAGTTCGGCAGGCAGGGATCCCAAAACCCGTTGACGACGCTCACGTTTGGACTGGTATGTTTCGCTCATGGCCCATATGATATATAAGGTTGCAGGGGGGTGTATGTTTCGTGTCGCTAGGCCATTTGTGTCAAGTGTTTGACCTTGTAAATATACTGACGATTATGTGACAACTAGTATGATCGGTGCTGATGACGTATTCTTTTTGATCTAATTTGCACGCAATGGGTCTCTTGAAAGAAAAGTATAATGATCGAGTTTGAACGACCTGGATATTCTCTTTAGCGGTGATGGAATCAAAACGACGAATGAGCATAGACCCATGTCCATATCCCTTCTTTCAACCAAGCTTCATATCCCAAGTGCGCGGGCAAATGGGGTATCACGACCGCGCTTAACCGAGAAGCTGCTCACCGCTGTAAAGCGTCCAAGCAGTTTTGTATTGCTATCCGGTCCAGCAGGTTTTGGCAAAACCACCCTGTTGGGCGAATTTGTAACTGAGCTTAAGCGTCCGGTTGCCTGGATGTCGGTGGACGAAGGGGATAACGACCCGATTCGGTTCTGGACCTATCTAATTACCGCCTGTCAAACTATTCAGCGCGGAATTGGTGAAACTGGTTTGGAATTGCTTCAATCTCCCCTGCCATTGCCTGACGAAACCATCCCCACACTTCTCATCAATGACCTCGTCAAGTTGAAGAATGATCTTGTGTTGGTTCTCGATGACTATCATGCCATCCAGAACCCAGCCATCCACAAAGCTTTTTCCTTCCTGCTCGATCATCTTCCCGATAAATTCCATCCTGTGCTGTCCACGCGTGTTGATCCTCCCTGGCCGCTGGCGCGTTTTCGCGCGCGCAATCAATTGATCGAAATCCGCGCGGTGGATTTGCGCTTCACAACAGAAGAGACAGCTGCATTTCTCAATCAAATCATGAGCTTGAATCTTTCCGCTGAGAATGTGTCCGCTCTTGAAGCCCGCACCGAAGGTTGGATCGCCAGCCTGCAACTTGCCGCGATCTCGATGAAGGGACGCAGCGATGTCGCTGAGTTCATCAAAGCCTTCACCGGCAGCCATGTTTATGTGGCGGAGTATCTGATCGAAGAGGTTCTGGAACATCAATCGGAAGCAGTGAAGACTTTTTTACTGCAAACTTCAATTCTTACGCGTCTGAACGCCAGCCTTTGCGATGCAGTCAACGGACATTCGAAAAGTCCAGCCATGCTGAAGGATCTATATCAGGCAAACCTCTTTGTCTTTCCTCTGGACGATGAAGGAGAGTGGTTCCGTTATCATCACCTATTCGCAGATTTGCTCAAAGCCCGCCTGCGCCATAGTCTGCCGGCAGAAGCTATTGCAACCCTGCATCAGCGCGCCGCAGCCTGGTATGAGCAGTCCGGCATGACCCCGGATGCGATTGAACATGCCCTGATCGCTATGGATTATCCACTCGCCGTGCATCTTGTTGAAAAAGTGGCCTTGCCGATGATCTTGCAGGCTTATGTAAGAACCGTGGCTGGCTGGCTGCAATCCATTCCCCAAAAGTATCTTGAAGAGAGTCCCAGAGTCAACATGGCTTTCGCCTGGATGAATTTATTACCCGGCGCTTTTGACCAGGCAACCCCTTATCTGGAACGGTTGTCCATCATCTTTTCTTCCCCAGAAGTGAGCGCCCAGGATTCTTCTCTTCTGGGAGAATGGCTTGCCATACAATCCAAGCTGCTGGGCATGCAAGGGAAATCAGCAGAAAGCCGGGATCTGGCCAATCGGGCGTTGCAAATCCTGCCTGAGGCGGATGCTCATGTGCGGAGTATGCTTTATGCAAACCTGGCCACGGCCTATGAGCAGATGCTTGATTATGATCACGCCGCCGAGATGTTCCAATGGATCGTCCGGGATGCCCAGGCAACAGGAAATTTCGCCGCCGAAATTCTGGGTACTTCCGGACAGGCACAGATGGTGTTGCAGCAGGGACGACTCCATCTTGGATTTGAAATTGCTTCGCAGGGAATAAAACGGCTGGAGACTTTCGGCAGATCAACCCCCTTTAGCGCAACCTTGTACGGAGAACTCGGACAGATCCATTATCAATGGCATCAACTTGATCAGTCCCGCGATTATCTTCTGCGCTCCATTCAAGCCAGCGGGTTGAGCGGTTACAGCGACCCGGAGATTTACAACCATGTGATACTCTCCCGTATATTCCAGATGGAGGGAGATTGGATATCTTCCGCGCATGAGATGGAGAAAGCCGGCGAGCTTGCGCGTGTCATCCCGCCCGCCATGATCCGGGAGGAAATAATCTCCCAACAGGTTCGCGTTGAACTTGCATTGAACCGTCTACCTGAGGCACAAACCCTGCTTAAGGCGGAGGGCTTCACCTTCAACGGCGAATTTATCTTTCCTGATCTTGCGCTGGGTTCCATTGTCACCCACCCGGTCGGGTTGCTATATAACAGCGCCCTGCGTGTTCTCTTGTTCCAGTCCAGAACAAAACAAGACAGGGTGAACTTAAAGCGCGGGATTGAACTTGCCGCTGTCGTTCTTGCCGGGGAGCTGCAATGCCAGCATGTTCCCATCGCGCTGGAAACGCTTCTGTTGCGTAGTCAAATGTACGGTGCGCTTGGAGATAATCAACATAGCTTGGAAGATGTCACCAAAGCTCTGGAGTTAGCCGAGCCGGAAGGATTCATTAGCATATTTGTTGAAGAGGGGCTGCCCATTTCCGAATCCCTGACCATCCTGCTTAAACAGAATCTACTGGGATCAGTTCAACCCAATTACGTCAAGAGCATTCTGGCTGCTTTTCCAAAAGCAGGATATTCCAAAACAGTACAGGACGAACGGTCAATACCAGTGGATGAGTCTTTGTCTCCGCTGGAGTCATTGACCCCGCGTGAATTGGAGGTTTTGCACCTTATCGCGATCGGTGATTCGAATCAAACGATAGCAGGCAAACTTGTCATCACGCTAAGCGCAGTGAAGAAGCATACCGGTAATATCTTCAACAAGTTGAACGTCAACAGCCGCACACAGGCGCTTGTCCAGGCGCGCCGGCTTGGATTGCTTTCCTTGGATAAATAAATTCCATCTACCCCCATCTGATTTTTTATAAGAGGAGGTGTGCCAAAGTACACCTCCTCTTATTTTGTTTTAAAAAATAGACACCACCTTGGTACAGTGACATTTCCCACCCAAGGGTCTATATTGTGTGCAAGACAAAAATAAGGAGCAATAAAATGAACACAAAAGTTATGAGCGTAGGTCAGGAAAAACAGAATATCGAAGCAATGGATTTTCAATGGAATTGGCTGTATAAGGTCGGAGCGGTGGCTGCCTTAACAGCCATGTTCGCTAACATACTGGATGTCGCTCTTGGATTTGGGGGAACGGAGATTGTTACGTACGGCACCAAATCCGCGGCCAACTGGTTCGCTGTTTTTCAAGACAACTGGTTTCAAGGTTTATATTCACTTGGCATCTTAAATATTGTTTATTTGATCGCCATGCTGCCGGTTTATTTCGCGTTATTCGCGGCGCATCGTAAAAGGCAGGCAGTTTATGCCGCCCTCGCAATGATCGTATTTCTGATCAGCATGTCCATTTACATATCCAATAATGCGGCCATCCCGCTGCTTGTTCTCTCCAATAAATATGCACTGGCAGGTACGGATATACAAAAAACCATATTGACAGCGGCAGGTGAATCAGTATTGGCTCGCGGGGAAGACTTTACGCCGGGTTCATTTATCGGTCTTATTCTCGGCAGCATTGCGGCGATTGCGATATCTATTGTCATGCTGCGCGGCGGAATTTTTGGAAAAGTGAATGTCTGGATCGGCATCATTGGGTTTACGTTTCTAGCATTGTTCACGATCCTGGCTACTTTTGTGCCTGCTCTCTATACCATCGCTTTTTATTTTTTCGGATCCATTGGCGGACTTCTGGCTTTGACTTGGTTTGCGCTGGTTGCCCGCAGGCTCTTTCAACTTTCAAGACAGGAAGGATAAAACCAATGTCAGGAATAGGTCACCTCGCGCCCGGTTTTGCGGCGAAGTCTGTTACTCCCCAAGTACCAATTTGGGTGTTATTACTAGCCGGTGAGACAAACGACATCCTTTATTTTTTGTTCTCGTCTGCCGGCATCGAGTCAAAAGCGGTGATTACAGTCATGGATTTTAATCAGGGAGTTAAATATCTGACACCCGGTTCAAATCCGTGGTCGCATGGGCTTTTCATGTCCATGATCTGGGCGATGCTCGCCGCCGCAATTGCTTTTCTTTTTTATCGAGATCACAGAACAAGCACCGTGATCGGGCTGGTGGTCTTTAGTCACTGGCTTCTGGACTTCCTCATGCATTCCAACCTCCCGCTTTTCTTTGATGGTTCACCACTCGTTGGCCTGGGTCTGGAAAATTCGGGAAGCGGCTTTCTCTTTATGACTGTTTTGGATATTCTCCTGCTTGCAGCGGGAATTGCAATTTATTTTAGAGCGAGAAAACGAACAGCCAAAATGTGAGACTATATATCTTTGATCTTGTTTGGAACCTGATAGTCAACAACATGTTCCAGAGTCGTGAAACTAAATTTTCTCAATATGAAAAGGCAAATCAATGAACGATAAAATTCTAATCACCTATGCCAGTCGGTCCGGTTCCACAGCAGAGATCGCAGAAGCCATTGGCAAAACAATCGCCCAAAACGGCGCACAAGTGGATGTGCTTCCGATGCGGGAAGTGACAGACCTGACTCTATACCGGGCAGTGGTGGCCGGCAGCGCCATTCGCAAATCAAAGTGGCTGCCGGAGGCGATGCAATTTGTTCAGACCCTTCGATCTGAATTGCGACAAAAGCCTTTCGCCACGTTTACCGTGTCTATCACGCTAGCCATGTCAAATACCGACCAATATCGCCAGGCGGTGTCAGAATGGATACAACCTGTGCGCTTGCAAGTGAGGCCGCTTAGCGAAGGTCTTTTTGCCGGGATGTTGGACTTCCATAAACTGCCGCTGACTTTTGATTCCCTGTTGTTGGGCGGGGTCGTCGCGCTTGGAATTTTTCCGAAGGGCGACCGTCGTGATTGGAATGCTATTCGCAGCTGGGCAGAAGGCATCCGCCCGCTGCTTTAATAGATATTACTGATATGGACGCACCTCGCGTTTATGAATTTCGTGTGGAAGGTCATCTGGCGGATCGCTGGTCTGAATGGTTTGAAGGGCTGGCGATCTGCAATGACCTCAATGGTGATTCAATATTGACCGGACTGTTAACCGATCAAGCAGCTCTGTTCGGTGTGCTTACCAGGATCCATGATTTGAATTTGATCCTGATTTCAGTACATAGGATCGACAGTAACTGATCTGATCGTGAAAAAACATAATTCCATAAGTTGGAAAAGTGATTGACGTCAAATCAAATAACCCTATTAATGTAGCGGGTGCCATGGGAGCAAAAGGTTGGTATTGCAATCAATCCACCCACCGCCACAATAAAAGGCTTGCAAGTAGGGCCAGCGCCGCGCCAAAAAGAAAAGGGGCCGATGGGCCGAATCCAGCCCAGGCTCCCGCACCCTGCCAAAGCAATCCTGCAAGAAGCGAGGCGGGCAGGGCGGTAATGCCGATCGCGGCGTTGAAAAGTCCATAAGCTGTGCCGCGTTGCGCGTCAGGCACAAGGTCAGCAACCAGCGCTTTGGCAATGCCCTCTGTCGCGGCGTAATAAATCCCATAAAGTCCGAAAAGCATCCAAATTTGCCAGCCTGCCTGCGCCAATGCGAAACCTAGATACACCAACCCATATGCGAACCAGCCGCTGATCATCAGCTTCCTTCTTCCGATCTTATCTGAAAGCACTCCAAGCGGACTGGATAGAATCGTGTAGATTGCTGTGAATGTCATCAACATGAAAATAGTTTGCAGCACCGAGAGTCCGCGTTCCTGGGCGC
This sequence comes from Chloroflexota bacterium, assembly GCA_016234535.1. Lineage (GTDB taxonomy): Bacteria > Chloroflexota > Anaerolineae > Anaerolineales > Villigracilaceae > Villigracilis. The sequence continues at coordinate 23,608 of JACRBH010000117.1, forward strand.
GTAAAATAATAAAAGAGTCTGACGAATTTCCAAGCGTGAAGAGAGCAACAATAAACAGAAATGACTTGAAACGGGTGTCCATCCCTTTGAGCGACAAACGCATTACCCCTGACCCTTTGTCTGGTCCACCTATCTCAGTCGTGCCTACCGCCAAAACGATGACCGCCAAAGCTGCAGGGATGATACTCGCCAGCACTGCAATACGAAACGTGTTGACACTTAACAACGCCTGATTGGTTTGTGTCAGCCAGATAATCAACGCGGCGATGCCAATGCCTATGAAAGCACCCGCCGTATCGCCTGCGCGGTGCAAACCAAACGCGAATCCCCGATTGGCCTTATCCGTGCTCGATGCAACCAGAGCATCACGCGGCGCGGTACGAATCCCCTTGCCGACACGGTCAGCAAAGCGAACTCCGAGCACCCAACCCCAGGCATTCGCAAAATATAAAAACGGCTTGGCAACCGTGGAGATGGCATAGCCCAACACCGTCAGCCATTTGCGTTTACCGATCTTATCTGAAAGCGCGCCCGAATATATTTTTACAAAGCTCGCCGTTGTCTCTGCAACCCCATCAATCAACCCGATAAACGCCATGCGCACACCCAGCACATTGGATAGAAACAAGGGAATCAGATACACGATCATTTCTGATGAAATATCTGTGAGAAATGATGTGGCGGTAACAATCCAGATGTTTGGGTGTAACTTGCGTAGTTTATTTTTCATACGTTATCATTCACCACCAGTCTTTCCTGCCAAAATCAGATGACCGCAAAAACATAACCATGATTTAAGTTGTTCGCATAATGAGCTTGTTCTGGCTGCTTCATCGGCCGGATTTGTATTTTAACTGGGAACTGCATGATGGACAATTTCTCTTGGTTTCAGGAGGTTATCAAATACCGGGAAAAACCTGCGGTGTCGGGCCTTTCCGTTTCATCCGTACCACAACCCAATCAACTGAAAGGAAACCAAACGCACAAATTCAAGATAAAAACCTCATACTTATCCACCCTGCTCGCATTTTCGAGCGGTCAGCCTCACTCGTAAAGATAAACCGCAACAAAATTTGGAACAGGATGGCAAGGCAGCCCTACATAGCCAACAACGCTTTTAAATAATGCCAAATTTTCGCAAGAGAGGGAATATATAACTTCTCATCTGGCGAGTGCGGATTCTGAATCGTCGGCCCCATTGAAATTGTATCCAGCCCACCACAGCGGTCGCTGATGATGCCGCATTCGAGTCCCCCATGTGACAGTTGAACTTTGGCTTCCTCTTCGATCACGGATCGATACGTCTCGACACATTTCTTTAGTAATGGCGAATCCATGTTTGGCTGCCATGGCGGAAATATCTTGGTTCGCTCTGTGTCCGCGCCCGCCAGCCACCCCACCGACTCGACTCGGTTTGTGATTTCATCCAGACGCGATAGGACTGAACTGCGGTGATTGGATACGATGGACAAACCGTCTTCCTTCAATTCCAGAATACCAATATTGTTCGATGTTTCGACAAAGCCGGGAAATTCCGCAGACATGGCTGAGACCCCATGCGGCAGGGATATCAAGAGCCGAAGCCCGTTCACTGTTTCCGATCGGCTGATCGCGCGGACAGGTTCGCCGCCTTTCTCGGTTAACGTTATGGATAATCTCGGCTCGGATCGCGCATGTTCGGTTTGAATATCCTGAACAATGATGGAAAATTTCCCGCAACACAGTTCAACCTTATCTTTCGAGCAGACGAATATTGCTTCTGCATCGCGTGGAATGGCATTCCGCGCGGTACCGCCTTTGAGGGTGGACAGACGAATATCAACGTTGCGCTGAATAAAGTCAAGCACGCGCGTGATGATTTTATTTGCATTGGCGCGCTGTTTGTTGATGTCCTCGCCAGAATGTCCGCCCTGCAAGCCTGTGACCTTTACCTCAAAAGCAATTTCTTCAGGGCTTTGAGAACTCCAATTCACCGGCAACGTGATGGTAACACTGCCCCCGCCCGCGCAGCCGACAGTGAACACACCCTCTTCTTCTGAATCCAAATTGATAAGCGTTTTTCCTTTAAGCAAGGAAGCATCAAGGTTGTCCGCGCCGACAACGCCCATTTCTTCTTCAATAGTTAGCAAAAATTCGAGCGGCGGATGTTGAACCAACTCATCTTCCACCAGCGCCATCATCAAAGCGATTGCAATTCCATTGTCCGCGCCAAGAGTGGTCCCATTTGCCCTGATCCAATCGCCATCATGAATTAGTTGAATTGGGTCACGGGTGAAATCATGATGTGATTCAGGTGTCTGCTGCCAGACCATATCGAGATGACCTTGCAGGATAAGCGCGGGGTGATCTTCATAGCCTGTGCTTGCAGGCACATAAATAACAAGATTACCTGCCGCATCTGTTCTGGACTTGAGACTTAGTGCGCCGCCCCAATCGATCAGCCATTGACGGATCTGGGCTTCATATCTCGTACCGCGCGGAATGGATGAGACTTGTTCAAATTTTCTGAGAATGAGGTCGGTGGGATTCATGATATTTTTATATACTCTGCCCTGTCGTTGACAATGGTCATGGTTTTTGTGTCGGCGTTGAATGAAATGATTGAGTCATCCTGCAGGCCTTTGAGATTCCAATGCGCAATGAACGTATCGGCTTTGAAATGCTCAAGTGTTGCGAAGGTGTTTCCATAAGTGAGTTTGAGCGAGGCGCCTTCAAGAGTCACAGCCGCCTCGCCGAACAGATCGTTTGAGAATGTCCCAGTGTAAGAATCCAGCCCATTGGACGGAAGCAGGTTCGGGGCACGCGTGAGGCGGAATTGATCTGCTTGATTCTTAACCTCGGTCATGTATCCCTGTGCGACCATCTGGAATTCAGAGGACCAGTCACGTTCCTGTTTGTCGAGCAGAATATCTGAAATGGCATAGAAGAGCGCAGCGTGAGCAAGAGTTTGGTGAACGTTGACCACGACGGCCAATCCCATTTTTCGCTCAGGGAAGAAAGCGACCACAGAATTGAAGCCGGGCATTTGACCACCATGCATGAGAACTTTTTCGCCGCGATAATCCATCACCCACCAACCCAGACCGTATGCCCAAAAATGTGTGGAAGGTTGAAGAACATAAAGTGGAGCGAGGTCGGAATTCAACATATCCTGCATGACGATTTGCGGCGAAGTGATTTCGTTGAAGGTCGCAGGTTGGAGGAGCGGCTTGCCGTTTTGTGTAAGAACACCCAGCCAGCGGGCAAGATCATTGGCAGATGTATGAATGGAACCCGCGGGTTCGCAGCTGAGTTTGTACCAGGGGATCGAAGCGGGCTGACCGATAAATCGCACACCTGTGGGATAGGTTTCATCGAGGACGGCATGCGGAGAAGCAACATTGGCAAAGTCGGTGATACGGTCATAGCCGCTGACCGAGCGAGCCATGCCAAGGGGTTGGAAAAGTCGTGAGGTAATGAAGTTGCCCCAGGAATGACCCGTGACAGATTCAATGAGCAAGCCGGCGACACCAAACTGTTGGTTGGCATATTGGAATTGCGTGCGAAAACCCGCGACAGGTTTCAGATATTTCATGCGATGCATGAGGTCGCGTTGAGTGTATCCCTGATGATAATAAAGTCGTTGGGCGCGTTCGAGACCGAGGCGGTGACAGAGCAAGTCACGCACCGTGATATTTTGCGTGACCCAGGAATCATAGACTTCAAAATCGGGGAGGTGTTTGACTATAAGGTCATCCCAGTGCAATTTGCCTTCATCCACCAGCATGCCAATCAGCGCGGATGTGAAAGCCTTGGTTGTGGAACCAATCGCAAAGATCGTATCAGCATCCACTTTATTGGATGCGTCCGAATTGCACACGCCATAGCCTTGCGTAAAAACTTCATCGGCTTGCACCACTGCCACAGCAGCACCGGGGATATTCCAATCAAAGAGGGTTTTTGAAATGGTATCGTTGAGTTGTTGAATGTTCATGAGATGATCCTTTTTAAAAATCTTTACCACAAAGGGTCACGAAGGTATACAAAGGTTTTTCCCCAGGACCCTTTTTGTTCCTGCTTGGTTTATTTTTTTATCTCCACACTTTATCCACCGCGTCGTAACTCCTGACTCGCAGATCAGGTTTCGCCTTGACCAGCTTATGCTTTTCCACCCGTTCAGATGGCGTGCGCGGCAGATCAATCATATATTCGATATAGCGCGGTACTTTGAAGTAGGCGAGTTTTTCACGCGCGTAATCCAGGATCATTTCGGGCGGTGTGTTTTCAGATGTAAGCCCTGCTTTCAAAATAATATATGCCTTCACTTCCTCGCCGCGCAATTCATCAGGGACAGGCAATACCGCGGCCACCTGTACCGCAGGATGTTCCATCAACACGCCTTCCACTTCCACCGACGAAATATTTTCACCCGAACGGCGGATCGTATCCTTCAAGCGCGCCTGCCAGTGGAAATATCCCTTCGCATCTTTCGTCACCATGTCGCCCGTGTGCAGCCAGCCATTGCGCAGCGTTTCTGCGGTCGCTTCGGGTTTATTCCAATAACCCAACATCATCGGCTCGCCGCGCAAGATCAATTCGCCCACACCGCCTTCGGACACATCATTTCCTTCTGTATCCACCACTCGCGTTTCCTTCGTTGAGATTGGCTTGCCCATCGCGCCGCTTCCCACACTTTCAACATCTTCAAGGGGTACAACCAGATCCACACCTGTCTCGGTCATGCCAAATGCTTCGCGCCACGGCGCACCCCAGCGCCGCTCAAACTCGGCATGGAATTTCGGATGAATCCCTGAACACAAAATGACCCGCAAATTATGTCCGCGCTCCAGCGATGGGTCTTCGGGAATCTTTAACAGGAAGAATGGCATCGTGCCGATCAGGTACAGGACAGTCACTTTATGTTTGATCACCTCACCCCAAAAATGCGAAGGCGAGAAGCGCGGCAGAATCACCAGCGATGCACCGCCGATCAAGCTCGCTATCGTGTTCCATTGCGGATCCATGTAATAGAATGGTTGCGCGGTCAGGTTGGTTTCAGCAGGCGTCAACTGAAAATAGTCCGCCGCCACCTGCCCGATCATCATCCAATATTTTTGAGTCAACATGCAGCCTTTGGGAAATCCCGTCGTGCCGGATGTGTATTGGATGTTGACCAGATCATCAGACCCCGCTTCGGACGGATCAAATTCGTCTGAAGCGGAGTCCATCCTCCGCAGCCAATCTGACTTGTTGCCTGCTTCGCCTACGACCAGCGTTTCTCTCACTGACGGCAAGTGCGCGCGCACGCGTTCCCATCGGTCCAAATATTCTATATGGATCATGAAAAAGCCAGCCTGCGAATCATCAAGCGTGTATGTCAAATCATGATCGTGATAATTGATGTTGATCGGGACGATCACCGCCTGCAGCTTTGCCAACGCAAACCAGACAATGGGAAAGTCCACGCCATTGGGGAGCATCACGCCCACTCTCTCACCCTTCTTCACTCCGATGGATTTCAATACATTCGCCGCACGATTCGTCAACTTATTAACATCTGCAAATGAAAGCGGCTTGTCCTCAAAAATAAATAAGGGCTTGTCCCCAAACCTTTGTGCTGCATCCTCCACGAGATGCGCGATACTTTTCCATTGCATAGGCGATTCTCCTTTGGCGATTCATTGACCACAAAGGTTTTCCCTTTGGGGTGATTAGGGCTTTTTCACCCGCTTCACAAACATCTCCGATAACTCTTTCGCGGCCTCTCCCAAATCAACTGCCTTCGGATCGAAGACCCATTGCAGCATGACACCGTCGATCGCGCCCTGGATCACAGATGCCATCGACTGTTCATCAAACTTGGTGAACTCCCGTTGTTGATGTCCGATGCGGAAGATCTTCTTGAGGTGCGCGCGGCATGGGTCATAGGCAGTTTCGCTGAATGCCTGCTTTTCCTCCGGGGATGTGAAGCTGCCCCATAAATCCACCAGTGCCACAAAATGCGGACGGTTCTGCTCAATATACTCAAAGCTGGTTTCAATGTAGGCGCGTAATTTGTCGCCTGCCTTTTCCTGTGCTTCCACATGGTCTTTGATGTAAGCACCCTGCCGATTCAAGATTGTGTGAATGGCGGATGTGATCAAATCATGTTTGCCGTTGAAGTGGTAGGCGATCAGCCCTTTGGTGATTCCCAAGCCCTTTGCGATCTCGGCAAACGAGGTTTGGGTGTATCCCTGTTCGGCAATGGTCTGCAGCGCTGCGTCAATGATCTGTTTGCGGCGTGCTTCTTCGATAAACGTTTTCCTCTCTTCCGGTTTCGTTGTAGTTGGCATAATCAGTCTCCTTTCACCATTGCACCATCAGTTTCGGCACGGAACGGAATTCGTGTCCAAGCGGTGGAATAGGTTGATTAGATTGTAAATGCAAATTCGGCATACGTTCAAACAAGATACGCAAACCGATCTCACCTTCCAGCCGCGCCAGTGACGCGCCAAGGCAGTGATGTTTACCGCGCGCAAACGCCAGATGTTGTGAAGCATTACTGCGATGAATGTCAAAACGATGCGGGTGGATGAAAAAATCTGGGTCGCGATTGGCTGCGCCAAGCATGCACTGAACTGTATCACCCACGGCAAAGCCCACGCCGCGCACGGCGATGGGATTCGTAACGTGGCGTGTGGCAGTCTGCACGGGAGATTCCCAGCGCAGGGATTCCTCCAAAGCAGGCCTGATCCATTTTTCAGGCTCACCTTTCACTTCTTCAAACTGATCAGGATGATGAAGCAATGCCCAAAGCGTATTCGAGAACATCGCTGCGGTGGTTTCCAATCCGCCAAAGATGATAACGAAAATATTCGAGATGATCTCACGGTCGGTTAGATCGTTCTTCTGGCCATGTAAAATTCGACTCAAAAGGGAATCGTCAGGTTCTTTTCTCAACCCGCTAAGATGAGCCGAGAGCCGCGCGCCAAACTCCCGCGCTGCCCGCTGCCCCCTCTCCCGCACCGCAGGGTCATGGCGGAAGTTGCTCAACGCGGCGGCAAAGTCATCGTACCAACCGCGGAGTTGGGCAAAGTCATGGATCGTCACACCCAGTGCAGAAGTCACCGCGTATAACGCCATCGGGTCGGAAAACGACCTGACCAAATCTATTTCGCGACCTGCAATGAAATGGTCAATCAGTTCATTGGCCTTGTGTTCGATAAATGCAGAAGATGAAGCACGAATTATTTTAGGAAGAAATACTTCTGAAAATGGACTTCGCAAACGGTGGTGAGCATCACCATCCGTGCTCAACATCATCGTGCCAAATGCATCGTCAAGCAGGGAGTGCGGCGATTGCACCGTGAAGGCATCCAGATTATCGAGAATGGAAATAACATCATCGCGCCGAAAGACAGCCCATAGATTCACTTCAGGAAGCCACGTGACAGGTTCGCTTTCAAGCATAAGGCGGTAATGAGGATATGGATCAATGTTCAACGAATCGAGAGTCAACTTCGAACCGAGGGGGAAGCGTGTCGAGGCAGTCATCATTCTTCCCCCTGACAGCGAAAAAATTCACGCACGGCTTCGGGATTCATACCCGTAAATATACTATTACATGATGAAATCATGTATCCGCTCTTGCCGCCTTGTTCATAACAGCGTTTCACATCTGCACGAACCAGGTCAAGTTCAGCTTCAAACAACAGGTTGACATCAAAATTACCCACCAAGATCAATTGGTCACCATAGTCGCGTTTGATTTCATCGAGACGATTGCCCGCCAGGGTTTCGAGTCCATGCACGCCGGCAAAACCCGCTTCAACGGCGTAGGGCAATAACTTTTCCATCCTGCCGTCGCTGTGCCAGATGACAGGCACTGATAATTCCTTCACCACACGCCGGTGATAGGGCAGGATCAATTCACGCCATAATTGAGGCGAGATCATTGGTCCGCCGCGGTGTGCCGCGTCATCACCCATCACGATCACTTCCGCGCCAAATTCAATCGCACGCTTGAAAATTGCTAGGCACCAATCTGTGCGCGCTTCGAGTACCGCATGAACAAACGGCATATCACTTTTGAATTTCTTAAACATATTCTCCAGACCCATTGCCATATACGCGCCCATGAACGGGCCGATATGCGTGCCGTAAAAAAGGCAATGGTCAGGATACTTCGTCCGAATAACGGCTACCCGCTGCGGGTTAAAAAAATGATCCGCGTACGTCATCGGCGGTGTATAGCGCTTCAAATCATCCGCAGTTTGTACCGCGCCGTAAAAATACATGCCTTTTTTCCACACACGCCCAAACTCGTCGACGCCATCCTGCCAGGCATTACTGTCCTCTGGAGTTTGAGATGGCATCACGACAACATCCTGCCCGAGTTCGGGATAAGCGGAATATGGATCGCTGACTCCCAAGTCATCGAACAGCGCATCGATCCAGACCTCGAACCTGGGTGTTCGATCTGGAAGTTTTTTCTCAAGGACAGCGTGGACTCGTTCGCGTGAATTCATTTACGCCAGCATCCTCGCAACAATCTCCTTGAATATCTTTGCGCAAACCATCTCAGTGATACTTGATGGATCCTGAGCGGGATTGAACTCAACCAAATCTGCGGCAACAATGTTTGCGCGCAGAGATTGAATCACGCTCAATGCCTCACGTGTGGACAACCCACCTGGCTCGCGGTGAGAAATGCCGGGGGCAAATGCAGGATCGAGACAATCCATGTCAAACGTGATGTATAGCGGTGAATCAAAATGGATATTGAACACGTCCCGCCAGTTATGCATGGTCAACACTTCCACTCCGAAACGATCTGCCTGTTCGCGTTGATGACCGTTGATGGTTCGAATTCCAACTTGTACCAATCGCTTTGCCAATCCCGATTCCATGATCCGGGCAAACGGGCTGGCATGTGAATAAGGATTGTTCTCGAAGTTATCGTATAGATCCGGGTGCGCATCAAAGTGGAGAATACTCAACGCAGGATGAAACTTTGCTGCGGCTTTAACCAACGGATAGGTCACCGAATGATCTCCCCCAAAGGCGATGACTTTCAGCCCTGCTTTATGCAATTGACTTGCAGCATGTTCTGTTTCAATGGGCATGTCCGCCTGTCCAGGGGAGATATCACCTATATCTGCGAAGATTCCATCCACCCCAATAAAGGTTTCGTTCTCCGTCCATAGATTGGATGAATCGCAGAAAAACGCTTCACGAATTTTTTGCGGAGCGAGTGCGGGGCCGCGTTTATAGGACGAGTTTTCGTCAAATGCCACACCAAGCAAACCAAGGCGGGCTTTGTCTTGCGGGAAGGGGGGAAATTTGTTCATAAAATCTTTTTACCACGAAGAGACACAAAGGTACACAAAGGAAAACTCCCTGGAATCACTTTCCACTATCCACTATCCACTGATCACGATCTTCGTGCTGTTCTCAATCCATTCAGGCTTAACATCTGCGCCATGACCTGGGGCATCTCTCAGCGTAACAGTGCCACTCGCTTGAAAATCCACGCCGCCGATGGTCGGGTCTTCCGAAAAGTGGGAAGGAGAGTCCATATCGTGCAGAGCAATATTTGGGCAGGCGCAGATCAAATGCGCCCCCGCACTGACTCCGATCAACGACTCGGACATACCGCCCAGCATACACTTAATTCCAGCCGCTTCGCCAATGGCGTTGATCTTCAGTGCGCCGTGAATGCCTGCAGATTTGGCAAGCTTAATATTGAAATAATCCACAGCGCCCATTGAAGCAAGTCGGAAGGCGTCGTGCGCATCAAAAATGGTTTCATCTGCCATAATGGGGATCGGGCTGCGCTCTCTAAGACGTTTGAAGCCTTCGATGTTCCAGTAAGGCAGCAGTTGTTCACAGACCTGCACATCATACTCAGCCATTGCATTCAACGTTGAGATGGCAGATAATTCATCCCATGCCTGATTCGCATCCAACCGCATTGGGATTCCTTTTCCGGCAGCTTCTCGAATGGCGCGCACTCGCGCAACATCTTCATCTTTTCTTGTGCCGACTTTAACTTTCAGGGATTTTGCGCCGCCATTTACAAATAATTTTGCGGTTTTTGCCATTGCTTCAGGAGTGTCCATTCCAATCGTGCGGTTCGAATGGATGACCTGTTTCGTCCCGCCGAGCAAAGCATACAGTGGAAGTTCCGCGTGTTTGGCCAGCAGATCATACAGCGCCAGGTCATAGGCACAGCGGATTGCGGTATTCTTCAGCATGAACCTTTCCAGTTCATCCAGGCGCGTGTCGATCTCCAAGGGATTTTTACCAAGCAAAATCTTCGCATACAACTGCGCGGCTTCAAATGCGGTCTCCGGCGATTCGCCCGTCACAAAAAGAGGTGGACAGCCTTCGCCTACACCCACCAAGCCATCGTTATCATGGACTCGGACGATGATATTCTGCGCGCTGTCCATTTCAGCCAGCGCAATGCGGAAAGAATGTGGGTAGGGAATTTTGAGAAGAATGATTTCGATTTTCGTGATGACTGCCATATCGATCCTTCCAATTACTTTCCTTTAAACACTGGCGCGCGCTTTTCCAAAAATGCACGCACTCCTTCCTGCATATCTTCGCTCGCGTAACATTCGAGCATGCCATCGGTTTCGAGCCGCATGACCGATTCAAGGTCAAGGTCATAGGATCGATGCAAAACTTCCTTGATGAGCCGAATGGAGATGGGCGCATTCGATGCAATTGCGCGCGCAATATCCATGCCTTCCTGCAGGATCATGTCAGGAGGAACAACTTTCGTGACGAGTCCCATATCCAAAGCAGACTGAGCGGAGATGCGTTCGCCTGTCAACATGACATGCGCGCCGCGTCCCATGCCGATCAAGCGCGGCAGGCGGTGCATGACTCCGTTGGTCTCGAAAATACCGCGCATGACTTCGGCGAATTGGAAGTATGCACTCTTGGACGCAATACGGATGTCGCTGGCAATTGCAACCTCCGCACCCACCCCCACCGCAACGCCATTGATCGCGGAAATGATCGGCTTCGGCAAATTCACCATGCGGCGAGTCAGTTCCTGCATTTCATCCAATTCGGCGTGTGCCTGCTCTGCCGTTGTCGATCCATCGAACAGGTGCGAAAGTTCTTCAAGGTCAATGCCGGCGGAGAAGGCGCGTCCTGCGCCAGTCAATAACAGGACGTGAATCGAATCATCGTTGGCTACAGTTTCCAGCATGTCAATCAACTGCTGGAACATGGCGCGTCGAAAAGCATTCAATACTTTGGGTCGGTTGAAGGTGATAATGGCAATATTTTCCTGGGATTGGAAAAGGATATCGGTCATTTGATTGGGATCTCGATGAAGGAGGCGGTTTCGCCCCCGAGTAAAATCTCCACGGTTGGACTACCCGCGGTTGGGATGCGCATGAATGTGTCCTTGTCTGCGCCTGAAATGGATACTCGTAACTTCCATCCGCGACGGATCAGCGCCGAGATGGGATTCAACCCGAAGGTTAGTTCGGCCACCTCGCCAGGGATAAGCGGCATGGCGTCGGCACGTTTGAATGAATGATATGGAACAAATTGTTTGTAGGGCTGAATATCTGTTGATATTCTACGATGAATGGCGCGCAACAGACCTTCGGTCAGATAATGGATCATACCTTGTTCATCGATCGTTTCAAGATAGACAAAGAAGTTGCCATCCTGCCGTGTTGATCTCACATACAAAGTAACAATGGGATAGCCTGTGATTTCAAGTTCCTGCTCAAACAACGCAGATGTGTATGAAAGCAGATTCTTTTGCGCAATGTATTTCACGGGGCGCTGATCCAGTTCAGTTTGCCATCGGTTGTTGAATCCTGTCGAGGCGTTGAAATCCACTTCGAAACGGTCAGCAGGCTGAGGCGTGGGAAGAGTCGAGGAGAGTCCGCTTTGGGGTTGGAAATAGAATCGAGTGGCGGCTAAATCTTCGGGCGGCCACTCAACCGTCGATTTCCATTTATTCTCAATAATGGTGAAGTAATGCAGTTCGCGGGTTGTTGGCGGGGCATCGAAGAAGCTCAGGGATTCCTTCATTTGAGCCAGCAGCGGAAATGGATTTTTCTTCGCGCCAACATGTTGAGTCGCGCCGTGATTCCATGCGCCAATAACAGCGCGCTGCGGACGCGGGTTGTTTGCAAAACGGCGAATGACTGCATCCGCTGTTGCGGCGTCAAACCAACCACCCCAGTGATCCATGATATGGGAAGTGGGACGGGTATGAATGCTGATGCCGTCAATTGTTGTGTTGAGTTCGGGATCGACATCATCGCGGAAGGTGACATGCTTGAGAGCGGAATCGACCTGACGATTTTTGTGCGGGGGGATTTTTCCCTTCACAGGTTTGACGCCCCCAACAAGAATCTTTTCGATTAGGCTCATGCGTTTCGGAAGTTGATTGGCATCCAGGGAACGGTTGAAGTCTGCCCACTCGCGCAGGATGAATTCGTTGGGCACGCCGCCGGGAAAGGCAATGTCGGTATAAACATCATATTCATTGAAACGGACGAGAGCGCTGGTGACGGCAGGATGTCCGCAAGCGCCAAGCATTTCAGCCGTGGTGGCTTGATACGAGTTACCGAATGCGCCAACTTTGCCATTACTCCATGATTGTTGGGTAACCCATTCAGTGAGGTCGTACAAGTCGGCCAGATCAGAGTCGGGCCAGGGATGAGGTTGGCTGCCTTCGGAAGCGCCTGTGCCGCGCATATCAATGCGGAGGATGGCATAGCCAAATGCTGTGAAAAAGGTACGAGCCGAATCTGGCAATGAGAGGAACCAAGAGAAGGGTGCTTTGAGCTGTTGTGCGCGCCAGTAGCGTGTAGCGGCAAACAACGCGGGTATTTTTGTATCGGGTTCGAGTCCGCGTGGGAGGTAGATATCAACGGCAAGACGAACGCCATCCCGCATGGGGATGTAAATAGAGTGCGCGGTGGAGCCTTTGTAGTGCGGCATGCGGAGAGGAGTGTTTGAAGGAAAGTTCATTTTCAATGAGTAATTATCAGTGTGAGGCGAGAAAGTCTTTTAACACTTTCTGAAATTTCTCTGGCTCTTCAAGGAAAGGCCAATGTCCGCTTTTGTCGAAGCCGGCAGCGGTGCAGTTGGGGAGGATGGAACAAAGTTCATCGCCGACGGGTTCGCCTGTGAATTGCGAGTCCGATGTTCCGTAGATGAACAGGGTTGGAACTTGCAGTTGACGGAGTTCGGTTTTGTAATCATAGCCAACCAATGAGAGTGAGATTTCACGCCAGGGGGCGAAAGACACACTACCCATATCTTGAAGAATTTGCTTGTTTGATTTGTCGAACAGGCGGTTCGGATTGTCCTTCTCGGAAGATTTCGTGAACCATGCATCAGCGGCTTGTGGATCGGCAGGTGGAAATCCGAGAGCAGTGGAATACAAAGCGGGACCAAACCACTTCCAAACGAAGCGGTTGCTCATCCCGTTGTTAATTCGAATCCCGCCGACGATAATTATCTTTTCGACATGCGCTTGATATTTCAACGCATATCTCTGAACCAGCGCACTGCCGAACGAGTGACCGATGAGAACGATCTTGTCTGCTTTGATAATTTCGCGACGCAGGGATTCTAGTTCTTCAACAAGCTGGTCGATGGTGTAGTCTTCGCTGCTGGACTTGATCTGTGAATTGCCCGAGCCGCGCTGGTCATAGTAGATAACACGAGTCTGTCCGGCAACGAAATCAAAACTGTTCTTGAAACTCAAACTCGAGTGACCAGGACCGCCGTGGATGAGGACGATGGGCGGAATGCCTTTTTCCGCGCCAATTTCTTGAAAATACAACTCATAGCCGTCGACGGTGGCGGGCGTCGTGCAATCCACACAGGCACGATCTGCAGGCTGGACGCGGTTATAGATATGGTATGCATAAGCCGCGTACAATGCGATGATAACGATAATGGCGAGGATTGCCGTTAATAAGAAAGGCATATTAGTTTCAATATTCCGCGGATCATGCAATTGCGTGATCCGTGGAATATATTTATTGGAAAATTAGGCAGCTTCCTTCTTGGCTTCGCCTTTTGTAACAGGTAGGATCGCAACGGTCGCAAGAACAAGGAACACGAACATGATGAGCCATACCCAGCGATAGTTGTTGCCCATTGCTTCGACCAGGCTTCCGCCAATAAGTGGACCGATGATGAAACCGAGAGTCACAGCCACCTGACGCAGACCGGTGTAGGTGCCCATCAGCGTTTCAACGGGAGCGCTATCCACGATCATGGCCACTTGAACAACGTTTGCGAGAGGCCAAGTGAGGCCGCAAATGAGAAGACCAACATTGAGCATGGTTGCGTCTGGGAATAAATAGATGACCATTGCGCCGACGGCATATCCCACCAATCCGATGATCTGCGTGGTTTTGCGTCCAATACGGTTGGCGAGCAAACCCGCCGGCACGGCCATTACCATGAAAGCGAGTGCAGGAATTGCAACGAGCATAGCCGCAGCAGATACTTCCATGCCAAGCGAGAACACACCATACGAGCTGAGAAATGCCTGCATTTGTGCAAGGGCTACATAAGCCAGCAAGTTACTGAGAAGCAGGAAGATAAGACTGCGTCGGTTTTCCTCTGGCTGGTCACGCAGAAATTTAATAATTCCTTTCAGGTTAAATGGTTCACCTGCCAGTTCTTTCGCACTGACTAGTTCTTCGGGTTCCTTGACCCAAGCCCAAGTGAGCAAAAGGATCAGAACTGCCAGTCCAGCTGCAATCCAGAAGGGAAGCGGACCATAGACATCGTACAATGCCGCTCCGCCTAAAGCAGTCAGTACCACCAGGAAACCTGCAATTGCGCCCGCGATCCCGTTGGCGGTGGTTCGATGTTTAGAGGGAGTCACATCGAACATCAAAACATCCGCAACAGGGCGAACAACGGCAAAGGCAATCAGCACGATGAATAGGGAAATAATGAAGGGGATAAGCAGACTCGTCAATTGTCCAGTCTGACCATTGAATTCGGGTTTGATACCTATCGGGATGAGCGGGATAAAAATGAACGCTGCCACCGCAACCGGTATGCCAAGCAGAATGAAAGGCATGCGGCGCCCCCAACGGGTTCGAATACTGTCGCTCCATGCGCCGACGAGAGGACTGATAAACAGTCCCGCGATGTTATCAAAGACAAGGATGAAACCCGTCAGGGCGGGGCCCAGGCCAAATCCCACCGTGCTGGCTCCCGCTTCGGTGAATGCGGGATTTCCTGCCTGCAAAAACACGGGCACATACGTATTGTATAACTGCCAAATGACTTCCAACACTGCGGGTAGTGTTGCTGCAATGATGATGTTACGCCAGCTTAGCTTGATGTGGGACATGGCTCTCTCCTTTAGTTATTGTACGATTGTTCAAAAATTTGTTCAATCGTTAAAACATCATACAGAGAAAATAGTTACGAGTCAAGTGGCAATTTGGGAAACCAAAAAAATCGCTGCGCGGTTGGACCTGGATGGCTTTATTCAGCCATGCAATTTCAACCATCATAATTTTGGCGATGTATATATAAATTCCCATCTTCGTGCATTTGACGATACCGGTACGCATGGATAAACTATATGCAAACTGGTAAAAAAGGGCGTCTTCATGAATCCAAAAGATTTTCAAAAATCCGAGGTTGGGAAAGTGATTCGAGCCAAGAACGGATACTGGACCTTTCTTCCCGCGCAACTCCCTCCAAAATTAGATTGGACTCCCCGACTGGTCGATGCTCTTTCAGAGGCAGAGCATGAGTTGGGCAGGCTTACAACCCTGGCAGTCAACAAGCCACTTGCGCGGTTGTTGACCCATCCATTTCTGCGACGCGAAGCGGTTCTCTCCTCCCGTATTGAAGGAACGCGCGCATCTCTGGTTGACTTGTACCTGCATGAGTCGTCCCAGATCCCATCGCTTGAAACAAGCAGGGATGTTTTTGAAGTCCATAATTATGTGCGAGCCCTGGAGGATGGCCTGTCCCGCTTGAAGGTACTGCCTGTGAGTCTGCGTTTGATGCGCGAGATACACGCGAAACTTTTTGAAAATATTCGCATGGGGCATCTGACCCCGGGGAATTTTCGCAGCACCCAAAACTGGATCGGTCCCGCTGGCTGCACCCTCGACGACGCAACCTATGTCCCACCGCCGGTGGATGAAATGCAACCTGCCCTGAATAGCCTGGAAACCTTTATTCACACCGATACGACGGAACTTCCAGCGCTTGTACGGGCCGGCATGATCCACTATCAATTCGAGATCATTCATCCATTCCTGGATGGCAATGGGCGGGTGGGACGCCTGCTGCTGATCCTGTTGTTGCATGAATGGGAATTGCTGTCGCATCCTTTGCTTAATTTGAGCGTCTACTTCGAACACTTTCGCCAGGAATATTATGGCCGCCTTCTGGCAGTGACACAGCGCGGTCATTGTGAGGATTGGTTGTTGTTCTTCCTGAAAGGAATCAGTACACAGGCGCAGGATGGCATAACTCGTCTTGCTCGCCTGGAAGGAATCCGTGAGAAATACGCAGTCATCCTCACCTTGCGAGCCGACCGCAATCCAGCCCGTATGTCGGTTGTGATCGATTTTCTTTTTAGCCGCCCAATCTTTACCAATCGTCAACTGGCCGATGGTCTGAATATTCCATATAAGACCGCTGGCGAGTATATTGACAGGTTGATTCATTCAGGTATTCTCAACGAGACCACAGGACATGCCAACAATCGGATCTTCCAGGCGAATGAGATCCTGAAAGCCGTGGAAGGGAAGTGAAAATATGTTTAAAACACCATATTGATCAACAACACTTATGAGAAAAGATCGGGGGGGACTCCCCTACGCCCGCGCCCAGAATCGCGTCAATTTCTCTTTCATCCCGTCGGTATTTTGTACAACTTGATAGCCCCGCCAGTGTGAGGGAAACAAATGGCGGTATCGCGCATGGGTAAAACGGTCGTCGATCAATACAATGATCCCCCGATCTGTCTCTGTACGAATGACCCGGCCGGTAGCCTGTTGCACACGGTTGAAACCCGGATATTGATAGGCATAGGCAAAACCACTGACAGCCTGGAGATCAAAATACTCTTTGATCAAATCCAACTCCAACCCCAGTTGCGGTATGCCCACACCGACAACCACAACACCAATCAACCGCTCGCCCACCAGATCGATCCCTTCGCCAAAGATACCACCCATGACAGCAAGCCCGACCAGCGTTTCCTGATTGCTGTTCGAAAACCGGGACAAAAAGGCCTCGCGTTCTGCTTCTGTCATGGCCCGCTCCTGAACAAGAAGCTGTTTGTCCGGCAGCTTATCTCTGAGCAGTTCAAGCACTGCCGTCAGATATACATAGGATGGGAAGTAAATCAAATAATTTCCCACGTGTATTCTGCAGATGGTTTCAATTGCCGAGGCGATCGCAGCGTAGGAATCTGCGCGTCGCGCATATTTGGTGGAGATCTGGTCGTGGATCAGGAGGCAGACATTTTCCTGCGGGAAAGGGGATTGGAAGATTCGCTTGGGGTAATCCACATCGCCGGTCAAGAGCTTCATAAAGTAATCGATCGGCAGCAATGTCGCCGAGAAAAAAACAGCCGATTGACTGCGTTCCAACGGTACGGCCAGCATGGGGGCCGGATCCAGGCAGAATAATTTTGCTTTAAGATCGGTCTGTCCCTGCCGCTCAAAGTAGGACACGTAGAAAGTGTCGAAATACTCGGCTGTCCGCAGATAGTTGCTGCACAGGAAATAGAATTCCAGTAATTCCTGTCTGAACTCAGCAGGCAGATTTAAGGCCAGCCAGTCTTCCGCCTTTTGACTGAATTCCCGGATGGCTTTGAGGAGCCTTTCAGGCGGCTCGTGCTCAATCAGCACATCCCTGCCGTCCGCCTGGCAGGCTTTGCGTATCTCCAGCAATACCTTATTGACCACGCTCAGCTTTTTTGCCAGCTTAGGCAAATGTGGTTTCAGTGTGCGCTGAAGGTCCAACACCGTCCCTTTATCCAGTTCAGCTGAATACATCGCTCTGGCCCGATCCGGAAGATTATGTGCTTCGTCAATTAGAAAGACATATGGTTCCGTACTAAAGTCAAAAAATCGGTGGAGATACACACGCGGATCGAACACATAGTTGTAATCACAGATGATGCAATCCGCCCACAAAGCCAGATCGAGCGAAAACTCGAATGGGCAAATCTGATACTGCCGGGCAATCTCCTCAATGACCGGACGGGTAAAATCTTGATGCTGGTCCATTTCATCCAACGCCCGTTTCACCTTGTCAAAATATCCCCGGGCAAATACACATACTTCCGGGTCACAGTTGACCGGCGGGCAAAAACAGATATTCTCTTTGGCTGTCAGGCTCACGCTTCTGAACTGAAGGTTGGCCTGCCGCATATCATCCAGCGCTTTTTCTGCCACCAGGCGGCCGGGCGTTTTCGCCGTCAGATAAAAAATCTTGGCAGCCAGTCCCTGCCCCAGCGCCTTAACTGCAGGGAAAAGGGCTGCGATGGTTTTCCCGACTCCCGTAGGCGACTGTACATACAGACGGTCTTTGGCCCGAATGGCCTTATAGACTGCCACGGCCATTTCTCGCTGGCCGGAGCGATACTCATCATAGGGAAATTCGAGTTGTTGAATCGATTGGTCGCGCCTGACCTGCCATGCGCTGATCTTTCGAAACCAGTCCAAATAGGAAGTGATCAAGTTGCGGAAAAAGGTTTCAAGTTCGGCCGACGAAAAATGGCGTTCGAAGGTCTTTTCTTTCCTACTGTCCAAATGGTAATAAGTCAGGTGAATCCTGACCCCGCTCAAACTATGTTTTTGGGCATACATGTACGCGTAACACTGTGCCTGTGCCCAATGCAGTCGGTTGTGATCCTCGGTCACAAGCTCCAGACTCAGTGTGGTCGTTTTTATCTCTTCGATGATCACCGGTTCTTCACTGGCATACAGGCCATCGATCCGACCGCGCACTTCCATGGGCGGGTCGACACCTTCAACCTGATAATCAATCTCCACTTCGGATT
Source organism: Chloroflexota bacterium (assembly GCA_016234535.1). Taxonomy (GTDB): domain Bacteria; phylum Chloroflexota; class Anaerolineae; order Anaerolineales; family Villigracilaceae; genus Villigracilis. The sequence goes on from JACRBH010000117.1 coordinate 42,626, forward strand.
GATACTCCTGGGGGCGTGAGCGCTGCACCTGCCTATGGCCATGTGTGCCGGCTTGGGCACGATCACGTTTGTGAAACCCGCCAGTGGTTAAGTCACCTGCCTGCAAAACAAATTCCACCAGGTTGCGAACAGAGACAACATGAGGTTTGGCTATTTCGATCTGAGGAACAGGTTCGGTCTGCATTTTGTCCGAAGATTCTAGCATGGGTTTGGGAAGTTGAGTAAAAGGAGGCCGATCGTCAGACTACTTGAGATCCTGGAGAGGAATTTGACCCAGGCCGGACTTGGTTAATTTTACAGATAAAAGTCCGTGAAAAAATTTTTCTGTCTTGGAAAATTATGAGACTAAAAAGCATGATTCGCCTTCATTCTTTTTTCACTTCACATTTCAATATCGAATGGATTGTTAGGTTGGAGTACAGGCCTTGAATGCACGACAAGGTAAGCCCACCCATAGGTAGTAGGGGCGTAAATTACTTCGCAAAAAGGTGTATGTAATGAAGGTCAAAAGTTTGTAGGATTGCAGTTCTCCGTGATACAACCGGAGTCAGCGTAAAAAAAAATCTCCCGGTTTTGCACCGGGAGATGAGACACTGTTGGGAGTGGCAGGGTTTCCTGAAGACTGTTAGTGTTACAAGCCGCCACTATTTAATTCTTGCATGAGGGTGACCGTACACTACATACGCCAGCCAGGTTGCATCACCAGCCTTTTGCGCTTTCTCGCGGGCTTTGATGGTCGCCTCAGCGATTGTCGACCCCTTTATGAGCTGAGTGTAAAACTCTTCGGTAAAGGTTCTGGCTGGGACATCACCCACCGACCAGAGTGTACCGACAAAGGCCCCAGCCTTTCGCTTCAGGAATGCCTGTGCAAACCCTCCAATTCCCGTCAATTTGTAGCCGGCCCGCCCGGTCTGGCAGGCATTCAGCACAATTAGCGGTGCGTTCCCGCCTTCTGATAGATTGGCATTTTGCTCCACCGTAGTTGCGCTGAGAAAATCAGGAATGTAATCTTGACCCTTAACGCGGCCCTGCAATATTAATTGAGCGTTTGCAATATTATCCTGATCGGCTGCTCCATGACAGGCGAAGTGAAGCAGGCCAAACGAGTCAGGCTTTGAAATTAATTCACGAACAGCACCTGAACTTGGTTCAACTGCAGTGGCTGCAAATTTCTTTTCAAGAAATTTAGCCTCCTGTTCAGCCTGTGGGAGTACATAGTCGGGATGCGGGTATTGCGGGATCACATACCGGGCGTTCCCCTTTTGGATGCTCAACTTGTCAGGGGGCCAGCCGGCATCTTGCAACCATCGTACCAGTCCCATCTGTCCCAGGAATTGAACATCGCCAGATAGCTGTTTTTCGGGTTGTTTGAGATGTACCATTTCCCATGGAATAAACGGCTCTTCCGCAATCACCATAATGCTCTTGATTTGTTTACGATATTCCCACAAGGCTTTTTGAATATTTGGCGGGATCAATTCGTCAAACATGGACGCGCCAAGTGCCCGTAATTCTTCGGTGAAGTTTTTAACATCATCTTTGTTGCCCAGCCAGCGGTTTTCGATCTCCTCATATAATTTTGCCACATACTTTGTTCTATCCCCAATGATCGGCTTCGATTCTCCGAATTCGAGCAACTTCAGATCCGGCGACTGTAAGTGAAATTTATAGGTAAGTTGATCTCCATTTCGTCGCTCGGAAATCAACAATTGATGAAGTGGAGAGGCAAGTTTGGGAGCCTCAGGTGCGGTAGCGTTGGCGACAATACGGCGATTGGCCTTTACGATTTCCGGTTTTAAGATGAGTGTCACAAGTGAAACCTGTCCCTGGCGAGCCACGACCCAGATCTCGCCTTCTCCCAGGTCGGTTGCTTTAACAATGAAGTAGAGCCGCTTCGGAGAATCGGGTTGTGGAGCGTCGATTTCCGTCCAGCCCTCATCCACCGATTCAAAATTAACCTTTGGCAGGACTTGAATAAAAATTTTGCGGCTTGGATCAATTTCCGCCCGTCCTTCGGCAGCCACTGCACTGATCAATTGTCCTATGATTTCTCGTGATATGGTTACCTCAACAGTCGCGGAGCGTTTGACAATTATTTTCTGATCCATTTCAGCCCGAAAGTGACAGGTTATGGTGGTCGGTGCTTTTGCATCAGAAGTAATAGGCGGTTTGGCTCGCTGACCCCTTCTGGAAGGCGCGGCATATCCACCAGGCTGCGAGCCCATATGCATAAACCCGCCCGGCTTTGCAAAACTGGGCATAATGCGTCTTGTCTGAATCAATTCTGCGTCTGTTCTCGGCTCGGATACAATCCCTGCGAAATCTGCCAAAGTAATACCACTGGATGGTTTGATTTCATCTCGCAGCACCCCTACAGGCTGTTCACCGGACAGTACCACTTCACGCCGTGAGGTTACAGTCCCTCCGGTTATACCCATTAGTTTCATCACATCAGTGATTGAAACCGTATTGGAACGATCAGTTTCATGCAGGTTAAGGGCATGAAGAAGGGGGGTTTGACCGCTTTGACCGCCGCTCATCTTCATAATGTCCTCGGCTGCAAAAGCATAGTCTAATGTACCTCCCTGATAGTCGCGCCGGATAACTACGTAACTGGGGCTTTCCTTTTGAATCGCCTTTACTGTCTCAAGGAGCGGCATCATTGCATTTGTTATAAAGATGTCGGTATCCACGATGGCCGGTACATCGATCCTGGCCATGCCGCCATCCATGACCAGATCCGGTTTCGGTTTTTCCTTGTCCTGTGGTTTGGCGCGTCGTCCGCTTGATCTTGTTTTCACTTCCTCGGTTAGACTCAGCCAACGGGCAAAGGCATTGAATACTTCGGGCTGAATGAAGTAGTTGGTGTGATACACCAGCGGGTTGCTGCCAAAGTCGAGGCTGTCTTTCATATACTTCCCGATTTGCGGATCCACATTGGCCATCGAAGCCGTGTTCACTACCAGATCATTTGGCTCCTTCATCAACTGCCCGGCTAAAACTTTCGCGGCCCACAATAAAAAGCGCTGCGGCAGCTCTTTCGGTTCGTGATCGTTGTCGAGGAGATTGGGCTTGAAGTCTGAAGTAACTGCACAATAAAAGCTGTTATCAATGGATGGCTGAGCGGGTTGTTCCAGGTTCAGGTTGCTGATGAATTTTCCATCCGGCTCCATAGCGGCCAGTCCCGGTATGTTTCGATCGTTGATCGCTGTTGTTGCAGAATACTTCACAAGCGCCCCGATGCTCTTCACAACCTCATTCAAAATGGTAGTAACAGGCTTTGCCTGCGGTATCATGCCAATCAGACGGCAGGCCGCAACCGAGATATTGGTGTACATATCAATCAGGGTCTGCCAATTATCGGGTTCTGCTAATTTCGTTCCACCATTGGTCACAGCAACAAAGATGACGCGCTCAATGACAGCTTTAAATTTAGAAAGTGGCAGCAAGTGTTCCATTAAACTACGGGCCACCAGACCGCCACGACTATGAGTGATAATATCAAAGCGCGGCGTGTACGGCCAATCTATCATTTGCAGGCGGTTAAGCAAGTCAGTGGCATTTTCCAAAGGATCATCGCTTAGGGTTGCGTGGTCGAAGCCGATGACCGCATCGTAATTGGATTGAGCAGTCTGTAAAAATTTTCTACCCCAGGGAGTGGTTGTCAGCGGTCCGTAGCCGCCGATAGTGCTGCTAAATGTGCCGTGGATAAAAAGCAGAATGCGCGCCGGCCGGTTCTTCGGTAATTTGAGCGTGGATGGGTTCGTTACCAATTCCCATTTTGCGGGATCTTCCACATCGGTCATATTGACCAGGCCACGCCTGACATTGCGTTCCAAATATTTCATGGCCTGTCCCACCGCGACGCGGGCGGCAAATTTAAAGATAAATGCTTTGACCTTATCCAGCGCAAAATCTTCAAGGATGCCCCGCCTGGTGGATCGGTCGTTAGTGGACGGCTCCACATCCAATGTAATTCTAAATTGGACAAGCCTTTGGGCATCGACAGCAGGCACTCCACGTTTTGCTGAACGGGCTTTCTTGGATTTGATTTCATTGGCAAATTGCCACGAATACATTCCGTCTTGTTCGAGCAGGACCACGGCGTCTTCATTGGGAGCCAGGGCGAGTTTGAAGTCAGTCATATTTTTCGCAGCAGCAGACCGTACACCTTTCTTTCGGGTGGTGCTGGTTACAGCAGGGGGTGGGATGATTTCAACCTGATCCACCAGCTGCATTTCCTGGCCTCCAAAGGCAGCGACGACCACATCATTGACTGCGCCTGCTTCCCCGCGATTCTTTGGCAGAGGAATAGGACCAAAGACACGACCCGGCCCGCTCCGTCGTTTGGAACTGGTAGGTGAAACAGTTTCAGCAATATTGTATTTTGACGGAATTGTAATCTGTACCCCGCTGGCGCGATTGATGGTTTTCATGCTTCCTCCTGGCTAGTTAGACTGTATCCTTTGGCATGATCTTTGGAATGTAAACTCGTGTGCCCTTATCGATGGTTAGTTTCAGTTTGTAGATCCAGATATTGACCGTTTGATTCCATAGAAACATAATACAATATTGATAATCTAAATTCAAGCATTTAATTTTTGCATCGTTATTTTGTGGGGGAATTTCAGGATGGTCATATATTATTAATAGTCCACCCCTAGGTAGAAGGGGCGTAAAAACAAGCAATAGGAATGACATTTCCCGCCTACGTGTTTTGACAACCTCACACATTCTCCGTATACTCCCGATCATTCAACCCTAACACAATCCATCCACCCTTATGAAAAGCCTGGCCATTGCCGGGCTTCTTCGGTTGAAAAAGATCTCCATCTCCCAGTATAGAGAGAAACCAAATCAAAGGAAAATATCAACTTCATCCAATCGATTCAATACGTTTCACGCATGTTTGTAAGACCGGACTCGATCATAAAAATCAATCAGTAGAAAGATCGTATCCATGATTGCAAACATCCTGATGGGAGAACAGGCCCTGTTCACCGACACGGTTGATGGAACCGCTGATACGGTCTCCAACACAGCTCAAACTAATGAACTGTGTCGGTACGCGTTCGCGCGCGCATGGCCATCGATCAACAAATAAAAACAAAGGAGGCATGCTGAAACAAAACCACGACTGAATATCCACGCAATGCAAGAACGGGCGCTGTTCCTGGGATTTTCCCAGGGCAGCGCCCGTTTTCGATTCCCAGCGAGGACTCACCGGGGTGAGAGGCCCGGCATTAAAAAGTGAAACCGCCCAGCTCACTACTGGACGGTTTCGAGGAAGAAATAGAACATATGTTCACAAACAATAATACCACAACCATCAAGACTGTCAAGATTTTCGCGCCATTTCCCTTGAAGGCATACCAGCGACTTGTGATCGTGGATGGCAAGGCGATCAACATCGCTGCATCCGCCGGCCGACAGCAAGGTGACTACCACTACTCCGCAATCGTTACACTGGTGCGCGAGGATGCAGCCGTGTATACCAGTGCCCCATGCTGGGCAAGTGTGGATGTGGAATGAAAAGGACTCAATCGGCTGGTCCGCGCGGATGTGTGATCATCAACTTTGATTGGAAGCATTTAAATATTCCAAACAAGGAGACGCATCATGAGAACGTACGCTGCCATTCTCGTTCTGGTCGTGATCGCCGCCAGCCAGCCATATCACTGGCTCTCGGTCATCATGGCTTTCATCGCCCAGCTTCTGGGCGGCTAGTTCAACAACAAATACTATGTTCGAAAGGAGGTCGCAGAAAATCTCATGGAAGACATTTTATCCGCCGCAGAAGAGATCCTGGGAACAGCGGTTCGAGTGGAGTCCCACAGGGATTGGGCCATTTTCTGGTGTCCGTTTCATAACGACTCCAGCCGCGAGGGGGAAGGCGGTCACCCAAACTTCGGTGTGAATCTGGCGAGTGGATACTGGAAGTGTCTGCGTTGCGGCGCAAGCGGAGGTTCGTTGAATGCGCTTCGCTTGAAGCTTGGACAGGTCCCCAATGGGGATGCTAAATGGAAACCGCCTGGATCGGTAATAACACCGACCCGCCCTCCAAAACCGCCGACCCGGGTGCAAATGTTGGATGAAGCCGTGTCGGAAGCGCGCGCAGTTGTGCAGCGTTCACCTGCCTGGTTGTACCTTGCAGAGCGCGGTGTGAGTCCATATACGGCGCTGGTATATGGACTGGGCTACGGCATTCCTATTCCATGTGTCCACCCAGAGATCCTCGAAGCGGCAAAGCAATCGCTGATGGTACGACACGATGGAACCTGGTTGTGGGCGGGTGGAGTGGTGTATGCCGACCCGCCGACCCATCTGACAGTGATGAACGTGAGATACATCCCGGAGGAGCAATTACCGAAAGGTACGCGCAGTTTCAAGCCAGTGAAGAATCACAAGACCTGGGGTAACCGTGTTCAACCGCTTGGAAGCTGGCGCATCACTCCTTCCACCAGGATCGTGATCGTGCTTGAAGGTTTGTTCGATATGCTCATCACGGCGCAGAAGATCCATCAGTTGGGCCGCGAAGCCGACACGGTCGCGGTGTACACCAACGGTGCCAGTCCCGCCGCGAAACTGCATCAGTGGTTCAGAGAGCATGATCAATATGAATATGTATTATTGCGTGACCCCGATCAGGCAGGCCTTGAGTGGGCAGAAAATGTATCAGCCTCCATCCGACACGGTGGTGCGCAGGTACTCACCTATACACCGCCTAATCAACTTGACCCGGACGAAGCCATCCTGGGCGGATGGTGGCCGTCCGCAATCTAATTCAACCATTTCCCTTTATCGGGGAGCGATGTCAAATCGCTCCCCGATTTTATTTTCAAGGAGTCCCATCATGTCAATAGTTTTAATCATCATCGCCGTCCTGATCATAGGCTGGGCGGTCTGGTTCATCATTGAGTACATTCGCTACATCGCATCGGGCGAGTATGAAATAGATCAACGTCTGCGCAAGATCAGTCAATAAAAAATATCCATTAGGAGAAACCATGAATGAGAAACAATTGTGCTCCCTCGCGCGGGTCCTGGAATATCTCAAGGATGAGGAAAAGGATTTTGAAAGCGCGTCGGAAGAATCCCGTTCCAATCATATTTACCTGGATCTGGAAGTGCTAAATGAATATCTGATTTTGAAAACAAAAGGAGAATCTGCATAATGATCACCATTCAACAAGATGCTTTACATGCCGCGCTTAATGCGGTCACACGCGCCAGCCTGAAAAGTTCGCTGGCCGCTTTTTCCCTTGTCCGTCTGGATGTCAAAACAGATGGCATCCTGCGCCTATCCTGCTTCAATGGAGAGACTGCCGCGCGCGCCATCACGAATGTGGCTTGTGATGAGGAACTTTCTGTCAGTGTGGATGCTCTGACTCTGAAAGCTGTGGTGGAAACGCTTGCGAACGAGATCCGTTTGATGATCGAACACAACTCGCTGGTCATCAAGAGCAGCACAAATCGAACCACTCTGCGCATCGTGGATGAACCCATTCCCGTCATCGGCGATGAAAGCTTCCAGGCAATCGCCACGCTTTCAGGAAACATCTTCCGCAGCCTGATGCGCGTGCTGCCTTTTGCATCCACAGATATCGCACGCGCAGTCCTGCAAGTATTACATCTAACTCTTGATAAGGACACGATCACGGTCCAGTCAGCCGATGGCTACTCGGCGGGCCATGTACACGAGAGTATTGAAGGACCCACAGAACAAACTTCGATCTCACTGCCGTTGAGTTTTGCAAAACTATTGGTAACCCTTGTGGATGACCGCGACACTGTGCGGGTATGCACAACGGGAGACAACCGCTACATTTTCCAGATCACGAATTTGGACGACTCGAAAGACCTGACTCTGGCCACGGTCACCAGCGCGGAGAATTTCCCATCTGAACAGATCATGAACCTGATCGGTGAAGCGCGCAACAGCACATCGGCTCATCTCAATGTAAAACAGACCAGCCTGATGCAATCCATCCGCATGGTGAACGCGATGGGCACGCAAAGCACATTCATCAAAACTGTGGATGGGGTCGTGAAGATCGCCTCGGCTGAAACAGACACTGGGCAGGCGCGTAACATTCTGGAAGGCACAGCCAGCGGTGAGGATGCGCAAGTCTGGCTGTCTGCGATGTTTTTGAAAAAGGCCGTGGAAGCCTGTAAGGGTGAACTTGCAATCAGGATCGCAGACGGGAAGAAACCGATTCTGATCGAAGCGGGCAGTTTTACGGCGGTCATCATGCCGATGATGGTGGAAGGTACTAAAGATCCCTTCCCCGAAGATGAGGCGATTGCAATTACCCTGCCCGAAATGGCAATGGCATAACCATTACAAAATATTTCAATACAAAGACGGCGCACATGCATGTGCGCCGTCTTTGATTACAAGGAGATTTATGGACACCTCAAATTCGAACCTTCTCCAAACCATATCCACATACGACCAACCCAAACTCAAGAGTATGCCTTTGCGTGAACAACCTGCATATCGCGTCGCCCAAAACGCAACCGCCTGCAATCTCACTGAACTGATGGCGGCTGTGATCGGCGGACAGAAACAGATTGAGATCGCGCAGACCCTGCTGGCGCGTTTCGATGGCGACATCCGTCGTTTGTATCAGGCGCACCCCGCAGAACTGGCGAAGGTGAAGGGCATCAATCAGACGACTGCCATTCGTATCAAGGCGGCGCTCAATCTTGGTTTGCGGTTGAACCTTCCCAATGAAGAACGCCCGGTCATTAATTCCCCCGCAGACGCTGCCGCGCTCGTGCAATACGAAATGGGTTTGTTGGAAAAGGAACACCTGCGCACGTTGCTGCTCGACAGACGTAACCGCGTTCTTGAAATTGTCGAGATATATCAAGGCTCGGTGAGTTCCTCCCAGGTGCGTGTTGGTGAAGTATTTCAGGCAGCAGTGGGGCGCATGGCATCCGCCATTGTTGTCTGCCATAACCATCCGTCCGGCGACCCCACGCCTTCCCCCGATGATGTCGCTGTGACGCGCGCAATGGTGCAGGCAGGCAAGTTATTGGATATCGACCTGCTGGATCATCTCGTGATCGGACAAGCGGGCAAGTGGGTGTCGCTTAAAGAACGTGGACTGGGCTTCACGTAGGAGGAATCATGCAGACGCAATTGACTCTCGACTTCACGTCCAGACCTCCAAAACAAAAGCTGATCATCAAGAATACAACCTGGATGAATGTTAGTGATGTTGCCAGAGGAATAGGTTTCACCATTCCAGTTGAAGTGAGCATTGCTTTGAGCGATGCTCTTGAACCTCTTCAAACGGAAGATCATGACGACTATGACCAGCGCCTGTATGACGCACTCTGGCTGGCACACCATTATCTCTCCCTGGATTGTCAGCGTGAATCCATCACCTTCACCTTCGACTTTCTGCGCGAAGACAAACATACTGGGAAGTTTATCGAAGCCAGTCCGCGGCTGAGAGCTGAAACACAGAAGCAAGTTGTGCTGGTCGGCTTGATGCAGGATTTCTAGGAGGCGCTACATGGCAATTTATCTTGGTAACAAAAACAGGGCGATCTCGTGCAATTTCGCTCTCCCACAATCCCCACCAAAGAATCACATGGTCATTTGTATACGGCGGTGATCGGTCCGTTCAAGAGCAAAGTTGGCGCGAGTTACTTTGCCCGCTACGGACGAAACAATCCACACATCCGCACGGCAGATGATGCCGAACGCCTGGCACGCGCAGAACCCATGATGGAGCAGTCCATCGTCGAAGAAAGCATGACCGACGAAGAACTGTCCATCGCGTTGGAATGCGATGCGCAGAATCAACACGAATATTCACCCAAATTATACCTAGCCTTGCCGGTCGATCTGATCACCTGGCAAATACAAATACAGGAGAAACAACATGCCTAACTGGACTGAAAACGAACTGACCATCACCGGTCCCGATGTACAGATAGTAATGAATGCCATCCGTTCTGAAGCCGATGGAGATGAGGATGCACGCGTCCTGGACTTCGACAGGATCATTCCCTATCCAAAAGAATATAAAGAACTTGACCTGCGCGCACACGAATATCAACAGAAATTCCTCGCGATCGATAAGGATGATCCTGAACGTCAGAGCAAGCTCGAAGCACTCGCTGCGGAATATGGAGTTGAACCTGGCACACCCTGGCTGAAGGACGGTTTCAATAGCGGCGGGTATGAGTGGTGCTGCGAGAATTACGGAACCAAGTGGAATGCGTGCCATCCAACACTGACGACCCGCAGGGACAGCGCAAGGGATCCCATTCGCAAAACCATCCAATGTTCATACTGTCAAACTGTTCACAAGACCGAGCAGATGACGGTTCTTATGTGCCGGCAATGTGGAAGCCCGCTGCCTGACTCTCAACCCAAATCAGCCTTCATCGAATTCGACACAGCCTGGAGTCCGCCCATACCCGTGATCGAAAAGCTGGCCAGCATGTTTTCGGACCATGCCTTTGAATTGAAATACTTCGAAGGCGGCATGGGCTTTAGCGGACATGCCCGCTGGTCCGAGGGTGTGGAGCAATTTCACCATCAGTATGACTACGACGGTCCGCGCGGCGGATGACTTCAATCAACCAATTCAATAAGGAGCAAACTCATGACCTATCAATCTGAACATCAACGGATGAAACCCGTGCTCGACCTGGCAAGTCAACTCGACATTGCCACCAATCCAAATCCGCAAGCCATCTTCGAAGCTGGGAACGGAGGCTTTCAAGTCTGGTGCATACCGCAGGAACGCCCGCAAGGGTGGAGCGGGATCACGATGAATACAGGCGCTTTCTCCAAGCCCTGCGAGTATGTGGGCAGTGTGGTTTGGAAGTGGGATGATGACAAAATTGTGGCACTTGCCATCGAGACAACCGCCTATGCATTGGCGGATCAAAAGCCCGATGAGTATTGCAATCTGATGGATATCCCCGAAGGCTTCCATCGTCGTACGATCTTCAATCGTGACGCGGATATCGATTGGCTCAAGGAAAAAGTGACCTGGCTGTTTGCCCAAGCAGGAGTTCCTTTGCCGCCCTTCGAGTATGAGCAGGCGCTGCTTTCCGAAATGGGTCCGTACATTCTGACTCACTACGTTTCGGAGGAAGATGAATACGTGGTAATCGTTTCACCGGAAATAGATCCGGAAGAATTCTGCAAGCCAGGCTATGAAGTCGCGCACACCCTCGAAATCTGGAAGGCGGGTGACTTCCCTGCGGATGTGATCCTGCGTCCCGATCATGAATATCACGAGGCAGAACCCGAACCCGATGAAGGACTGCTCGTGGAGCAATATGAAAACGCTTCACGTCTGGGTGACGATGATTGGCTGGAAGCCGGATTTGAAGATCAAATCAGCGGCTGGAGTGAATAACTTTTCAACAGGAGGGCGACCATGTCGCCCTCCAATCTTTTTATGGAGAACCCAATGACCACGCTCTTTCAAACCACGATCGAAAATTTGTTGAAGGTTCACAACCTACTTGAACAATTCCAATCCCAAATGGATTTTCATGTGCGCTTTTATATGCCCCACTATGACCGTCTCGTGATCGAACGGCACGGCAGCATGATCAGTGTCGCTCATTATTTTGAACAAAACGGCGACTTGATTCCCGATCCCGATGTGGAACTACATTTCCCAACCTGGGAGCCGACCGCGATCACCCAGTTTATCGGCTTCACGGTCCGCCGTGAGAAATTCATCGAACGCGAGGATAAGACCTACGTGGACATGCGCTTTCACAAGGAGGTCACTTCCTTCCTGGCGATGTGGGCGCGGAATATCAAGGCGCAGGGCTGGGCGGAGCGGGGACGTTTGAGCGTTGATAATCCCTGATATACTTAATCCAATGACGTACCAATATTCATTCACACCTGAAATTGTGCGCCATCTGCAAACCATTGAGAGGGCGCGGGCAGAGGTGACTCTGACAGTATTGCCCCCTGCCATCGCAGAAGGTTTGCGACTGCGTGCCCGCGTTCGTTCCACTCACTTCTCCACCCGCATCGAAGGAAATCGGCTCACTTTGGTGGAAGCTGAACAGGCTGTCCTGGAGGGAAAAGGTTTCCCTGGACGAGAACGCGATACTTTGGAAGTCCAGCATTATTTCAAGGCGTTGGCACAGGTTGAGGCCTGGGTGGAGGAAGGCAAACCGATCACTGAAGAACGTGTCCGTCAACTACACTCGCTGATATTTACGGGGAAGGGTAAGCGCCCCACACCATACCGGGATGGACAGAATGTGATCAAGGACAGTGGCGGCGGTATTGTCTACCTGCCACCTGAAGCCTCTGATGTTCCAAATTTGATGAAGGAACTGACGGAGTGGATACAAAATTCCGAGCGGGAACTGCCTGTCCCTGTGATCGCTGGTATCGCCCACTATCAGTTCGTGGTTGTTCATCCCTACTATGATGGCAATGGACGCACGGCCCGCGCATTAGCTACGTGGATCCTCTATCGCGGTGGGTACGATCTGGGCCGATTTTATGCCCTTGAAGAGTTTTATGCGCAGGATCTGCAGGGATATTATGATGCGTTGGTCACTCACCCGAATCACAATTACTACTTTGGCCGCGCTGAAGCCGACGTCACTCCCTGGCTGGCTTATTTTCTGAAAGGTATGGCAGCGGTATTTGAGACTGTGTCAACCGAAATTCGTTCCCAGGCTCTGGCTCCAGACGAAAAGGTGGAAAGCCTGCTGCGCAAGCTTGATCGACGCGCACGAATCGTATTAGGTTTGTTTTCCAAACAGGAGGAGATCACCGCCAATGATGTGGCGCGCGTACTCGGACTCTCGCCTCGCCAGGCGCGTGAAATCATGACTGAGTGGGTTAATGCAGGCTGGCTTGAAGCCAGTAATATGGCCCGCAAGACTCGTAAATATAGCTTATCGGCGGAATATCGGCGGTTTATCGGCTAAATAACGGCCGTTTCATCCAACTACAAAACAGCCTGAGAGGTTTTCAAAAACCTTTCAGGCTGTTTGATTCCAAAAGAAGGAGATACACCATGCTCGCAGGTCTACCAAAGCATCGAATAAAAATTTTCAAATCAGATTTCTGTATACGGGATGCCGCACAGGAGAAATATTTTTCCTTCAAGCGAATTCCATCCAATCTGAAGTTCACCTATTTATATCGTGATGCGAGTAATTACAAATTGCATGGCGAGGCGGTCTTCACCAATCAAACCTTTATGCCCATTGATGAAATTGAAAAGCAAATCCGCTCCTGTCTGAAGGATGGTGAATTCTTCATTGCCCGGCAGGTAAATATCGAGGAACGTTTCTTCGATGTTCTTCACGAGGAGGACGATCATCCCTGGCATGAGTTCAACCTGGTGGAGATGACAACCGAGCCTCCCTTCGATCCCGAGAATTGGCGTCAACACAAACATAAACGGGACATTACGGAGTTCATTGGCGATCTGGAAAAGACAAACCGCGCCGGCTGGGACGAGATGAAGGTCCGTGCCGATGTGGTAAAACTTATGGAAAAAAGAAAAAAAAAACAAGTATGACGAAATCGGCTATACTTTAATTAAACATGAACACACACTATTCCGACACAAATCCAAAAGCCGAACGAATCCAGATCGAATTGTTACGAAGCGCACCTGCCTGGCGAAAGATCCAGATGGTCGCCCAGTTGAATGAGACCGTTCGTACGCTTGCCATGAGTGGTCTCACCCAGAGACATCCGCAGGCAACTCCAGCTGAGTTGCGCCGATTGCTGGCCGATTTAATCCTGGGAGAAACGCTGGCAGCGCAAGTCTATGGTCCGATACGGAAAAATAAGAGGCTGTCATGACTAATGAACCTGTCCAAGCCACCATGCTGGTGATCAAGGTGCTTTCTGATCTTGGAGTTTCCTACGTGATCGGAGGTTCCCTTGCAAGCGCAGTGCATGGGGTCATGCGTGCGACGATGGATACTGATATTGTCGCTGATCTGCATGCAGACCATGCCCGGCCCCTGGTGGATGCGCTATCCGCAGTTTTCTATGCGGATGAAGAGATGATCAGGGATGCAATTGAACATCACAGCAGCTTCAATCTCATCCATCTTGAGACGATGTTTAAAGTGGATGTATTTATTCCAAAGGATCGCGAGTTCGATCAGCTTCAACTCAGCCGACGCACGGCGCAGGTTATTTCGACCGACCCGCAAGAAGTCGCCTTTGTCGCCAGTGCGGAGGATACCATCCTGGCTAAACTTGAATGGTATCGCCTGGGAGGGGAATTCTCAGAACGCCAGTGGCGCGATATTCTGGGTGTGATCAAAGTCCAGTCGGAAAATCTTGATCTGCCTTATCTTCGAAAGTGGGCGGGACAACTGGGCGTTCCTGATTTGCTGGAAAAAGCGCTGGAGCAATCCAGCCGGTAAATTTACGAGGATACGATTCATGAAACCCATTCTTCAGGTTCAAGTTAAAACTCGGGGAAGGATTACCCTTCCAATGGAATATCGTCAGGCTAATGACATCCAGGATGGTGACGTGGTTATATTGACTCAGATTGGGAATGGATGCTTCGTTATGCGTTCACATGCCTCGGAAGTAAACCGCTTGGCAGATCAATTGGCGAAACAATGGCGCAAGGATGGCATTACATTTAAGGACCTATATGAAAAATTGTATAAAATACGCAAATAACCAGATATAAACCAACCCACTTTAATCGGCTGAACAGAACCCCTGTTCAGCCGATTTTTATTTCCAAAGGAGCCAAATGACAAATCTAAAACCCGAACTGCTTGTCCTGCCTTTCATGGCTTTGATCGCAGGAACCTCAATTCATCTCGCCTTTGATGAGGTGCTGTCCATGTTAAGAAAAGCAGCAGGAACACACGTCCACATCGAGCTCAGTTATCCAGGCGCGCCCCATGCCATCGGCTGGACGATCTTCCGCCGCTCACCCAGAAAGTATCTGTATGAAAACCAACCGCTCTTTCGCTTCGAACGTGGCGCACGTCGCTACATTCGTAAAGCCTATGCCATTCATTATTCGCTGACCAGTGATGATGGCATGACCTATTCCCATTTGCATCTATAAAAAGGAGAAACTCATGTACGACCATGTTCTCGAAGAAATGGCGGATGCCATAGCATTTGAACTCAATGTTACAAGCAACAATGTGCTCAGTGTTCTCAATCAATACTGGCAGGATAAGATCGCGCACGTCTGGCAGGTGG
>JACRBH010000119.1 GCA_016234535.1 Chloroflexota bacterium
CAACGGGCTTGGCGTTCTTTGCCATCCCATACTGGCAGCCGGACAACCCAAACGCTCACACCCCATCAGCGCTCCCACGGCGGTATCTCCTCTAGGATACGCTGATGCCACGTCCCACACAAGTTCATTCTAATAACGCAAGCCGTTAGGCGCTTGTCTTGCAAATAATGTATCGCTTTTCTAGATATACAAATCTCATGATTGCATTCAACCAAAATTCTACCAAAGCCAAAGGTGCAAGCAAATGGAAATCCTCCTTGAAATCCTTCTTGTAGCTGTTATATCGGTAATATCATTATTGCTCGTCAAAATTATGTCAAAGTCACCAATAATAGTGTTGCGATGGCTTGGAATACTTTCGATTTTATCCTTTACCTATTTGGGGTTTGTGTCCTGGAAAGAGTTGCTGACCTTCCCTAAAGAACCCAAGCACATGAATTTATTTGAAGCATCATCGCTCATCCCTCAACAAACACCATGGGTAATAGCAGACGATCTTCAATGGGATTGTGACCATATTTTCTACAAAGAGGTTAACGGTGAAACTTATACCTATATTATTTTTACCGATAAAGGAAAAAGCGTTTGGGGATTTTCGTTTTTCTCACAAAAAATGACGTGTACCGAAGTCGCGCACGAAAAAGTCGTTGGCATCCTTGATTTTGCCAATAGCGCACAGCGAACAGACGTTACAAGCCTTGGTTTTGATCTTTCAAAATACGAAAAAAACAGCAAGTTTTTATCCCTTTGCACTTATTGCGGGACAAGTAATTCTCGCACAGGCGTAATTATTGCTTCAATTATGATTATCATTGGCGCATCATTAATAGTTGCCTCAAATAAACTGGAAAAGAAAAATAGGTTACCAACAAATAGAATTTACACTTCCAGGAAAAACCACACCTAACAAAGCATGCACTTGGACGCTGGGGATTCTGCGCGGTTTACAAGCATTTCGCGAAGCGCGGCTTCGGGTTTTTCCCGTCCACGTCCGCCCACTGTCCGCCGGCGTAAATCGCTGGGTGTTTGCTTGATAGGCGAAATAATATATCAAACAAAATGACAAAAATAAACAAGGTTGTTATCTTTTTTGCAACATTTATACTCGGCACATGTTTATGTCTTGGGTGTTTTCTTGCATTATCTGCTCAATTGTATAAAGCACTCGATAGACCCACCGCCGATGAAGGACAAGAAAGGGCTAATGAGTTAATAAAAGCCTTGGAACAATATAAAAGTGATGCGGGAAGTTATCCATCAGATTTAGATTTGCTTATTCCAAAATATTTAACCACCGTACCACAGCCTGCCTGGGGGGCACATTATGGTTACGAACTTCTATCAAATGAAGATGAATTCACTATTTCCTTTGATGTGGGCATAAGTATGGATGGGGATTACTGTGAATATGAGAGTTGGGCTCGAAGGTGGCATTGCAGCGATAGAATTTAATCTTTGCCATAAAAACAGCATCATGATTATGGCAAATTATCTTTTCAATCGATCAGCAGCGTCAAGAGATAAGCAGCAAAAGCCTGAAAAGAAAATATAAATGGGAATGGCTCTGAAAGATGAACTTTCAGAGCCATTTTGTTTTCGTGATTTTTATCCCTGCGACAGGTAAGGGTTGGCACTATACATTCCGTCCAATCATCATAGAATATATGCATCATAAAGTCCCTGCGCCCGCCGAATATTTATATGGCTATTTCCCATCTTCGGGATTATGATGATTATCAACACTGGAGGTTTTCATGCGAGATTTAACGAACGAAATCCTTGAACTGATCCGCCGCACCTCATCGAGCCTGCCGCCGGATGTGGAGAAACGTCTGCGCGCAGCCATTGAAAAGGAAGCGCCCGGCTCATCGGCGCGCGGCGCATTTGAAACCATTCTCAAGAATATAGAAATTTCCCGCGCCAATTCCACACCGATCTGCCAGGACACCGGCACGCCGATCTTTTACGTGCATTATCCGGTGGGGATGTCCACGAGGAAACTCAAAGAGCAGATTCGCTCTGCTCTGGCCGAAGCCACCAAACGGTCCTATATGCGACCGAATGCAGTGGATGCCATCTATGACAAGAACACCGGCAACAACCTCGGCGGCGACGACTTCCCTTATGTCCATTTCGAAGAAGTGGAAGGCGACGATCTCACCATCGAGTTGATGCTCAAGGGCGGCGGATGTGAGAACGTTGGCCGTCAATATTCACTGCCCGATAACACGCTTGGCGCGGGGCGCGATCTCGCGGGCGTGCGTAAAGTCGTTTTGGATGCCGTGCAAAAAGCGCAGGGACAGGGCTGTGCGCCCGGCATTTTGGGCGTGTCCATCGGCGGCGACCGCGGCTCGTCTTACATCAAATCGAAGGAAGTGCTGTTCAGTGAAATGGGCACACGCAATACCGACCCGAAGATCGCCGAGTTGGAAGAACGCCTGACGAGCGAAGCCAATGAAATGGGAATTGGTCCGATGGGCTTCGGCGGCGCGACAACGGTATTGGATACGAAGATCGTTGGCTTGAGTCGTTTGCCCGCTTCGTATTTTGTCTCTGTTTCATATATGTGCTGGGCCTATCGCCGCCGCAAGATGACGGTGAAGGGCGGGGAAGTCATTTACGATTAGCGATTGACGAATTACGATTTACGATTGTGTAATTCGTAATTCGTGACACGTAAGGAGAAACGATGAAACAAATAACAACTCCCATTAGTGATGAAACCATCCGTGATCTGAAAGTCGGCGATGCGGTTTTGCTCTCCGGCACAATGGTGACAGGCCGCGATGCCGCCCACAAATGGATGATCGAAACTTTCGTAAAAAAGACACGTCCGCCGCAGGGTGATGATATGCAAGTCTATGAAGAATTGAAGAAGCTGTTGAATGGCTCGGTCATTTACCACTGCGGACCGGTCGTGTCCGGGCTGGATACAAAGGAATATAAATTCGTTGCGGCCGGGCCGACCACGTCCATCCGCGAAGAGCCGTATCAAGCCGATGTGATGAAGCACTTCAACATCAAGGGCGTGATCGGCAAAGGCGGGATGGGCGCAAAGACATTGAAGGGCTGTGAAGAAACGCCCGGTGTCTATCTTCACGCCATTGGCGGCGCGGCCTCCTACATCGCGCAGACTGTGACGAAAGTATATGGCGTGTTCAAACTGGAATTCGGCGTACCTGAAGCGCTGTGGGTCGTTGAAGTAAAGGACTTCCCTGTTGTAGTCACCATGGATTCACATGGCGGAAGTCAGCACGCGGTGATCGAGGAAGCATCGAAGAAAGTATTGGATGAACTTCTGACTCGATAGTCTCTTTTTTCGGAACGTACGGGATTGCCGGATGAGGCAGTCCCGTTTTTAATTATCTCACCTTACGCGGTAACGTGACATTTATCTCGCAAAATGGGCGACATCCCCCCCCCATGCGGGGACAATGTGTCGCGCTACAGGCTGGGCTGCGTAACGTCATTTATATAATGGCCTGTGTTCATTGCAAAGGGACTGATATATAATCAAAACATCATGCGCAACCTTCTGCACCGCTTGTTCGCTCCGCCGATTTTTGGGGACGAAGAGAAAACCCGAGTTTCGCGATTCCTGATCCATTTTTCATGGGCCTCAATTGGGATTGTCTTTTTATTACTCATATCCAGGCTGGCATTATGGACAGATGTAACCATCATCCCAACGCTCATCCTCGCATCAATTATTCCGCTGCTATTCTTGATGCAATACCTCGTCGGCCTGGGTCATGTATATACTGCAAGCATCCTTGTGGTGGCCGGTTTCTGGGGGTTCATGACCTATCTCGCGTGGCACGCGGACGGTTTGCGCGACCCTGCTGTAATCGCCTATTTTGTTGTCATCATATTATGCAGTCTCCTGCTGGGACGGCGTTTCGCGATGATCTTGACCGCGATAAGCATGGCGGCCATATGGTTCTTTGCCATTCTGGAGAAACGGGGAGTTCGCCCGCTGCATGTGGATGACCCGATCAATTACGCGCGCGATCTTACCGCCATTATGATCCTCGTTGGGGCGTTGATCTACCTGCTGGTTATGAGCTGGTCGCGCACTTTACAGTCGGCCCGCATCGAACTGCAGGAACGCTTGAAGACGGAGGAAAAACTGCAAAAGCAGGCGGATTATCTCAATGCACTGCGCGAGATCACCCTTGGGCTTGTTAATCGGCTTGAACTTACTCCCCTGCTTGAATTTATTCTAGTTCAAGCCAGCGGATTATTGAATACTCCACATGTGGGATTGAATCTGTTGCTATCGGACGAATCTGCTTTAAAGCAGGAGTTGGGGTATGGTACTTTTGAGAAATATAATGGAGGATTCACCTACAAAGGCGCGGGACTGACTGGAAAGGTATGGGCGCAGGGAGAAACCATAGTTACACAGGATTACAATGCATGGGATGGAGCCAGCGAGACAGGATTAATAGACGGCCTTGGCGCTGTCATTGGCGTGCCCCTTACATCAAGCACGAAAGTTATTGGCGCGCTTGTCATAGCGTACACCGACAAGCACAGCAGAATCACCCCCGAACAGATCACTTTATTGGAAAGGTTTGCCGCACTTGCCTCACTCGCCATCGACAACGCCCGTCTCTATGAAGAGGCACAAAGAGAGATTCGTGTTCGAGGCAGCATAGAAATTGCCCTGCGTGCCAGCGAGGAAAAATTTAAAAAGGTATTCAATAACAGTAATATAGCCATATCGATCGTCACGCTGGAAGAGGGAAGGTTCATCGAGGCCAATGCTGCCTTTTGGAAACTGTCCGGCCTGACGCCGGAAGAAGCGATTGGGCATACTTCCCTCGAATTGGATCTATGGAAGGAACCGCAGGGGCGGGAGGAATTTGTGCGGGAGCTGCGGGAAAAACACTCGCTGCAAAATGTAACCGTTGAATTTTCGAACAACGGCCAGTGGAACAAGACTTCCGTGGCCTTCTATGAATTGATCCATATCGAAGATCAACTCTGTATTCTCTGCATGTTCTACGATGTCACCAAACAAAAGCAGGTGCAGGATGCGCTAAAAAATACCGAGGCCCGCACGCGCGCCATTCTCGCATCCATACCCGATATGATCTTCGAAATATCGAAGGACGGAACGTTACTGGATTTCATGGCCTCCGCAGAATTGGCGCCCGTCATGTCACCTTCGCAATTCATTGGAAAGACCATAATGGAGTTGTTCCCGCCATCCATTGCCCAGCAAACCCTGTTTGCGCTGGAGCGTACGTTGGAGACGGAACAGTTGCACGCCTTTGAATATGGGCTCCCCCCCGGGGAGGAAGTCCAATTTTTCGAGGCGCGCGTCTCGGCCATCTCCACCGAATCCGCAATTATCATGGTGCGCGACATCAGCCAGCGCAAATGGATCGAGTCGGAACGCGAGAAGCTCATCAACGAACTGGAAGAAACCAACAGCGAACTGGAGCGTTTCACTTACACAGTTTCGCATGACCTGAAATCCCCGTTGATCACGATCAAGGGCTTTCTTGGTTTCCTCGAACAGGATGCCGCCAGCGGGAATCTGGTGCGTCTAAAATCAGATGTCAAACGCATCGGCGATGCCACCGACAAAATGCAACTGCTTCTCAATGAATTACTGGAACTTTCGCGTATCGGCAGGCTGGAAAATCCCCATCAACAGATCAACTTCGAAGGGCTTGCGCGTGAAATGGTTGAACTTTTGTATGGGCGTCTTCACGAAAAGGAAATCCAGGTACACATTCAAGGCAGGCTCCCAACCGTATACGGCGACCGTCAGCGCCTGAGCGAAGTGCTTCAAAACCTGATTGACAACGCCGCGAAATTCATGGGAGACCAGCCCAAGCCGCGAATTGAGATCGGTCAAAACGGACAGGAGAATGACATGCCGATTTTCTTTGTCAAGGACAACGGCGTCGGCATAGACCCCATTCACCAGGACCGCATCTTTGGCCTGTTCAACAAACTCGATGCGACATCTGACGGCACAGGCATCGGGCTTGCTCTCGTTAAGCGAATTATCGAAGTACACGGAGGCAGGATATGGGTCGAGAGCGAAGCGGGACAAGGGGCCACATTCTTTTTCACGCTTCCCACCCGACCTGAATCCTGATTCTGTTTCGACGTCATTCTCACGCTCCTGACTTCGGGGTATACTTTCGCCAACCCGAAACAAGAGGAGAATGGAATTATGAAACGAGCCGTCAGTATCAGCATTGGTTCTTCAAAACGCAACAAGGCTGTCGAAGTAACTTTACTGGGCGAGAAGATCAGCATCGAACGCATCGGCACAGACGGGGACATGCAAGCCGCCGCACTAAAATATAAGGAACTTGACGGCACAGTGGACGCATTCGGCGTAGGCGGCGCAGACCTGGGCGCCATCGTTGACGGGAAATGGTACGCCCTGCATTCAGTGACTCCCATGGTACGCTTTGTAAAAAAGACCCCGCTGGTGGATGGCGGCGGATTAAAGAACACGCTTGAAAATAAGGCCCCCGCATTTTTAGACAAGATGATTGGCGATTACATCAATTCCCGCGGCCGCAAGGTGCTTGTCACCCTCGGCGTTGACCGCTGGGGACTCTCCAAAGCCTTTGCCGATGCAGGCTATGAAACCATCTATGGCGACCTGATGTTTGGCCTGGATATTCCGATTGCCATTCGCAAGATCAGCCAGCTTAAGACTGTAGCCGCGCTGCTCATGCCAATCGCAGGCCGTTTACCCTTTGAGTGGATCTATCCCACCGGCGAAAAGCAGGAGAAACGCACACCCAAGTGGGGAAAATATTACGCCTGGGCAACTGTCATCGCGGGCGACTGTCATTACATCAAACGCTTTATGCCCGATGACCTGACGGGCAAAGTGATCGTCACCAATACCACCACACCCGAAGATGTGGCTCAATTTAAAAAGGCAGGCGTGAAATATCTCATCACGACCACCCCGGTCCTGGAAGGCCGTTCCTTCGGAACCAATATGATGGAAGCCGCGCTTGTGGCCGCATCTGGGAAAGGCCGCCCGCTCACCTGGCCTGAGTTATCCGAGATGCTCGACAAGCTCGGCTTCGAACCGCAATTACAGGAGTTGAATTAAACCATGGATGCTATCGTTACTGCCGGCGGGATCCCGCAGCCCGGTGACCCTTTATATTCATATTCCAACGGCGATTCCAAAGCCTTGATCGATGTGGCAGGCAAGCCAATGGTTCAGTGGGTGTTGGACGCTTTGAATAATTCATCGAGGGTGGATAATATCATCCTGATCGGCGCTTCGCCCAAAAGCGGACTCACCAGTGCAAAGCCCATTCATTACATCTCCAATCAGGGACGCATGCTTGCGAACATTGTCGCCGGCGTCAATAAAGCCATCGAGTTGAATAAGAAGACCGAATATGTTCTGCTCGTCTCATCAGACATCCCCGCCCTCAAAGGTGAAATGGTCGACTGGCTGGTGGACACCTCCATGCAGACAAAGGATGATCTTTATTACGGCGTCTGTCCGCAGGAAGTGATGGAGGCGCGTTACCCTGAATCCAAACGCACCTATACCAAGCTGAAAGACATGCAGATATGCGGCGCGGATATAAACGTCATCCATGTGAGCATGGCAACCACGCACCTCAACCTTTGGGAACAATTGATCGGCAACCGCAAGAGTCCCCTGCGTCAGGCGGGAGTGGTCGGCCTGGATATTCTTTTCAAATTGTTAACACGCCAGATCGCCTTGCAGGAGTTGGTGGAAAAAGCGTCAGCCAGGATCGGCATCAAGGGCCGCGCCATTATCTGGTCACAGGCTGAACCGTGCATGGATGTGGATAAACCGCATCAACTGGAGATCATGCGCGAAGACCTCACACGTCAAAAAAAGAAAGCCGCTGCCGCAGAGAAAAGGTTAAAAAATAAACTCGATACAGCGGTCAAGAAAAAATGAGTTTTCGGTCGCTCCTTGAACTCGACGCCCGGCTCTCCGACCGATTCCGTGTGGCCGAAAAGCCGGGCTTTTTGCGCAACCTTGCCGTTTTCTTCGCCCACTCCGGCGACTCATGGTTTTGGTGGGCCGCGCTCATTATCATATGGTTCTTCAGCAACTCAACCTGGAAAAAATGGGGAGTGGTTGAATTCTTCGGCATATTGGGGTTGGCCGGCGTTGTGCTGGTGATCAAATTTCTCGTCCGCAGGGAAAGACCGCAGGGGGAATGGGGCGGAATCTATCGCAACACCGACCCGCATTCTTTTCCTTCCGGACATTCCGCCCGTTCGTTTTTGATCGCAGTCGTTGGAACGGTTCTTGCCCCGCCCTGGCTTGCCACTGCACTTTGGGTTTGGGCGCCGCTGGTATCGCTTGCGCGCGTCGCCATGGGCGTGCATTATCTGTCAGACGTTGTGGCAGGCTCGGCCTTGGGCGTGATCGTCGCCCTGATCGGCTTGCAAATCTACCCTCCCATGGTGGACTGGTTGTCTGCATTGGTCGGTTTTCCACTTTGGTAAATGACGTACCTTGAATCAAAACGCGGAGTCGAGATCACCCGGCTCCGCGTTTTGATTAACCTACCTTACGCACCCAACCGTGATTCCCTGAACGACAGCGACACACTCCCTGGCACTGCGCTGCTAAGAAACAAGAATCTGTAGCGCGACATTTATGTCGCCTGCAAGTCAAGCGACATAAATGTCGCGCTACGAAAATCACTTTTGTGGCTTTGGCTTTGAACGGCGTTTTGTTCCGCCGTGATTTACTCAGAACGACACTACGCAAGGTGAGTTAATATCTTCATGGTTTATATCAACCGGTTGCCTTCGTTGGTGACGGAATCCTGCCTGTAATGGCAGCCCCTGCTTTGACGATTGTGCCGCGCGGCCTGCGCCACAATCAGAGCGACTTCCACCGCATTCCGCAGGCCGATCAATTCATCGTTTATCTTTGTGGCCAGATAAAAGGTTTCGATCTCGTTCCACAGGTGGCGCAGTTCTCGAATGGCGCGTGAAAGGCGCTCTGCACTGCGCACCAGACCCACATAATGCCACATGATGTTTTTTATGGTCTGCATATCGCCCTGAATCAGCGCGGGGTCGGCATCGGATGTGAGCGCGCTTTCATCCCACGGCGGAACTTCATCCCGCCCCGGGATCTTTACAGGCGGATTGTTATCGAATCGTTCTTCAATATGGCGCGCTGCACGGTCTCCCCACACCAGGCCTTCAAGCAGGGATGTGGAGGCAAGTCTGTTTGCGCCATGCAGGCCTGTGCAACTGACTTCCCCAATCGCATACAAGTTTTCAATGCTGGAGCGTCCCCATTCATCCACCCATACACCGCCGCAGGAATAATGCGCGGCTGGCACAACCGGGATCGGTTCCCGTGTAATGTCTATGCCCATCTTTTTGCAGGCTGAATAAATGTTGGGGAATCGTTGTTGAATGGAGTTGGCATCCATGTAAGAGGCGATATCCAAAAGCACGTGCGAATATCCGTTCGTCTCCATTTGGTGATGAATGGCGCGCGCCACAATATCGCGCGGCGCAAGGTCTTTCCATTGCGGAGAGTAATCGCCCATGAAAGCGCGGCCTTCAGGCGTGAGCAGAGTCCCGCCCTCGCCGCGCACCGCCTCCGAGATGAGAAAACCCTCCGCACCGGGCACAGCCAGCGCAGTGGGATGGAATTGGATATATTCAGCATTGATAATGCGCGCGCCCGCGCGATGCGCCATGGCAAGTCCGTCTCCGCGAGCGCCGTGTGGATTGGTGGTGTTGCGGAAGATACGTCCCAGCCCGCCTGTAGCCAGTACAGTGGTCTTGGCCAGCGTGCGATGCACGGCGCGGCCATTGCGGTCAAAGACATAAGCGCCATAACAGGCAATTGGCTGGTACGCAGTCAACGGGTCGCGGGCATGATGCGGATATGTGATCAAGTCCACTGCGGTGGCGTTTGTAAACCATTCGATATTTGGCTTTTGTTTGAGCGCGGCGATCAATGCCTTGCTGATCGCTGTACCTGTCCCATCACCCACATGCAGGATGCGTCTTACAGAGTGCGCGGCTTCCTGTCCGTAGGAAAGTTTGCCCGGGCCGTCTTCATCGAATTTAACGCCCGAGATTTTCACTAGAATTTCCTGTAACAAACGCGGCCCTTCCTCGGCAAGGACACGCGCCGCAGACGGCAGGCTTGCGCCGGCGCCTGCTTCCAAAATATCCTTGACCAGCAAGTCTGCGTTGTCATCCGGCCCGCGATGGATGATTCCGCCCTGCGCCCAATAGGTATTGGATTGATGCGCGTCGGGTTCGCGGGTAATGATCGTAATCCGCAGTTTGGGGTTTTCAGCCAAACGCAATGCGGTGGTGGCCCCCGCAATTCCGGTGCCAATGATAAGAACGTCAGTTTGGATCATGTTTAAAATTCACCTTGCGCAATGTCGTTTTGAGTAAAACCACGGCGGAACAAAACGCCGTTCAAAGCCAAAGAAACAAAAGCGGCTTTCGTAGCGCGACATTTATGTAGCTTGGCTTGCAGGCGACCTCAATGTCGCGCGACAGATTCTTGTTTCTTAGAAGCGAAGAACCTCTTATTTCATCAGTAGCGACCCTCCGCTCCGCTCACATCGTCCCGATGTTCTTCGGGAGGGAATCACAATCAGGTACGTAACATCACTTATTAATTTATTCTATGAGCGGCGTGTCTTGTGAGATATATCGAAGGACAAATTACCCAATTGCAATCATCCTCTCAACGGCTTTATAGGCCCGCACGCGAATATCTTCCGGCACTTCGATCACATAGCGGGTCTGTTTCAAAGACTCGAGCGTATCTTCCATGGTGATCGTATTCATGTGCGGACAACGCACAGAGCACAGGCGCAGCATTTCCTTATCCGGGTTTTCGGCGGCAATATTATCGCCCATCGAGCATTCGGTCAGGATCAAATAATGCGGGGCTTTGGTTTCCTTCACATAGCGGATCATTGCAGTGGTGCTCCCCGAAAAATCGGAAGCTGCAACCACTTCCGGGCTGCATTCAGGGTGCGCCAGAATCACAACATCGGGGAATTGTTCGCGCACGTTCCTGATATCCTGCACGGTGAACTTCTCATGCACTTCACAACGCCCGTTCCAGCCGATCATTTGATAATCCAGCGTGGTGTCCAGTTGTAATCCGTTAATGCCTTTGGATGGGAAGACAATATGCTTGCCTGTTTCGCGCGCCACATTGCTTGCCAGATATTCATCAGGCAGGAAGATGATCGTATCCGTCTTGAGAGACTCAACCACTGCCACCGCATTGCCCGATGTACAGCAAATATCAGACTCCGCTTTTACATCCGCATAGGTATTCACATAAGTAACCACCGGCACGCCGGGGAATTTTCGTTTCAACGCGCGCACATCTTCCGCAGTGATACTGGAAGCAAGCGAACAACCCGCCTTCGACGATGGGATCAAAACGGTTTTATTCGGATTTAGGATCTTTGCGGTCTCGGCCATGAATTCCACGCCGCAAAAAATAATAATATCCTTGTCGGTCTGCGCGGCTTTGCGGCTCAACTCCAATGAGTCGCCCACAAAATCGGGGATCGAATAATACAGCGCAGGCTCCATGTAGTTATGCCCAAGGATCACTGCATTCTTTTCCTTTTTCAAACGGTTGATCTCGACAGCAATCTCCGCCTTGATTCGCAACTCCACATCTGGGACAACATGTTCCAGTTTTTGTTTCATGAATTGATACATTTCTTCAGTGTTCATTTTTATCTTTATTTCATCCATTTTAAACTTACATCAAATACTTTTGCCGAATGTGTCAGCGCGCCCGACGAAATATAGTCTACACCTGTTTCAGCAATTTTACGGACAGTCTCCAGCGTAACATTCCCCGATGTTTCAAGCTTTGCGCGGCCAGCGGTAATTTGGACTGCTTCCTTCATCATTTCATTCGACATGTTGTCCAGCAGGATTCTTTCGACTCCCAAACCCAACGCGACTTTAACATCATCCACGCTTCTCGCTTCGACCTCGATCTGGATCCCGTTTCCCAAAGCCCTTGCCCGTCTGACGGCTTCTTCGATTCCGCCGGCGAAGTCGATGTGGTTGTCCTTGATGAGGATCATGTCGTACAAACCGATGCGATGATTCTGTCCGCCGCCGCGCAACACGGCCAGTTTATCTACTGCGCGCAAACCCGGCGCGGTCTTGCGTGTGTCGAGGATAATGGCTTTTGTCCCGGCGACCGCATCCACAAATTGACGTGTTAATGTGGCGATCCCGGACATGCGGCCAAGAAAATTCAGCGCGGTTCGCTCGCCGGTCAATACAGCGCGCGCCGGCCCGGAGACTGTCGCAAGCAATTGACGATCCTGCACGCGTTCTCCTTCACGGACCTGCGCTGCAAAAGCGATGCGAATGTCTACGAGACTGAAGCAAGCTTCGGCTGCGTCCAGACCGGCGATGATCCCGCTTTGCTTGGCAATGATTTGCCCGCGCATGGCCGCATCCACAGGCACGATACTGTTGGTCGTCACATCGCCTGTGCCAATATCCTCATCCAGTGCGCGTTGAATGGATGCGATGATTTCAGGGGAAATATTTTTCATGGTGATTATGCAGTAAATGGATTGAAGTTCGTATCTTTATCGTAATAATCCTCGCTCTCGGCGCGCTTCAAGAAAGTGACTATCAAGTAGGTTACAGGTGTCATCAATGCTTCGATGAAAACCTTGAAAACATAGTTGGTGACAACGAGAGTCAAAAATAATTCAGCGGGAAAGACCTTGAAAAGAATGGCGATCACCACAAAGATGAGCGAATCGATTAATTCGCCGATCAGGGTGCTGCCAATGGTGCGCATCCACAACCATTTGCCTTTGGTCAGGATTTTCATTTTTGCCAGGGTGAACGAATTGGAAAATTCACCCGACCAATATCCTGCGAGGCTGGCAAGGACAATCCCGCCGCTGCTCATGCTTCCGAGAATTGCAAGGTAGGCCGCGTCACCTGCATAACCCTGCCACATGGATTCGCCGGGCAGAACTTTTACTCCCCAAAATGCAAACGCGCTTAAGATGAGGCAGGCAAAGCCCAGCCAGATCACACGGCGTGAGTTTTTATATCCGTATACTTCGGTGAGGATGTCGCCGAAAATATATCCAAGCGGAAACAGGATGGTCCCCGCATCGAAGGCGGCGGGAATGCCAAACAGATTGAAACCAAGGTCCACGATCTTTGCGGATGATGCGATGTTGCTTACGACCAGCGTTGTAACAAAAAACGCCGTGATAGTATTGAGATGTTTATATTGGCGCATGTTATACCTTTAATTGATTTGAATTATGGGATTGGGATTGGGATTGGGATTGGCAAGTCATTTCCTCGGCGTCACCACTCCGCCGCTCACATCCCATATCTCGGCCTGCTCAATGAACTCCGGCGTGAACAGACTCAAATCTGTCGTGGTGAATAAAACCTGTTCGCTTTTGCCGACATATTTCAGCAGGTCAGCGCGGCGATTTATATCCAGTTCGGCCATGACTTCATCAAGCAAGATCACCGGCCATTCGCCGGTGCGTTCCTGCATCCATTCCACTTCAGCGAGTTTGAGCGCGAGCAAAGTGGTGCGCATCTGTCCGCGCGAACCGTAATCGCTGACATCCGCCTTGTTGATGATGAAACGCAGGTCGTCGCGATGCGGGCCGATGGTTGTCACACCGCGCGCAATCTCTTCGCTGCGGATACCTTTCAGCCGCGCTAAAAATCCATTTTGAATTTCATCAAGTTTTAAACCAGAGCGGTCAATGGGCGTATCCAGCCTCAACCCCAATTGCATCTCTGGCTTCGGGAGCGGATCGTAGGACGGCTCATAGGCGAGACGAAGCACCTCGGTTCCGCGAGTCAGCTCGTGATGAATGCGCGATGCGAAACGCTCGATCTCCTGAACAGCCTGGATGCGATGCAGAATGATCTGCGCTCCGAGTCGCACCAGCGCTTCATCCCACACCTGGAGTTGGTCGCTGTTTCCTACTCGTTCGTTCAGCGCTTTGAGGAGTGCGTTGCGCTGCGTGAGCGCCTGATGATAGTCACTCAGCAAACGCGCATAAGCGGGGACAGTCTGCGCCAGCGCGAGGTTGATATAACGACGGCGCTCATCGGGTCCACCTTCGATAATCTGAGACATTTGCGGAACAAAGATAACCGCGTTGAAATTTCCGATTACATCGCTGGCCTGTTTCTTGACTCCGTTTTGCAGAATTTCCTTCCGCAGCCGTTGTCCATTAACCCCGGTCGGCTCAAGGATAAGGCGCGCCTCGATATGCTGCTTCATCCTGCCGCGTTGATAGTCCGCCACGAGCCGTGTCACCGCCAGCGGATTCCTTGCCTCGTGAAAATTAACCATCTGACGGTCCACGTGGGTATGAAGGGACGTAAATGCCGCAAGAAAATAGATGGCTTCCAGCACGCTGGTTTTTCCCTGTGCGTTGCTGCCTACTAACAGCACAACCCGCCGTGGAAGTTCCACATCCAGGCGGGTGAGACTGCGAAAGTTGGTCAGCTATAAATTTTTTAAATACATGGTTGGAAGAGTCAAAAGTCGAAATTCAAAGGTCTGCATGTGTGACCTTCGACTTTTGACTTTCGACAAATGCTTTTAAAGCTCGTGCTCTTCGTCTTCCTGAAATTTCCACAAACGCGTGGCAAGCTCTGTGAACAAAACGCCGTTGAGATGATCGATCTCATGC
>JACRBH010000118.1 GCA_016234535.1 Chloroflexota bacterium
CAACGGGGATGGATGCCTCTTGAGCAGAGACAGTTTCCAGCGTCTGAAAAAGAGACGTATTTGAGTCCAGGTAAATGCCCTGAGGCTGCTCAAAAGTCTCCTCCAGCAATTTGTACAAATTGGATGTAAAGTCGTTTGACATGATCTATTCTGCTCCTTCAAATGCGGATTTGATCCACGCGACCAACTCGGCATCCACTTCCTTTGCATCGGTCACATTGACGATGTAGCTGCACATGCTTCCTTTGGGCTGTTCGAGCAGGCGGGCATTTTTCTTGAAATCCTTCGCGTTGATGCCGACCTCGAAACGCGTGTTGGTCTTGGGTCCGATCATCACGAATTGTTTTTTGCGCCGCAAACTGACATAGCCCTTTTTGGGTACGATCTCAAATTCGCCGAACTTGCTGATTTCCTTGATCAACTTTTCGTGAATGGGGCGGAAGCCCGCCTTTGCGCCGGAGTAGATTTCATCCAGCACGGCATCCCTGCTTTTGCCTTCTGCGGCGCGCGTGCCATCAGACGCGAAGATTGCATGAACAAGCGAATTCGCATCGCCATGTCCGAGGCCAAATTTTTCCTTGAACATGTCACGAAGTTCGCCATGTTTGGTCAGCCCGCTATTTTTTGCGATGGCGGCCAACTCTTCGAGCGGCTTGCCCGTTTTCTTTTGGATGTTGTTTAGTTGGGTTTGTACTGCCTGATCAAGAGCACTCATAAAGTTGTCTCCTTTTGAATAGGATGAAGAGTGTCTTGATTATAGAACATAGTTTCTATTTTGGCAACCGCTATGAATGATTGTATGAGACGATTATGCTCTTACCTGCGAGATGAACACGCGATTGCGCCCAGCTGACTTGGCCTGATACATTGCCCGGTCGGCAGCAGCAATCAGTTCCGTGTCCTTTGTTCCATGCTTTGGATATGTGGCAATGCCGCAGGATAAGGTGGCTTGAATTCCCATATTCTCACTTATAGCCCCTGATTCCTGGAAGGCCTTTCGTGACCGTTCCGCAATTTGGTATGCGATGTCGGTGGATACATCCGGCAAAATTACCAGGAACTCCTCGCCGCCGTAACGGCAGATGATATCTCCGACGCGGGCGTTGCTCGTGAGTTGAGCCGCCAGGTTTTTCAGGACCATATCCCCGGCATAATGCCCGTAGGTATCGTTGATCTTTTTGAAATGATCTATATCGCATACCAAAAAGCTGACCGGGTAATTTTCGCGTTCGGCCCGGGCCAGTTCACGTTCAAGCGTTTCGTCCAGATAGCGGCGATTGTATAAACCGGTCAACGGGTCACGGATGGCCTGTTCGCGCAATTCAGCTTGCAGGAGTTGAATTGCTTCAAGCTGCAATTTTAATTTTTGGTTTGCCCGTTGTATTTCATCCTGCGCCCGTTTTCGTTCGGTAATATCCTCCTTGACTGCCAGGTAATGCGTAGTGACGCCATGCGAATCAATGATGGGTGAAATGATCGCGGACTCATAATATAGATCGCCGTTCTTTTTTCGATTGACGAACTCGCCCTGCCATTCGTTGCCGGCGGTGATCATGGCCCATAAGTTTTGGTGTGTTCCCTGCGGCGTTTGGTCCGTTCTCAGGAAGCGCGGATTTTTTCCCACAACCTCGTCAAAAAGATAGCCGGTCACCTGGGTGAAACGCGGGTTGACGTATTCGATGATGCCTGACGTATTGGTAATCACAATGGAGGCCGGGCTTTGTTCGACAGCGCGCGATAATTGAAGCAGTTTTTCCTCGGCATGTTTTCGCTCGGTAACATCGCGAAAGACGGCAAGGGATACGGTGTTTCCATCCACTTCGATGGGCCGTGATGTAACTTCAAAGTCTACAACCTGCCCATCAAAGCGTATATATTTTTCATCTATTAGCGGGAGGGGGGCATTCCCGGCCAGGATTTGCTTCATGCGCTGCAGGACGAGTTCGCGCGAGCTTGGGTGGACAAAATCCATTACATTCCTGCCGATCAGTTCATCGGGTGAAAGCGCGCCGATTATTTCCACCGCCGCCGGATTGGCAAAGAGGATGTGTCCGTTTTGGAGAGTGATAACTCCATCCGGCAACAGATCGATCAGTTGATGATACTGTTCCTCGCTTTGCTTTAATAGCTTTTCAGAATGTTTTCGTTCGGTGATGTCGTATAAAAGGAATAGCCGCCCCAGCGTTCGATCCCGTTTATCCAGGACTGGTGAAATGGTCAGTTCATAAATATGCGGTGAATCTTCAATCTCAAGGGTAATTTCATTTTTTCCCTCGACTGTGTCAGTGTAGCGTTGGAAGAGATCGCTCCAGGGTGGGGGCAGGCCGGTTGGCAATGAATCAATTGTCGACGGGGAAAGACCGAGCGTTGTCTGTGCGGTGCGGTTGAAATCCACGATACGATTCCGAGCATCCAACACTATGACAAGACCTTCCATATTGTTCATGACGGTGTTGCGCGCCATGGGGGTCGCGTTGGATGTGCGTTCGCGCAGAAATCCCCAAACAATCAGGCCGCCACAGGCCATAAGGGAGATGGCGATCAACAAGAGCCAGAAAAGGAAGGTATAGGTCATGTAAATTGTTTTCTCGCAAAATGAATTTGCTGTCAAAACATTGTTGATTATAGCATCCGCCTATAACAAAACATCCGAACCAATTTTGATTTCGGATGTTTTGCCGGTGTCTGAACAATGCTCACTGCCGCTCAGAAAGCCTTCGCAGTTCCTCCTCCAACTGGATGCGTACTCGAATTGCAATCGGCGCGTTGAGGTGTTGGCGTATTGCTTCTTCGCTTTTATTCTTATTGTAATAATCGCGGAATACTTGAAGCAAAGAGATGGTTTCATTCGCGTTTCTTTTTTTCAAGTGGACATCATCCCCTGCTTTGACGCTGCCTTCCTTGAGAATGCGGCAATACAAGCCGGGACGTTCGGCCTCCCGAAAGCGTTTTACAAATTGCGGATCTCCCATGCGCGCGGCGAAGGTCCCGCATGGGATGCGCGGCGCTGTGACTTCGAGAATTGCCGTACCGATCAGCAGTCGGTCGCCAATATTAAATTGCGCGCTTTCCAATCTGCTGATGGTCAGGTTTTCACCGAATGTGCCGGGTGGGAGTTCACGTCCCAGCTGCGACCACCATTCATAATCTGCCGCGCCATAAATATAAACGGCCTGATCCGGGCCGCCATGATGTTTTTTGCTGGCGATGAAATCGCTCTTAATACCGAGAGTTTCGATCTCAACCGCTTCGTTCGTTGGGAGTTTGTAAATGCCCGTTGTTTCAATTTTATTTCCAACTTGCAGGGTTCGTTCGTGCCCGATGTTGACGCTGATTAATTGCATGACTTTAATGTACTCCTACTCTGCTTTCAATTTTTGCAGTTTCATTGCCAGTTCAGACTGAATTTCCTTGTAAGCTCTTTTTCCGGCGATATTTTGAAGCTCATATGGATCGTTGACCAGATCGTACAGTTCCACTTCACCGGTGCTGTATTCGGTGTATTTCCATTCCATCGTTCTGATGGAATAAAACTCCGGGATCATGGAGCCGACGCCCTCCTCGGTGGGCCAGTGCTCGAGCAGGATATTCTCACGCCACGTGGAAGAGGGATCCTCAAGTATCGGCACCATGCTAAGGCCGTCCACAGGATCGGGAGCGGATACGCCAGCCCATTCTGCAATCGTGGGGGCAAGGTCAATGTTTGCAACGATGTGCGTATCTGTGCGTGGCGCGTAATATCCGGGGGCGTAGACGATAAATGGAACTTTGACACAGGCTTCATAGGGACAGTTCTTCGCGGCGCCGAAGCGATGATCGCCCAGGGTCAGGCCGTTGTCGGAGAGGTAGACGATGATCGTGTTTTCATCCAGGCCCGCCTTCTCGAGGGCAGCGATGACGGAGGCAACGCCATCGTCCACGGAAAGCAGGGAGCGTAGAATCTGCTTGTGGGCAGTATCAATTTCCTCGGGCGAAAGAGGCGATAAATCCCCGATGTAATCCGGCTTGTCGCGGATATCCTCTTCGTTGAAATTGGGCGGGCGATATTGAGTCCAACTCCTGAAACTGTCACTGGCGCGGAAGGTCTCTTTATGCCGCGGCGCAGAGACGTAGGGGGAGTGTGGGTTGTAATAACCGAGCATCATAAAGAAGGGCGTATCACGTTCATCGCGGATGAAGGCGAGGGCATTGTTTGTGATTACGTCGGCGCTGAAATTGGCTTTCGATCGTGGATACACAACTTCGGTGCCGTTTTCAGACATGCTAAAGTTGAAAAAATATTGCAGGTTGCCAACATCGTCATTGGCGCTGAGGTTCTTGCCGAGAAACGCCTTCCACTCATCCCAGCCGGGTGGAACGACGCCGGAGGGGGAAATATCTTCATAGCCATTCAGATACTTTCCAAAATATGCGGTGCGATACCCGTCCTCCTGC
>JACRBH010000122.1 GCA_016234535.1 Chloroflexota bacterium
AACCTTGCGCTTAAAGATGACACTGTTGCCGCACTAGCCTTGAACATCCTGGCGCTGTCCAGCCAGAAGGGCATGGTGTGGTTCGATGAATGGCATCATGGATTTCAAACCGGGAGCATTATCGGCCCGGGACAATGGCTGCAACACACACCCGGCGGACATGCCCTCCTCTTTGTCGTTGGTGTCATCTTTTTGACATTGCTCCTGCAAGGCCGCGCGTTTGGGCGTCCGATTCCCTTATTGCATGAGATCAAACGGCGCGGTCCGCTCGAGCACGTCACTGCGATTGCAAACCTCAACCGCAAGGCGGGACACCGAAACGAAGTGCTAAAGCAATATCATCACCGCCTGAAGCGCCACCTCGGTCAGCGTTATCGTCTCGATCCGTCACTGGATGATGCGGAATACGCAAGATTGTTATCGCAATATAATTCATCCATCAACAAGGATGAACTGCTTAATTTACTAAAGCGACTCTCGCAAAGGAATGTGAGTGAAGGGGAGTTATTAAAACTGGCGACAGAAGCCGCACATTGGATAAAAGAGTAGGATGACAATGGCATATTTCAAAACCTTTTACCACAAAGTCCACAAAGGGTCACAAAGGCAGGCAAAAAGCCGGGTTTCCTTTGTGTTACCTCGTGCCCTTTGTGGTTGAGAACTTTGATTTCTGTCTTAATGTGATATTGTCGAAGTAAGATAGTTTTATTTTCCTGGAGAATCCACGATGAAAACCACCGACTTGAAAAATATCTTTGAAAATTTGAGAACGGAAGCCGGCAAAGTTCTGGTGGGGCTTGAAGCCCCATTTGAACTTCTGGTTGTGGCCTTATTAAGCAATGGTCATGTGTTGCTGGAAGGGGTGCCGGGAACTGCAAAGACCCTCATGGCAAAAACACTTTCTTTCATGGTGCAGGCGCAGTTCACGCGTGTGCAATTTACGCCGGACCTGATGCCTTCAGACATCCTTGGCACCAGCGTGTTCGATATGAACACATCGCGCTTCTATCTCAAGAAGGGACCGATCTTTACCCAGCTTCTTCTTGCGGATGAAATCAACCGCGCGCCGGCCAAGACTCAATCTGCATTGCTTGAGGCGATGGAAGAACGACAGGTCAACCTTGAAGGCGAGCGGCATATGCTGGCTGCGCCGTTCATGGTCATTGCCACGCAGAATCCAATCGAATACGAAGGCACGTATCCATTGCCGGAAGCGCAGCTTGACCGCTTCATGTTCAAAATTCTTGTGCCATATTCCCCGCCCGCTGTGGAAGTGGAAATTTTGCGCCGCGCTCATCAGGGATTTGACGCGCACAACCTGGAAGGCTCCGGACTTGCCAAAGTAATCTCAGCCTTGCAGGTAACGGAGATTCGCAAGCTGATCGATCAGGTGACAGTGGAGGATGGGATTCTCAACTACATCGCAAACATCAACGCTGCCAGCCGCCGCTCACCTGACCTGATTCTGGGCGCCAGTGCCCGGGCAGCCATCCACGTTTTGATCTCTTCCAAGACCTTCGCCGCCATGCAGGGACGTGATTTCGTTACGCCTGATGATGTGAAATATGTTGTGCCATCCGTATTTCGTCACCGCATTCTCTTGAAGCCGGAAGCCGAAATCGAAGGACTGGATTCAGACGCGGTCATTCAACGCATAATGGGACAGGTGGAAGTACCGAGATAAGTATGCTTCCAACCACACGTGGAATTCTTATTCTACTTTTAGCCGCGCCGATCATTGCGCTCGGTGTCTGGCTGCGCGGATTGGAATGGATCGGCTGGGCGTATGCGCTGCTGATCGTCATCCTGTTCATTGTGGATTGGCGCATGGCCGGGCGTGTGGATCGTTTTGATGTCACACGTCAGCATGAAACGAAACTATCACTGGGCGTGCAGAACCCGGTCACCATCAGCGTGAGGAATCGTTTTCGACGCGGGACCAGCTTCGAGGTCAGGGATGAAGCGCCGGAGGCTTTCCAGATCGAAACGCGGTTATTAAGCGGCAAAGTCCCGCCTCTGGAAACATGGACGGGCGTTTATCATCTTCAACCCCTGCGGCGCGGAGATTATAGATTTGGGGATATTACGCTGCGCTGGAAAGGTCCGCTTGGTTTAATTTTGCGTCAGGGGATGGTGAAGGCTGGCGGGCCAGTGAAGGTCTATCCGAATTTGCTCGATGTGCGCATGTATGATCTGTTGTTACGCAAAAACCGTTTGCAGGAATTGGGGCTGCGCACGACGCGCATGTTCGGCGAAGGGACGGAGTTCGAGCGTATGCGTGAATATCTGCCCGATGATGAATATCGCCGAATTAATTGGAAGGCAACCGCGCGCCGGCATCGTCCGGTGACCGTGCAATATCAGACGGAGCGCAGTCAGACCGTGATCGCGGTGCTGGATACGGGACGCATGATGCAGTCGCCGGTGGCGAATATTGCCAAACTGGATTATGCCGTGAATGCGGTTTTGTTTTTGGGGTATGTGGCCTCTGGCAAAGGGGACCGTGTGGGGGTGATGAGTTTTGCCGATGATGTGGGACATTACCTTGCGCCGCGTCAGGGGCGCGGACAGTTCTATCGCATGTTGGAAGTTTTATACGCGGTGGATGCGCAGCAGGTCGAGCCGAATTATCGCAAGGCGCTCACCTACCTTGCAGTGAAGCAGCGCCGCCGCGCACTGGTGATCATTTTTACAGACTTAAGCAGCGGCGCAAGTTTGGATTCGCTCATCGCCCAGGTATCGTTATTGGCGCGTTCCAGTCTGCCGCTGGTCGTGACGATCAGCGACCCGGATGTACACGCGGCGGCAAATCAAAAGCCGCACGATTCACTCACTGTGTATCAACGCGCCACCGCCGCTCAAATGCTGGATGAACGCCGCCTGGTTTTGGACACGCTCCGCAAGCGCGGTGTGTTGACTCTCGATGTTCCGGCGAATCAGCTTTCACTGGCTGTGATCAATCGCTATCTGGAATTGAAGGGTAGGACGATGTTGTAGTTGTTTTGTAGCAGCGACTTCAGTCGCTTTTATATAAGCAAATGCCAAAACGACTAAAGTCGTTACTACGTTTCTATTCCCACTTCTTTTTCTTTTCCCTGCCAGCAAAGAACAAATATGAGTACAGTAAAACACCGGAGAGTATCCCCACTGCCCATTTCACAGGCCAAGGGATGGTTTCAGACGGGGAGATAAATCCTTCGATTGTCCCCGCAACGATCAGCCACGGGACGGCTCCGCCTAGTAGTCTCATGGCTTTTTGAGCGGCGATCATCAAGGCATCCCTGCGGCGCAGCAGGCCGGGACGCAGGATCGCCCAACCAAGCATCAGGCCCGATCCGCCGGAAATGAAAATGACCGTCAACTCGATCACGCCATGTCCGATCATAAAGGTGGCAAGTTCAAAGCCGACCCCATAATGGTAAGTGAGTCCCAGCAAGCCGCCTACGATCAGCCCGTTATTGACGAGGATCCAAAGCGTGAGCAGTCCACCGCTAACACCGCTGGCAAACGCCAAAAATGACACGCGGATATTATTCTGCATGATGAACGAGGATGTATACGGTCTTTCCTCGATTGGCATATCTATCCATAACTGTTTATCTTCAATAACGGGGATCAATCCCTGCACTTCAGCAGGCAGCAGCCAGACCGCGGCGCTTGGGGAATTAAAAGTGGAAAACCCGGTCACAAAAGCGGGGATCATAAACAACAGAAAGGATGCAAACGTAAAAATAAACGTCTCGCGGAACAGGCGTGGGAAACCGCGCAGGGCGAAATCCACGATGCGGTTCCAGGCCAGCGGCTCGCCCTGATAAAGGACCGCATGGGTGCGCGCAACGATTTGATTCAAATATTGCGTAATGCGGTGCCTGGGAAAATCGCGTTTGGCAAGCGCCAGGTCCGAGCTTGCGGCGCGATACAGACTGGCGAGCCGTTCAATATCAGCGGTGGAAAGGCGGCGGGTATCCTTTTGAGCGCGTTCGATCAGGTTATTCAAGAGTTCCCATTCCTGCTTGCGGGACTGGTAAAATTCATCGACATTCATTTGGGATCATCTCTCCGTAAAAAGGAATTTCCGCCATCATCATTGGATGGCAATTATACACATGACAAATACAAACGACATCCTCAAAATCGACACCCCTGAAAATGTGACTTTCGATTACGACGTAGCCGGGATCGGCTCCCGTTTTCTGGCCGCGCTGGTGGATACCGCCCTGATTTTGATTCTGCAAGGGGTCGTCATCGGCACGTTGATTTTACTCGTTACCCTTTTTAGTGACGGGGACTTATTTGCCGGCGCGTTATCGGCCTGGATTTTGGCAGGGCTCGGCCTGATCAGTTTTATTTTTCTCTGGGGATATTACATCTTCTTCGAAATCCTGTGGAATGGACAAACGCCCGGCAAACGCTGGGTCGGGTTGCGCGTCATCCGTGTGGACGGGACACCGATCACAGCCAGCGAAGCGGTCATCCGCAACCTGGTGCGCATCATTGATTTTCTTCCCACGGCTTACGGGGTTGGCGTGGTAACGATGTTCGTCAATGCAAATTCGCGGCGCGTGGGTGACTTCGCTGCCGGGACAATCGTGGTGCATGAGCGCGAAACAAAAGGGTTGGGCGACTTATCCCCGATTCGGACGAATACACTCACTATACCTGGTTCACAGAACCACCTGCCTGATGGCTTTCCAGCCGAACGATTATCGCAATATGAACTGCAAATCATCGAGGAATTCCTGCTCAGGCGCAGCGGACTATCCAACCGGTCTGTGCTGGCGCAGCATATCCTCGCATCCATTGTGACGCGGCTTCAACTGGCGCCGGAAACCATTCACTATGACAAGTCGGAAGAAATTCTGTCCGCCATTTACAAAGCAGTCAACATGGATAAACCGGAATGATTATTATTAACTCGCCTTACGCACCAACCGTGATTCCCTGAGCGTAGCGACACTCCCTGGCACTGCCCGCCAGGGCAAGTGTGCGCTGCGCGCCAGTGCGGTGAGGGTCTCTACGCCTATAATCCGAGGTTCTTCGCTGCTAAGATCTGTAGCGCGACATTTATGTCGCCTGCAAGCCAAGCGACATAAACGTCGCGCTACGAAAGTCGCTTTTGTTCCGCAGTGGTTTACTCGGAACGACACTGAGTAAGGTGAATGATTATCCAAAACAAGGGAGAACAGGCATGAATGAATCCAAAAAGTTATTAATTGGCTTTGGGGTTATCCTCGTCATTTGCTGTTGCATGGCGGGCGTATCCTATTTCGCTTTTCGTGAATTTGGCAATCGAATGGAAAGCGCGGTCAACGGCGACCCCACGAGTGTTGCCCGGGCGCAAAAGGAAATTGCGGGGTTCGACATGCCGCCCGGCTACAGTTCCTTTGCTTTCAACATGCTCAACTACAATATGATCACCCTCAACCCGGAGACTCCGGGCCGCGGAATGATGATCATGCTGATGCAATATACAGGGCTGGTATCAGGGAATTCCGAGCAGATGGAGGAGCAGCTCCGCCGCGCTGTTTCGCAGCAGAATACGCAGCCCGGAGCGGCCATGCAGGTGGTGGACACGCATGAGGAAGTCATCCGCAGCCAAACGGTGACAGTTACCATCAGCGAGGGGAAGTATGAAACCTTTACGATGAGGCAATGGTCAACAGTTTTTCAAGGCAACAAAGGACCGACCATCCTGATGATTCAGGGAACCGTGGAATCATGGGACGATCAACTCCTTGAGGATTTTATCAAGTCAATCAAATAAACCTATTATTTGACCTGCTGCAAATGTCTTTTTGCCGCAGAGGTCGCAGAGAAAAGCGAGTTTTAAAGGTTCTTCTCAAAAGACTCTGTGTGCTCTGTGGCTAAGTTACACCTACTTATGCAAAAGGTCTATTGGAGAACCATGAGAATAGTCCGCTATCAAATCAATGGCAATGTACAGAAATACGGCTGGATGCTGGATGACAAGATCGGCGAAATCGTGGGGGACATCTTCGGTGAATATCGCCGCCGCGAAGCAAAGACATCCGTTGCTGATGTAAAACTCATCACGCCCTGCGTGCCCAGCAAGATCA
>JACRBH010000120.1 GCA_016234535.1 Chloroflexota bacterium
GTGTTGCGCGTGTAAATGATCTGCCGCGCCGAAGCCGCATTGATAAACTTCGCGATTTTTTCGCGCGCATTTTCATAAAGCGTGGTTGATTCTTCAGCAAGTGTATGCACGCCGCGATGAATATTCGCATTCGACCGGCGATAAAAATCATCCATTGCTTGAATCACAGACAACGGCTTCTGCGAAGTGGCTGTTGAATCCAGATATGTCAGGCGCACACCCGCGCCGGTTTCGCGTTCAAGAATGGGAAAATCCTTTCGGATCTCGGTTACGTTAAGTTTCATGGGATAAGTAAATACGTAAACATGCAGACAGGTTTACTTGTTTATCTGTCTGCATGTTCACACATCCTAATAATCTGGAATGAAATCTTTTTTGTCTTTAATGGGCTTCTTGCCAGCCACAGGTCGGATATGTTCAGAGTTCACCGGATACCACAAGATGCGGTCAGGAACCATCCAGCCGTCGGTGAGGTAAACATTGGAGCGAAATTGCACCGCCACCATTTTATGATCCACCTGCACCACAATCCCCTTGACCCATCCGCGAATACGCTCACGAT
The DNA here is from genome assembly GCA_016234535.1 of Chloroflexota bacterium. GTDB lineage: Bacteria > Chloroflexota > Anaerolineae > Anaerolineales > Villigracilaceae > Villigracilis. The sequence continues at coordinate 563 of JACRBH010000120.1, forward strand.
TCTTTTCATGGTCGCAAAACACTTCCACAGTATCGCCCACTTCAAAGGCATGTTCAAACCCGGGCGCCTTCATGAACGCAAATTGATTGACGCGCGGCGAGCGCTTAATGGGCCGCCGTTTTTCGAGTAAAGGATTGACAACACGTTTCACCACCGCCGTTATCACAGGCCTAGGCGCAGCCTTTGTCGAAACACTTTGCGCCCCACGAACTTCCATGACTGAATTATTTTTTGCATCTGACCTGGCCGACAATTTGGTTGCCGCTTTCGATTTCTCGCCTTGTTTTGTCATTGATTTCCTCGATGTTTCCACTTTTACATTCGACCTTGATGTTAACTTCTTTGTCACTTTCGCCCTCACCACTGCCTTTGATTTGATTTTCGACTTTGGCTTAACTTTAGACTTCACTGCCATGACACACATCCTATCTTTTTTATAGAGACGCCCTCGGTCTCTTTCTTAACGATCAAACTGGTTCACTTATATCAGCATTCTCTACGCTGATAATTTATCCTTTATCGCCTGTTGGAATCTCTCGCGCACACCTTCAAACGGGATGCGCTGCATGATGGGATCGAAGAATCCTTCGACCACCAAACGCTCCGCATCTGTCTGGGGAATGCCGCGACTCTTGAGATAGAACAGCGGCTCTTTTTCCAACTTGCCAACTGTCGCGCCGTGCGTACAGCGGACATCGTCCGCGAGAATTTCCAAGCCTGGGATCGAATCCGCGCGTGCCTGATCATCGAGCACAAGATTTCGATTGGCCTGATAACCGTCAGTCTTTTGCGCGCCGGGCGCAACGTAGATCATTCCCTGCCACACGGAGCGGCTCTTGCCCTTCAACGCACCTTTGAACAGCAAATCGCTGGTGGTGTGCGGAGCAAGATGATTCTGTTGCGTATCATGATCCAAATGTTGGGTACCGTCAGTGAAATAGAAACCTGACATGCGCCCCTGCGAGCCTTCACCTGCGAGATCGAGATCGGAGAAGTTCTTGGTCAGGCGTGAACCCACCGCGCCAAAGATCCAATCAAGGTTCCCGCCGCGTTCAACATGAGCGCGTTCATGGGAGAAATTCCACACATGACGCCCCCACGATTGTAACTCTACAAAACGCAGGCTTGCGTCTTTGCCAACATAAATCTCCACAATGCCGGCGTGCATGGCATGACCAATTTCATCGGGTGATGCTGCTTCATGTACATAAGTCACCGAAGCGCCGTCTTCCACACAGACGATCAAATGCGAGAAGTGAGCCAAGTCTACGCCGGGGCCCCAGAGAATGGAATGAAGCGGAGTTTCAACAACTACATTTTTGGGAACGTAAAGCAAAATTCCATTTTGCGCCAACGCAGATGCCAACGCTGCAAATTTACCATCTTCAGGTTTGACCACCGTGCCGATCAGCTTGTTGAGAAGTTCAGGATATTCGCGCTCAGCGGTGCGAATATCAGTGAAGATAACGCCTTTCGAGACCAGAACAGGGTCAAGGTCCACGCGTGAACCGCCGGGCAGGAGTGTGATCTGTCCGCCGTGCTGTTCGCCCGTCAATGGTCTGAGCAGATAATCCGGCACGACAGGCAAATCTTCAAACGCGCCTTCCTGTGGAATTTTGAAATCAGACGCGGGCAATAATCTTATGTCAGTGCGGCGCCAGGCCTCATCGGTATTAATAGGCATGGAGAATTTTTTAAACGCTTCCCACGCCCTGACGCGGACATCTTTCAATCCGCCTGCGGGAATGGAATCAACCGTAAAGGGAAACTCCTTCGCGGCAGAATCACGTCGAGTTCGAGTAACAGATACTTTGGGTTTCTCTTGCATAATTTTTCTCTATTATGTCATTGCGAGGGCGCTTTTTGCCCGAAGCAATCCCCAACTTGGCGATAGTTTGCTTCGTCGGGAAAAACACCCTCCTCGCAATGACGATTATCCTATCGAGCCTTCCATTTGTAATTGAATTAATCTATTCATTTCAACAGCGTATTCCATCGGCAATTCCTTGACCAATGGCTCGATGAAACCAGAGACAACCATGCCTGTGGCTTCTTCTTCAGTCAAGCCGCGAGACATCAAATAAAAAAGCTGTTCTTCACCAACCTTGGAAACCGAAGCCTCGTGGCCGATGGTGACATCATCTTCATCGATCTCAATGGTCGGGTACGTATCAGAGCGGGATTTGGGATCGAGTAAAAGCGCATCACAAACCACATTCGATCTGACGCCTTTGGAGCCTTTATATACTTTGACCATGCCGCGATAAGAAGCGCGACCGCCACCTTTACTGATGGACTTGGATGTGATCTTGCTGGTGGTGTTCGGAGCAAAATGCATCATCTTCGAACCCGCATCCTGAATTTGGCCCGGGCCAGCGAACGCCATCGAAAGCATTTCGCCGCGCGCGCCTGGTTCCATCAAATAACAGGATGGGTACTTCATGGTGAGCTTCGAGCCGAGGTTGGCATCCACCCACTCATGAGAGGCATCCGCAAAGACCTTGGCGCGCTGAGTCACCAGATTGAACACATTGGTTGACCAGTTTTGAATGGTTGAGTAGCGCGAGCGAGCGCCCTTCTTAACCACGATCTCGATCACGCCGGAGTGGAAAGAGTTGGTGGTGTATTGAGGAGCAGTGCAGCCTTCAACGTAATGCACTGACGCGCCTTCATCCACTATGATAAGTGTGCGCTCAAATTGACCGACATTGGCAGTGTTCAAACGGAAATACGCCTGCAAAGGCAAATCCACTTTGACACCTTTGGGGACATACACAAACGATCCGCCAGACCAAACGGCGCTATTCAATGCAGCAAATTTATTATCTTCAATTGGAATGACCGTGCCAAAATATTCCTTGAACAGGTCAGGATATTGCTTCAAACCATCTTCAATCGAGAGGAAGATCACACCTTGTTTTTCAAGATGCTCCAAAATGGAGTGATAGACCATTTCCGATTCATATTGAGCGCCAACGCCAGCCAAAAATTTCTGCTCGGCTTCGGGGATGCCCAACTTGTTAAACGTGTTCTTGATATCATCGGGAACATTGTCCCAATTTTTTTCGCTTTTCTCGGTCGGCTTGACGTAGTAAAAAATATTGTCAAGATCGAGTTCGTTGAGTTCAGGTCCCCAGGTCGGCATGGGGCGTGACATATAATGCTCAAGAGCCTTCAAACGGAAGTCGAGCATCCATTGCGGCTCACCTTTCATGCGCGAAATATTTTCCACAACTTCGCGGCTCAAGCCTCTTTCAGATTTGAACACATAATTATCATCGCGGTCGTGAAAGCCGTATTTGTAATCACCAATTTCATCGAGGATTTTATTATCCTCATTAAGTTTAGTATCTTCAGCCATTTGGTTTCACCATTTTTTCTGATGAAGATCCGTTTCAAATGCGGACCCTCAAACTGCCACCGATTAAAGGAGAGAGTCTAGGCCTCAGCCGTTTCCTCATACTTCTCACGCACCCAATCATATCCCTGCTCTTCAAGATGCAGAGCAAGGTCGGCGCCGCCAGATTCAACGATACGTCCATCCAGCATAATGTGTACAAAATTCGGTTTAATGTAATTCAACAGGCGCTGATAATGCGTAATGACCAGCACACCCAGATCAGGTCCAGCAAGAGCGTTGACGCCTTCCGAAACGATGCGGAGCGCATCGATATCCAGTCCTGAATCAGTTTCATCCAAAATAGCGATCTCGGGCTTGAGAGCAGCCATCTGCAAAATCTCGGCGCGCTTCTTCTCACCGCCAGAAAAGCCGTCATTTAGATAGCGACCAGCGAAAGCGTGATCCATCTTAAGCATATCCATTTTTTCCTTGAGCATCTTGCGAAAGTCAAGAATAGGCATACCCTTGTCTTCAGGATTCGCGGCGCGGCGACGGGCATTTAGCGCTGTACGCAGGAAATTCGCCACCGTAACACCCGGGATGGCTACAGGATACTGAAATGCCAAAAAGATGCCAGCGCGTGAGCGCTCGTCTGGTTCGAGTTCAAGAACATTTTGTCCTTTGAAAATAATTTCGCCTTCAGTTACGGTGTAGTTTGGGTGTCCCATCAATGTGTAAGCGAGAGTTGACTTTCCTGTGCCATTTGGCCCCATAATGGCGTGAATTTCGCCCTGATTGATGGTCAGTGAGAGACCTTTGAGAATTTCCTTATCTTCAATGCTAACGTGCAGATTCTTTATTTCAAGTTGCGACATGCTTAGTTTGCTCCTGGGAATTAAGCCACTACTGGCGTTTTTATCAATGAGGTGGCATTATAGCAGGTCCGGGCCAATATGTCAATATTTATGATATTTTTCTAGTATATTGACAAACTAGGGGGATTTGGTTATACTCCCGACCATGAAATCGACGCGAGATAAGATTTTACAAACGTTATTACAGAAGCCGCGCTCAACAATCAACACATTGGCAGAGGCGGTTGGGATTAATCCCATCTCTGTGCGGCATCACCTCACCAACCTTCAAATGGAGGGATTGGTAGAAGGACAGGAAGAGCGGCACGGCGTAGGCCGTCCGCGTCTGGTGTATGTTTTAACAGATGAGGGCATGGAACACTTCCCTACACGCTACATGCAACTCACGACACGGCTGCTGTCGCAAATGAAGGAAACCATGCCAGGGCCTGTGGTAGCCAAGTTGTTCAACCAGATCGCGGAAGATGTTGCCAGCCAATATTCCAGCGACATGAAACATCTGAGTATGGAAGAACGGCTTGACTTCGTCAAAGCCATGCTGGGACGCGAAGGTTTCACCGTGGAATGGGAGAAAAAAGACGGGCAGTATCAAATCCATGAAATTTCATGCCCGTATTATCAAATTGGGATCGCCCACCCTGAAGTCTGCACAGTTGACCAAACGTTGATCTCCAAAATGCTGGCATTGCCCACCAACAAGGTTCAGTGTGTCCTAAGCGGGGATGCACATTGCACGTATGTGATTCAAACTGCCGAATTGAAAAACCAACCTTCACCCTTATGAGGTAGTAACATGAGTGACTCTGAAATTAAAGAAATCCAATGGACCATCCATGAAACCCACCCTGAGATCGTAAAGGAAGTGCGCGCAAAGTTATCAGAGGTGGTGGATCCCGAAATTGGAATGAACATCATCCAATTGGGATTGATCCGCAATGTCGAGATCGAAAACGGCATCGGGCATGTCAAAATGATCCTGACCACACCCTTCTGCCCGTACGGTCCCGCCATGATCGAGATGACCAAAGCTAAAGCCGTGGAAGGACTCAATATGCCTGTAAACATTGAAATGGGCATGGATATGTGGGATTTCTCGATGATGGAAGACCCCTCGGCGTTGGATTGGGGAATGTACGCGTAAGGTAATGTCTTTTAGTCGCTAGCGGTAGTCAAAGCAAAAGACGCCTATCCAAAACGGATGGCGTCTTTTGCTTTCGTCCCTCATAATTCATCTTTCGCCTTATTCCCCCTTTTTCCAGTGCATGGCGTGCGGTTGTTCGCCTTCTGCAAAACCTGAAATAATGATCAACGCATTGGCAACATTCTTTGAGGGATTTCTCCAGCGATGCTGCATTTTAGACTCGAACAATAAACTGTCCCCTGCCGATAAAAGGAAGATTTGTTTTTCCACATGGTATTCCAACTGTCCCCGCAGGCAAAAGACAAACTCGTGCCCGGTATGGACAATACTGTGAGGGCCGCTTGCCGAACCGCTTTCCAGGGTCAACATGAAGGGCTCCACACGGCCGGAGAACTGCTCCCCGCCCAAAGCCTCAAACACGCCACGCGTAAACGACATGCGCGTGCGTTCATCTGATTTAATAAAAACAACTTTTCTTCTTTCCGTTTCTGCGCCAAAGAATGCAGTAATGGATACCCCCAAGGCATCAGCTAATTTATATAGCGTACTCACCGAAGGCGATGTCTTGCCGCGCTCGATCATGCTAAGCGCATTGGCAGAAAGGCCGCTTCTAGTGGCAAGTGTTCTCATGGATATACCGCGCCCCTCGCGGAGTTGACGCAAACTCGAGGCAACATCAATGGATAGTGCCTCCCGTTGAAATGGTTCCATCAAACCTCCTATAGAAATATCATCAATTTTGCCCAAATTATACCTCAACTATATGTGACTTAAAGCACAAGTAAATATGACACAAGCCACTTTTGTACAATCTGTCACAAAGTTATCATGGACATGTAAACATGCGTTTATACGAATATAAGAAGGTTCACATGGTAAATCAAGCACTAAAACAGGAAATCTCCCAACTCGAAGCCGATTTTTGCTTTGCCCTCTCTGACCCCAACCGCATCCTTATGCTGTATGCCCTCAGCGAGAAGCCTCTCAATGTAACCGAACTCACCAACGAACTCGGGTTGAACCAGCCCACTACATCGAGGCATCTCAAAGTGATGCGCGAACGGGGTTTGGTACAAACCGTCCGCACTGGCACTACTGTCACCTATCATCTTACAGACCAAAGATTAATTCAGGCGCTTGATCTTCTGCGATCCGTTATGCGGGATCGTTTGACCCAGCGTGCAAGCCTGATAAATGAAATCGCATAGGAGAATGTTGATGAAGAACCGCTTCCCTTCCTGGACTTTGGGACTGCTCGGCATCTTATTGCTGATACTAGTCCCTGTCATTTACTTCCTACCCCGCGCAAAGGCATCCACTGACCCCGCGTCACACATCCCCACCAAAGCCGTTCACGTGGACCATAAAGACATTGTCAAAGGTGAATTCAAAACGGGACAGGAAGTTACGCGTGCCTGCCTTGAATGTCATGAAGATGCCGCAACTGAGTTTATGAAAACCACACACTGGACATGGGAATCCAAAGCCTTCGATGTTCCGTGGCGCGAAGATGATGTAACAATTGGCAAGATCAATCAGATCAATAACTTCTGCATCGGCTCACAAGGCAACGAGAATAAATGCATGTCCTGTCACGCTGGTTATGGCTGGGAGGAAGGCAAGGAGGTCCAGCAGGCAAATCCTGAAAATGTTGACTGTCTCGCCTGCCATGCAGACTCTGGCTCCTATGGAAAAGGTCTGTTTGGCAACCCTGCTGAAGGCATAGACCTTTTAGCCGCTGCGCAAAGTGTTCGCGCCCCCACCCGTGAGAACTGCGGCAAATGTCACTTCGACGGCGGCGGCGGAAACGGCGTCAAACACGGCGACCTTGATGAAAGCCTGTACTTCCCTGACGAATCACTGGATGTACACATGGGCGGCGAACTTAACATGCAATGCACCGACTGCCACGTCACAAAAGATCATCAAATTTTAGGCCGCATGATCGCAGACAATTACACCATTGACCCGCAGGAACAAGTTTCATGCGAGCAATGCCATGTGGATCAAAAGCATGAGGATGAACGCATCAACACCCATCTGACATCTGTTGCATGTCAGACCTGCCATATCCCCGCCATTGCACTCGAAGACCCCACCAAAGTCACATGGGACTGGTCGCAGGCTGGACAGGAAGGCCGCACCGACGACCACTTCACCTACCTCAAGATCAAAGGTGAATTCGTCTACGATAAAAACTTCGCGCCCACTTATCTCTGGTTCAACGGCAACAACGAATACCGCTACATCCTCGGCGATAAGATCAGCGCAAACGGACCGACATACATCAACAAGCCTGCCGGCGATATCAAAGACACGAACGCCAAAATATTCCCGTTCAAATTACACATTGCCAAGCAGCCCTACGACACAGTGAATAACTATCTGCTTCAACCTGTTACTTCAGGCAAAGATGGCTTCTGGACGACCTTTGACTGGAACAGCGCCTTCGAACTTGCAGCCCCCATCACAGGGCTTGCATACAGCGGCGAGTACGGCTTCACAGAAACCTACATGTACTGGGCAACCACGCACATGGTACAGCCCGCTAAAGACGCCCTGCAATGCGAATCCTGTCACGGCGACACTGGGCGCATGGACTGGGAAGCCCTGGGTTACCCCGGCGATCCAATCGAATGGGGTGGGAGATAATAACCATGAAACGCTATACACTCATCACACTTGTTGGATTTCTCATTCTCGCGCTTGCCATCGGATTTGGAACCGCGCTAGCTTCGCCCCAAGCTGCTCCTGAACAACAGGCATCTCCCCTGCACCCAAACTTTGCCCTGCTCGACGCGAACGGCGTGAATGTTCTGGAAAGCAACGGCGCAGTCTCCACCATGCAAACCTGCGGACAATGTCACGATACAGAATTCATTGCATCGCACGCGTTTCACTCTGATTTAGGCCTGTCAGATTATGCCGCTTCCAAAGATTCGTGGGATGCAAGCACCGGCACATTCGGTCAGTGGAATCCGCTCACCTACCGCTACCTCTCGCAGAATGGCGACGAACGTCTCGACCTCTCCACTGCTGAATGGCTGATGCTTAATGGCGAACGCGTTGTCGGCGGTGGACCTGCCACTACTTCTCGAAACAGAAAATCACTTGCAAATGTAAAAGCAGACGAAGACAATCCCGAAACATCCATACTGGATGAAAATGGAAATGTCACAGCATGGGATTGGGATAAGTCAGGCACAATGGAAATGGATTGCTTCCTCTGCCATCTTGAAACACCGAACACCTCAGCCCGCGCAGATGCGATCCATGCTGGCGAGTTCGGCAAAGCCAACACTGCCACATTGCTTGGACTGAATATCGTCGAAGAATCAACTGACGGCTGGGTCTGGAACGCAGATTCATTTACCGCGGCTGGCGAGCTCAAGAGTGAGACCATCGGAATTCAAGACCCCACTAATGCAAACTGTGCAACCTGTCACGGTGAAGTCCATCCTGAAACCGATGAGCCACTGACTCTCACCGCATGCGACCTGAACTACCCACAGACTGCGACTACCGGGCAAGTCGTTTCCGCGCAACGCATTAACGCATCCGGCGTGAACCTGACAAACAAGGATGATCTTGACCGCTCGTGGGATATTCACGCAGAACGCCAATTGCAATGCACAGATTGTCACTATGCATTGAACAATCCCTCGCACTTAAGCGAAGCGCAAAGCAACAACCCTGAACACCTTGTTTACGATCCACGCTCCCTTGAAATCGGCGAATACCTGCAAAGACCAAACCACGATTTTGCACGCGGACAAAGCGCGCAATTCAACGTCGCTCCCGAATCCAAAGGAACGATGCGGCGTTGCGAGAATTGCCATGATTACAACAAGGGACACGCTGACTGGCTTCCTTATGTACAAACCCACATTGATACAGTAGCTTGCGAAACCTGCCACATCCCGCAGATGTACGCACCCGCCATTCAAACCTACGATTGGACAGTCATCACAACCGATGGCAAGGCAGTCGAATCCTGCCGCGGCGTGGAAGGGACTCCCAACAAAGTAGACTCTCTCGTCACCGGGTATGAGCCTGTCCTGCTCAATCGCACAAATATCGATGGGCAGAAACTGCTCGCGCCCTATAACTTGATCACATCCTTCTACTGGGTGTATGACGATGCAAACGGAAATACGCGCCCCGTCCGCCTGGTCGATCTTGAGGCAGCGTATCTTGCGGATGGAAAATACGCGGCAGATATTGTTGCGGCTTTTGACGAGAATGGTGACAGTCGACTCGGTGGTGCCGAATTAACCATCAACTCTTCAACCAAAGAAGAAGCTGTAAAGACCAAACTTGCCGCGCTTGGATTGAATAATCCGCGCATCGAAGGTATGGTGCAACCCTACAGCATCAACCATAACGTCACTCGCGGCGCAGACGCTGTCAATGACTGCAAAGCCTGTCACAACGAAGGGTCACGGGTATCGCAATCCATCAAACTTGCAGATAATGCGCCTGTCATGCCTGTGTTCGATGCAGACAATAATGTCAACGGCAGCGGCGAGATTGTCGCTGGCGAAGATGGCGCGTTGTACTATCAGCCAATGCCTTCCAACGATGAGCTGTATGTCTTTGGTTCCAGCCGGGTTAGCTGGATTGACTGGCTTGGTGCGATCCTGTTCGCGGGCTCGCTTTTAGGTGTGATCGGTCACGGGACGCTGAGATTCCTCTCGTCGAGGAAGCAGCCCAAAGGTCACGCAAGAACCGAGCGGATTTATATGTACGAATCCTATCGCCGCTTCTGGCACTGGCTGCAGACTGCATCCATTGTCATCCTGTTGTTTACAGGCTTAATCATCCACAGACCTGACATCTTCGGCGCATTCTCGTTCCGCGGTGTGGTGACTGTGCATAATGTGGTTGCGGTCATCCTTGTGATCAATGCGGCGCTTTCGTTGTTCTATCACATTACGACCGATAGAATTCGCGAGTTCATTCCGCATCCTTATGGCTTCTTTGATGACGCCATTGTTCAGGCCAAATATTACATTGGTGGTATTTTCAAGGGCGAAGGCCATCCGTTCGAAAAAGTGCCGAACAGCCGCATGAACCCGATCCAGAAAATGACTTACTTTATGATCTTGAATGTGTTGCTGCCGCTTCAGATCGTCACTGGCGCGTTGATGTGGGGTGTGCAAAAATTCCCACAGATTGCCAATATGTTGGGCGGCCTGCCGTTCCTTGCTCCATTCCATTCGCTCGTCGCCTGGGCATTCGGAACTTTCATCCTTGTGCATGTGTACATGACAACCACTGGCGCAACTCCGCTCGAAGCCATGCGCGGCATGGTGACTGGGTATGAGGAAGTGGAAGTGCATGAGAAGAAAGAAGTAAAAGGTAAGAAGTAAGTTTCATAGTAATGTCGTTGCGAGGGCGGTGCTCTTCCGCCCAAAGCAAGCTCCTGCAAATATGGGATTGCTTCGTCGCAAAAATGCTCCTCGCAATGACATGGCAAATAAAAGGAGTATCAAATGGCTACTCAAACAAGAAAATCAATATTCAACCGGCCTGAAAAGGCTTATGTGCATCCGTACTTTGGCGGAGCTGTATTGGGAATTGTATTGTTCCTCGCAATCTTGCTGACAGGCAACGGGCTTGGCTCATCAGGCGCGACCAGCCGCCTCGACGCGGCGTTCGTGGATGCGGTTGCCCCCGCTCACGTGGACAATACACCATACCTCTTGAAGCTGGCGGGCGGGGATAAAAATCCGCTGGACGATTGGATCGTGCCTGTATTCTTCGGCGCGCTGCTCGGTGGTTTTTCATCGGGTTTCTTCAGCGGGCGACTTAAATTCATGACAACCAAAGGCCCCAACATCTCCAACCGCACCCGCTGGCTGATGGCTTTCCTTGGCGGCGTGATCTTCCTCTACGGGGCGCGCATGGCACGCGGATGCACATCAGGACAGGCTTTATCAGGCGGCGCGACTCTCTCCGCTGGTTCATGGGTGGTCATGTTCGCCATCTTTGGCGGAGCATACGGTGTCGCGTATTTTGTAAGGAAGTATTGGTTATAGAAAACACTCGTCATTGCGAGGGCGGTGCTCTCCCGCCCGAAACAATCTCCTGCATAGTATGAGATTGCTTCGTCGCACAGTTCGCTCCTCGCAATGACGGATAAACAGGAGAAACAAAATGAACTTTCCCCTCCCCTCTCTCGTAGCAGTCAGCGCGGCACACCCGTGGACGTATGTGCTCTTTGCCGTAATCGGCTTTGCATTTGGGTACACGCTTGAAATGTCTGGCTTTGGCGATTCAAGAAAACTCGCCGCACAATTTTATTTTACCGAAATGACCGTACTCAAGGTTATGTTCACCGCGATTGCCGTGGCGATGGTATTGATCTTCGGCGCAGTCGGGCTTGGCGTTCTTGACTTCAGTCAGGTTTGGGTCAACCCGACGTATCTCGCTTCGGGCATCGTCGGCGGACTGATCATGGGCGTCGGTTTCATCGTTGGCGGGTTCTGTCCCACCACTTCGCTCGCATCCGCTTCCACAGGCAAGATCGACGGCATGTTATTCATGCTCGGCGGATTTGTCGGCGCGTTCCTTTTTGGTGAAACCGAAAAATATTTCGACGGCTGGTACACCAACGCGGGTTATTACGGACGCGTCACTCTCGATCAGGTCTTCGGCATCCCAGTTGGCGCAGTGGTGGTGATCGTCATCCTCATGGCGCTCTTCATGTTCTGGGGCGGCGAACAACTCGAGCGTATCTTCGGTAAAAGGGATCTGAGCAAGGAGCCAAAACTCCGCGTAGCTGGCGCTGTGGCGCTATTCGCCGCAGCCGTCACAGTCCTCGCAATTGGCAGTCCCTCACTCGAAGATAAATACAACAAAGTCACATTCACGCGCACCGAGACAATCGAGCAGGTAAACGCCGACCCCATCGTCAACACATTGACCTACACGGCAGATGATATGCTCGCGAACCGCCTCGTATTCATCACACCCGCCGAAGCTTTCAAGGCCAAATACAACCAGTCTATGAATCCCGTTTATCTCGATGTGCGCTCCGAAGCAGATTACAACCTGTATCATATCGAAAACGCAGTCAATGTTCCGTTGGACCGCCTTACAGAAGTTATTCCTGTTCTGCTCAGTGAGCCGCCCGCCAACAGCGTGTTCATATTGATGAGCAATGATGAAGCAGCGGCCACCAAAGCATGGAAGACTCTCGTTGGATCAAGCGTGCAGAATGTATATATCCTCGAGGGCGGAGTCAACAACTGGATTGCATTTTTCGGCGCAGAAGACAAAGCGCTTCAACCCGCGCCGAATGCTGGTGACGACCAACTGGGCTATATCTTCCCTGCGGCATTGGGCAGCCGCTACGAGTCATGCGATCCCAACCCGATTGAATACGAAGCCTTGGAATTCGAAGCCAAGATCATATTGCAGTTGAAACGTGATAAATCTGGCGGCGGCTGCGGATAGGTCAGCAAGCAGTAATCAGTTTTCAGTAATCAGTAGACGTTATCGGTAATAAGGTTTTGGAGCGAAAAACTGCTGATTTCAAGGCTATTTTGTAATTCAATTGCTTAATTCCGATAACGTCTAGTAAATAAAAAAGTCGCGCGAATTATCTCGCGCGACTTTTTTATCCTTCATAATTCATCCTTGCCTTTCAAGCCTTGAAGATCACATCCAAATATTTTTTGAGCAAATCACTGACCATGCCGCGCAAAGGCAAAGTCGCCGCCATGCCGTAGACAGGCGCCATCGTCCCTTTTTCTTCGGGGTGCGCTTTCACATGTTCAACGGCTTCTTTCAAATCAGCAATAAAGCGCTCGGCTACACCCGGCTGGGTATGCCGCAACGTGACGCAGATATGCACGCAAGTCGGCTTGTGCAGTCCGTTCAAACTCCACTTCTTGTGCGACATGTAATCCAAAACTTTGTAAACATTGATCGATTCTGAGGCAAATGCCACAACAAAGAGCGGCTCACCAAGAATGTGAAGTTCAGGAATTTCACGAATCCCCTGCTTAATGGCATCAGCCGTTTCAAGTATTTTCTTGGTCGCGGATAAATATCCTTCTACGCCAATCGAAGTCAGCGCAGCCCAACAAGCCGCGCTCAAAGCTCCCGGTCGGCTGCCTGCAAAGGTGGGTGAAAAATACAATCCGCCGGGCCATTCTGTCGTGGTGTAATACTGAAAATGCCTTAATTCCTGACCACGATATAAAACCACCGATGTGCCTTTCGCGGCATATCCATATTTATGCGTATCCACCGACATGGACGTTACACCCGGTAAACGAAAATCAAACGGCGGGACAGGGTAACCAAGTTTCTCAGCCCACGGCAGGACAAACCCACCGAGACAGGCATCCACGTGAAAGCCGATATTATGCTGTCTTGCAAGTTCAGATAATTCCTCGATCGGGTCAATTGCGCCGTGTGGGAAGGACGGCGCGGAACCGACAATGACAATCGTGTTGGCTGTCACCGCTTTTCTCGCAGCATTTACATCTGCGCGGAAATTATCATCCACTGGCACGTGGATGGTCTTGATATTAAAGTATTGACTGGCTTTATCGAACGCGGCATGTGCGGTGATCGGAACGATCATCTCAGGCTTTGTGACGCCTTTCTTCTCACGCGCCCAATCGCGATAAGTCTTCATCGCCAGCATAATACTTTCCGTGCCGCCAGAGGATAGCGTGCCGCACACATCCTGCCCCGCCCCGCCGAGCATGTTGCCTGTCATCGCAACGATTTCCGCTTCAAACTTGGTTGCGCTAGGCCAAACATCCGCGTGGAGTGGATTGCTCTGCGAGTTGATGGCGTACACCTGGTTTAGAAAATCAATATGCTCCTGATCGCCGTGATACACCGCGCCTGAGACAAAGCCGTCCTTCCAATGTGATTCCTCCAGCGCACGCATGGCTTCCATTTCGCGCAAAATTTCGGCATGGCCGAACCCTGCACCCGGAATCTGCGTGAAGGAGGTAAATTTATTTTTATATGGTTTGGCGGAACTCTCCAACTCAACCATGACCTCGGCGTATTCAGCATCTATCTTTTGACCGACGCCGGGGATGGCTTTCATCCCTCTTTCCACCGAAGCCAAAAGTTTTGGATTAAGTTTCCCCAGTTGTTTGATGATGCTATCTTTCCAACTCATGAATGATTCTCCAAAATTACAAAAAAGTACCGCGACATTTATGTCGCCTTGCAAAAATGCGACATAAATGTCGCGGTACGGGTTTGAGTTAATGCTGCCGATTTAAACGCGCGTGAATTTTGCGATTGCTTTCATAAATAGCCACAAACTCACTGAAAAGCTCATCATATATTTTGCGATGATCAGGGTTCGGCGTATATGTGTTGGCGATCTTCACATGGGTACCGATCTCGTCATATCGCATATAGCCCAGCGAAGCCGAGGCCAGCAATGCCGCGCCGCGCACATTGACTTCGATCGGGTCTTTGACTTGTCGAATCGGACGGTTCAACACATCCGCGTGGATCTGGCACCAGATGTTGGATTTTGCCCCGCCCCCAACAATGTTTAGAGAAGTCACAGGTTGTTTGTTAAATTGCTCCACATACTTTAATAACCAGCGCGCGTTGTAGGCAACTCCCTCAAAGACCGCGCGTACCATGTGCGAGCGCGTTGTATTGAGCGACTGGTTATTAAAACCGCCGCGCACAAGATGATCATCAACCGGAGTGCGCTCGCCGTAAAGCCAGGGCGTAAAGATCAACTTGTCACTGCCAGCCGGAGTGCGTTCGGCGATCTGGTCAAACAACTTATATGCATTGGACGGCTGCGCGCCTGTCCCCAACTCATCATCCGGAAAAACTATGTTGTTTCGCAAATATTGCAGGCATCCACCGGCGCATTCCTGTTCGTTGGTCAGCAGGTAACGGCCCGGAATAGCAGAGGGAAGCGCGGCCAAATTATGAAACAGGTCTGTCTTTTTGAATGGGACATGACAGGTCAACCAGCCGGATGTGCCGATGTAGAGATGCGGTTCAAAATCGCGCACCGCTCCGGACCCGACAGCTGCGGAGTGGACATCCGGCGAACCCATCAGCACCTTGACATCTTCGCGCAAGCCCCAGGCACGGGCAATGTCCGGGCGGAGAGTCCCCAGTATCGCATTCGCAGGCTTCAGGTCAGGTAGTTTCGCGCGGTCTATCTTCGTCTGATCGATAAGACCATCGTGATAGGTGACATTCTCGATGTTGCGATTATCCGTCACCCAATTCAAAGTAACGGAATTAAAAGATGCGGCAAAATTTCCAGTCAGACGCAGTCCAATGTAATCCACCGGTTCAAGGAATTTGTATGCGCGTTGATAAATATCAGGATGCTCGTGTTTGAGATATAGAATATGAGCCGTCGGATCCTTGCCCGATTTTCCAGGAATGCCGCCCGTCAACCGAATCCAATTTATAAGTTTCGCAAGGCTGTATCCCTCGATTGGACCGCCTACCAGCTTGTCGATATACGGAGCGCCGCGCGAGTCCATCCAGATGATGGCATTCCCCAGCGCATTGCCCTCCCGATCCACCGCGACAGTGCCCGACCATTGCGCAGTAATGGCAACTGCGACAATATCATCGTTGGAGATAAGCCCCTTGGCCAGCAATCGTTTCCCCGCAGTTTGGATCGCGTTCCACCAATCATCCGGTACCTGCTCCGCACCGCCGCCCGCTGGAAGTAAAACCGGTGTCCCCTCGAATTCACTGCCTGCCAATTCGCCCTGCGTGGAAAATAACGCCACTTTAGGGCCTGAAGTCCCCAAATCTATTGCAAGTATAAATTTATTTTCGGTTGACATGGACTGCCTCAAGTTGGAGGATTTTTGAAAAAACCTTCACGATGATACACCAACATTAGATAAAAGCCAAACGAATGAAGTTTAATAACTGACGTTACGCAATTCAGCCTGTAGCGCGCATTTATGTCGCCCAACGAAAACTGCACTAGTTTCTTTTGCTATGAACGGCGCTTTCACCGTGGTCTTACTCAGAACGACACTAGGTAAGGTGAGTTAATAAAAAGGAACTCTTGAACTTCTTTCAAGGGTTCCTTTTTGTATGAAATCCAATTGTGTATCGCTCACGCAATCAGACTATGGGGGCGTCGGTGTGGGAGTAGGGGTCTTCGTCGGAACCTTTGTCGGCGTGGGCGTTGGCGGTGGAGTAAAAATCGGCAGCACGGAAAAATCAGTTCCTGAATCAATTTGCAGATAATAATCCTGCACCCAACACGGGACATGATAAGTCGGGTTATCCACCAACAGCCAGCCAGGGATGCTTCCGCGCCCAACCAATTTCACGCGGATGCCTTCCTTCAATGAACTGATCACCTCATAAACGGGACCAGGTCCCCACCAACATAAAGCGGCCCGAGAAACAAGCGGATCCTGCGCCGTCGGGGCTGGAGAGGGCGTCTCGGTCATTTGCGGCGCTGACGTGGAGGTTGGTTCGGGTGTAAACGTATCGGTTTCAGGCACAAGGCCGTCAACAGTCGGAGTAACTGTCTCGATTGGCATGGGCGATGCCCCATTGGCTTGGGGCATGTTACAGGCAAGGATTGCCAGAGCCAACATCAATAAAGCAGGGGTTATTCCCAGAATTGCTCTTCTCATTTCGCACCTCCTAATTTTTTAGATGCTCGTGTTAATCATCATCCTCGTCTTGTTTACCATACGCCCGGACAACCGCCGATTCAATTTCCGCGTCTGCATGTTTATCACATGCCACAAGCGGACGTATCGCATACGTCACAAGCCTCCCGCCGGAACTCATTACTTTGGCGTCAATGAACCTGCCACTGGCGTCATTGACCACATAAAGCTGGTACAACTTCCCGCAAACGATACATCCATGCATTTCGCCTTTTGTAAATTTCTCTGTCATTTTGCGCCTCCAATAAAAGCTGCTTTAACTATACAACAATTTCCATCAACATCAAACACAATAATTGTGCGGCACGTTCAAACAAAGGGCTGTCCATCAGTTACAATAAAAGCATGGACAAAATCAAACCATTCGAAATAATATCGTCACGATTTCATATCTCACAGGAAAGCGCCAAATACTTCCTTGGCCGGGTTCAGAAAAGCTTCAAAAAAGAAAGGCCTCCGCACAAATTAATCCTCGACTTTATTGAATCTCAGGATTTTGAATTCCTGCTCACTCCCTACGAAACCGCCGCATTGATGAATGAAAGCGGCGTTTGGGCGTTTGCATTGGGCACCGAACCGCCAGCCATCGTGGATGATGAAGATTTGGATTGAGAAAACAAATCTTCATCATCCAGCGTCTTTTTAAATTTAATTGACAGGCCCACCTCCAAAGATTTATTTCTGGTGGGCTCCGTTTCTTTTATCATCCGTGAAATTTACTTCTGCGTGATCGTAATCGACTCGATCACATCACCCTGAAACGAGGGGGTAGTATCCGGATTACGAAGTGTGATGGAGCTCAACACCCCCATACCCTCGACCACCTGCCCAAAGATGGTATATCCACCGTTCAGGTAATCCTGCGCAGAAAAAGTAATAAAGAATTGACTCCCATTTGTGTCGCGGCCCGCGTTCGCCATCGCCAGCACACCCGCCTTATCAAACTTTAGGTCATTATCTTCATTCACAAATTGATAGCCAGGCCCACCCATGCCTGTGCCATCCGGGTCTCCACCCTGCGCCATAAAATCAGGCAATACACGATGAAAGGTTAAACCATCGAAGAAGCCTTTACAAGAAAGGAAGGCAAAACTATTCACAGTAATGGGCGCTTTCGCAGGATACAACTCGATCACCATCTGACCGCCCTTCGCCAGCTTCATCGTTGCATAATATTGTTTCGCCCTGTCAATCAGCAAGGGCGGCGCTTCGCTGTATGTAGTCGCTGCCGGGATCGAATCAAAAATTGCACAGGCCGAAGTAGTTCCATTGACCACGCTATTGACATTCGGATCAACTTCGCTGACAGGTGCCGATTTGGGTCTCGAAAGCAAATACCAGGTGAATAGTCCAACCAAAACCAGCACCACGGTCAATGCCATATATTGCTTGGTCATGTCGGGTTTTTGAGCAGCTCTTTTTACAGGTTTCTTTTTTGCCATAATAAACTTCTCCTTGAATGATTTATGCACATTATAACAACCTTGCGCGCGCAAGAGTTTTCTTGTATGCTTGCCGCGCCATGCGAGACTACTTCAAAAAACAGATCGCCCTGCCGCAGGATCACGGCTCATGGGTGTTTATTTTAAGCCCATTGCTGGTCGGCATCTTCGCAGGTGGAAAATTCGATTACGCAACCCTCAATCTTATTATCGCCACGATGTCTGCTTTCATGATTCGCCAACCGATGGCAGTCATCGTCAAAGCAGTTTCCGGCAGACGCCCAAAAAGCGATCTGGCCCCCGCCCGCTTCTGGGTGCTGATCTATGGCAGTATCGCAGCCCTGTCATTGACCGCACTCATCCTCGAAGGCTTTGGTTATGTGCTGTATCTGGCAATACCGGGCATACCA
>JACRBH010000121.1 GCA_016234535.1 Chloroflexota bacterium
CCGCACGATGCCGGAATAATTACCTTCAAAAGTAAAGAACATGTGCCCAGCATGTCCAAGCGACCCGATCACCAGCAGAATGACCCCATTCCACATTCCATCCGGCCTGCGGATGAATAGTGTGATGATACCCAGCAGGGCCGCAATTAACGAACCGAGCTGCCAATACCAATCATCGGCGGTCAGGTTGTAGCTGGTCAATGCAATTTGCGGCTGCCACGTGAGCAGACTTAATCCAAGCGCAGTGATTACCAGCAAGCTAAGTAAAGTCGCTGCGGCATCTGCGCCGCGGCTTGGCTCAGGGAATGCATACAGCCATGTGATCCAGATGATGCCAAACAGGATAAAAGCGCGGTCCATGGGCGGCAGGACTGACTTTGAATTGATGATGTGCTGCCAGCCAAGTCCGCTGAATATGAACATGACAACTTGCGCGATTAGCAGAATGCCGAGCCCCACAAATGCGCGGCGCGCCTGCGGAAACTCGCTTGCGCGCCAATGGTTGAACGCCGATTGAAGCGCGCTGGCTACTGCGAATACCAGTACAACATAATATATCAAGTCGCCTGGCGGGACGGTTAATTGTGTGAGAATCAAGCTGGTAAATGCGCTCATGTTTCCATGATTATAATGCCAGTTCAAATATATTGAATAGTCAACGTATAATTACAGTTACGATGCGTAATTCAAAATGGCTCATGCCGCTTATCCTCATAACACTGCTGGCCGCTGTCCTGTTACCTGTAATTTCTGCGAGCTACGCCAATATAAAAAAAGGCGGGGTTGAATTCTCCGCGCGGAATTATGGCGGCGCAGCAGATTCTTTTGAGCGGGCAGCGCGCTTCCTGCCATGGCGTGACGATCTATGGGAACAGGCGGGCATTGCCTCGGGTCTGAATGGAAACCCGGCCGACGCGATCACATTCCTGAATCGTGCGCCAAAACTTTCAGAACAGGGCTGGCTGGTGTTGGGGACTTCTTATTTCAACACGGGTGATATTTCATCGGCGATCAAGGCTTATCAACAGGGTTCGCAGGTTTATGATTCCGCGGCCCTGTATGCGGGACTGGCTTATATGTATCGCCAGCAAAAAAATTGGGCGGCTGAAAGTGACGCGCTGAAAAATCAAACGCGATTGGGAACGGAGGATGTCTACGCCCATTACAGGCTCGGCCTCCTTTTGGCTTTTCTGGAGCCTGACAAAGCTCTGCCCGAATTAATGCTCGCTTCTTCTCTGGACCCTGAAACTGATTCCGCGGTGCAGACATTGCGCGCCGCCTTGAATGTTTCCTCCCTGCAAGGCGATCCATCACAACAAATGTTGACGATTGGCCGCGCCCTGGGTTTGGTTCAGGAATGGGATTTAGCCATCGCCGCTTTCGAGAAGACTCTCACGCTTAACGCTGATAATGCCGAGGCGTGGGCCTGGCTTGGCGAAGCAAAGCAGAATACAGGTCAGGATGGAAGCGTTGAACTTGATCAGGCTGTGGCGCTCGATGACAAATCCATCATCATCCGCGCCTTGCGTGGACTGTATTGGGAACGCCAGGAAAATTACCCGCAGATGCTGGCCGAATATTTGTCAGCCGCAGAAGCCGAGCCGCAGAACCCCGCATGGCAGGCTTCGCTTGGTGATGCATATTTCAAAAATGGTGACATCGTTTCTGCGCTGGCGGCATATCAACATGCGACAGAACTCACGCCGTTGGACTCCACCTATTGGCGTTTGCTGGCTGTTTTTTGCGCGGACAATGGCGCGCATATCGAAGACGTCGGTCTGCCCGCGGCGCAACGAGCAGTTGAGCTTGCGCCTGATGATCCATTTGCCTTGGATACTTTGGGATGGTCATATCTTTCTTCGGGCCGATATGCCAATGCTGAGCAAACTTTGTTGGATGTGATCGCCCGCTTCCCGAATCATTTTCCCGCGCATATTCATCTGGCGATGACATATATTTCGCAGGGTAATCGCACCGCCGGGTTGGATGAATTGATCTACGTTCGCGATACCGATGCAAACGGGGCGGATGGGTTGTTCGCCGTGCAACTGATCGATAAATATTTTCCGTAAAGAACTTTATCCTCAACCTAAAAGTCCCGCTTTAAAGTGGGACTTTTTTTATTTGCACCCTTGACATAATATCAGTTTGATACTACTATTGATTTATTAGTAGTGCGGAATTGATACTACTGAAAGGAGCCAGTATGATTGAAGTTGTTGCACAAACCAAGAAGTTTCAGAAGGAATTGAATTCAGGCACATCCTCACTTGTATTGTTGAGTGTATTGAGCCGAAGCAAGGAAGCGATGTATGGGTACCAGATCGCAAAGCTGCTGGAGGAAAGCGGCCCGGAGATTCCCATGATGAAGCAGGGGACTTTGTACCCCGTGCTTCGCTCTCTGGAGGAGAATGGCTTGCTGGAAAGCATGGTCGAGCCTTCCGTTTCAGGCCCGCCGCGCAGGTATTACAAGATCACCGCAGATGGCCGGGCGGCACTGACCGAATGGCTTGAAATTTGGAAGCAGACCAAGAAGTTTGTTGACGCAATTTTGAAAGGATGACACCATGTTTAATACAATTGAAGAATATCTCGATGCCTTGAAGACCGAAATGAAGGATGCCGATCCCGCGCTGGTGCAGGATGCGCAAGCCGATGCGCGTGAGCATTTATCCACAGCGCTGGAGGTTGCGCGGGAGGCGAATCCCGAACTTAATGGAACAGATGCACTCCAAAAACTCATTGAGGAATATGGAATGCCCGAAGAAACAGCCTCCGCGTACCAGGAAGTTGAACGCCGTACTTCCCCTGTTTTGAAACAGGCCGCGAAGTCAGGTTCGGTATTGGGCCGCTTCTTTGGTGTCTACGCGGACCCGCGTGCCTGGGGTGCTCTGCTATACATGTTCATCGCCTTTATCACGGGTGTGTTCTACTTTACCTGGGCTGTGACAGGCATCTCGCTATCTGTTTCCTTCCTGATTTTTATTTTCGGTTTCCCGCTGGCATTGCTGTTCCTGCTCTCGGTGCGCGGATTGGCTCTGCTCGAAGGGCGGCTGGTGGAAGCGCTTCTCGGCGTACGTATGCCAAGACGCCCCATTTTTTCACATCAGGGTATGAAGTGGCTGGATCGTCTCAAAGCGCTTGTCACCGATAAACATACCTGGCTGTTTATCCTGTATATGATCATCCAGTTCGTGTTGGGAACCGTTTATTTCACGGTCATCGTCACCGTGTTAAGTTTTTCCCTGGCATTCATCTCGATCCCGGTCTTGCAGGAGGTTTTTCATCAGGGAGCGCTGTTCAATAACGGCATCCGCTACACCTTCCCTGTTTGGACGTATCCTTTATGGGTGTTCGGCGGTTTCCTGCTCTGGACAATTTTCATGAACATCGCGCGCGGTGTTGGTCAACTGCATGGGCGGATGGCAAAGGCGATGTTGGTTAGTTGATACAGGTGGAAGGAAATAGGCGACAGTCACTCTTGGTAGCAGTGACTGTCGCCTGAACTATACAGTCCAGTTGGCGCTTCATAATTAATAGGTCTCGAAACTTTGGAGAAAACCCCCAAGGTCTGGTTTCTTGCGGATGGCTGTGCATACATTATTAACCATCGCTGCCCGGGTTATGCTTGTGGAACTGGCTTGCTGGGGCTTACTAACTCACCTTACGCAAAAAATTGGACTGCGGACTTTTTTAGTCCGCAGTCCGAACAAAAAACAGGCTCCTTGAAGAAAACTATGTATGGTAAGTCTTTACGAATTTTCTAATTTTTTTAAAATCCGCGTGGATTGGCGTAGATTAGCGGATTCCCACCAGGGTTAGCGTAAGTCCTATAAAAGTTTAAATGGATGAATAGGAATAAATATTATGAATGAAAGAATGCAAGCCACTGGTAAATTTTTGAAGTTCCTGCAATTTCCACCTATTAGAATATTTTTAGGTTTTTTGGTCTTGAGCGTTATTACTTTTGTTGCTCAAATCGGCACGGATGCTTTATTCGGCCATGAGGCAGTCTGGGCAAACTTGCTTTCAGTATTTATTGCTGTTTTCGCTGTCAGCTTTGCTTACTACGGATTTGTCCGTCTGATCGAAAGGCGAAGTGTCACTGAATTGTCACTGACATCTTCCGTGAAAGAATTAGCCGGTGGAGTAGTGGTTGGTATGGCGCTGTTTTCTGCGGCCATCGGAATTTTGTGGGCGCTTGGCTATTATCGCGTTTCGGGAATAAATGGCTGGGCGACGATTGTCCCCTGGTTTGTTCTTGCGATCATTTCTGGTGTGGTTGAGGAAATTTTATTCCGCGGGGTTCTGTTTCGGATTCTGGAAGAATCATTGGGGACCTGGCCGGCGCTGGCGACCTCGGCGCTTATCTTTGGCCTGTTGCATCTTGCCAATCCCAATGCCACTTTGTGGGGTGGAATCGCGATTGCGATTGAAGCGGGCATCATGCTGGCCGCTGCTTATATGTACACTCGCCGATTGTGGCTTCCCATCGGCATTCACTTCGCATGGAACTTTACCCAGGGTGCCATTTTTGGCGTGGCTGTCTCTGGGAATGAAGCCAAAGGATTGTTGCAGTCAAACCTCAGCGGACCGGTTTTACTTTCCGGCGGTGACTTTGGCGCCGAAGCCTCCATCTTTGCCGTGGTGATCTGTCTGGCGGCTGGAATTTATTTCCTTCAAAAATCCTCACAGCAAGGTGAATTTATAAAGCCATTTTGGAAGCGCTAAAACAAAACCCTTCTCAATTTGAAAACTGTTATGCGGGACGGTCTTGTATTTATCCGAAGCAGCCTTCCAATAACGAGGCGATTGCTTCGACGGAAAGAGCAGGAGCCTGCCTCGCAACGACATATTGAGAATTGCTGGATAAAACACATATGGAAGGATTTCCTCATGATAAAATCGCTTCATGAATCGTTTACTAATCCTTTTCACATTGTTGATTGTCCTTTCCTTCGCCTGTTCCACAACGCCGGCAACACCAGTTCCGCCGCAGGATCAGGGCGTGCCATCAGGGAGCGTCTTGTTTCAAGACGACTTTGCGAAACCGGTCAGCGGCTGGGATCGCTTTTCAACTGCCGAGGGCACGATGGACTATGATGCGGGCGGCTACCGTCTGCTTGTGAATAATCTTCAAACGAATGCCTTGTCAACGCCGCACAGGAATTTTGCGGATGTGCGCATGGAAGTGGACTCAGGTAAACTCGGCGGTCCCGACGAAAACCGCATCGGCTTGATTTGCCGTTATACAAGCAGTGATTATTATTTCTTCATGCTTACAAGCGACGGCTTTTACGGCATCGGAATTTTTTCCGGTGGAAAAGCGCAATTGCTTGGTCAAAGCGAAATGAAAGCAGACAGTAACATCAAAACGGGAATGGCCGTAAATCATATTCGCGCTGATTGTGTGGGGGATACTTTATCGTTTTACATCAATGGCTTCCCAGTTGCAACGGCGAAGGATACGACACTGACGGCAGGCGACGTTGGCCTGCTGGCTGGCACATTCGCTCAGCCGGGCGTGGACGTGGTCTTTGATAATTTTGTAGTGCTAAAACCGTAAGACCATGCTGGGCAGTGTTTGATCGAAAATAAGCGATTGCTGCAATTCAGACAAAGAAAATAAAAACAAAAAGCACGGAGGCGTTCCTGCCCTCCGTGCTTTTTGTTTTACTGGTTTATCTACTCATCCACTACAGATACCAGCACAGCGCGCACAGCTACCCGCTGTGCATAGGTATCGGTCTTCTCGTTGTAATCCTTGCAGGTGATAAGCGTCAACCAGGCGAGATCTTCATGTTTGAAAACTTTACTATCATTCGGCCAGAGCAAACGCACCTCACGGACTTCATAAGTGTATTTCTGTCCGCCCATATGCACAATGATCTTGTGACCCCAATACAACCGATTGAGGTTGGCGAATGGACCGGGGTTTCCGTTGGCATCATTAACATGACCGGTAATTGCCGAGTTGCCGGCATGAGTTGGATAAGCGGTTCCTTCCAACCATCCGGCCTGGTTGCCCAGCCAGGTCAGATTCCAGCCGACGTCTTGCAGCGGGACACCGACAATGGGCATCTTGACGCCCAACTCTGGGATCTCCAGCCAGAAATCGCCAAGATTGACATATTGGAGCATGTCAGGCTGGGCAGGCAGGATCGTTATTTCTCCCGGAGCAAAACCGGTATTTGGCAGCAATGGAACAGTTAAGGTGACAGAGTCCTGTGTGCCGTAGTTGTTCAAGCTGCCCCCATCCGTTGGATCGTACCAGCGCTCTGTGGACATGTTATTGTATGCCGAGAGTACAACAGGCCCGCCCGGCGTAGGATCAAGCGGGAGGCTTGTCCACGCAACACTGGCAGTGTTGACTACGGGCGCTGGGCCGATGAACGTCGCCTGGAAGGTGATGGTGGCGGTTGCGCTTAATGGGAATTCATCCCAGGTAAATGTAAGGGTGGCAGTTCCCGCATCATAGTTATTCGAGGTTGGCGCAAGCCCGCTGAAACTTAGCGTGCCCGGAATATAAGCAAGACCGTCGGGCAATTCATCCGTGACGACAACATCGTATGCGTGAGCCGCGCTATCAGCCGTATGAGCGATGTCAATGGTAAAGGTGACAGCGGATCCATAAGGCGCAGCATTCGTATTGACATTCTTGTCAATGGAAAGATCCGGTTCCACGATTTCGACGGTCGGAGCGGAACTGGTCAGAATGCCGCCACTCCAGGTCCAAACGGCATTATTTACGAGAGTGCCGCCATTCTGGTTTGCAACCATATCAAGGACGACGACTCTGTATTGGATCGTGACCGTCTCATTGACTCCGCTGCTGTTTGCCAGTGTGCCAAAGTTGAAGGTGACTTTACCGCCGCTGTTTTCCACCAGTGGATTGCTTGTGCCAGCAGCCGTTCCATCAGCGCAGTTGGTGCATAGGCCGGTTGAATCAAATGTCATGGCAGTGCTGTAAAGGCCGGTATCGCCCGCGCCGGCTCCATCTGTATCCGGATTCGAAGCATCCACAGCGAGCAGGTCTACGAAGGCCAGACCGGCTTGCGGTGTATCCACGATGAGCATATTGTCCATTGCCCCGGGCGGAATATTTATCGTAAGCTGGTAGGTTAGGATCTCGCCAATCGCAACATCGAGGTCGGTTGTATGAGCGGCGTCGGTGCCGGCTAATGTCTTGGAGAAATCTGAATCTAGAGCGACTGTATCTGTATCGTCGTCCGAGTCGTTTGCACCAGTGCTTGTATCCAAAACCGCCACGACATTTGTGATGGGTGTTCCGGAAGGAGATACTGCAACCTGCGCGGTAAGCTGGATCGTGGTGCTTGCGCCGGAGGTGAGAGACAGACCCGTCCATGTAAGCACTTGGCCGGCAATGGTAGTTGGAGCCGGGTTTGCGCTTTGATAGGTCAGATCCGCGGGCAGGGTATCGGTGACATTGATGCTGGTCATGTCAATCGCGCCGTTATTGGTCACCACAATTTGATAGGTGACTGTACTCCCCGCGCCGACAATCAACAGGCCGTCATCTTTCGTAACCTGCAAGGAAGCGGGCTGGTCTACATCATCGGCAGTGTTGTTGGTTGAATCAAGTTCAATGATGCCCGGTGAAGCGACAGTCACTGAATTGGTAAGATCACCCGAAGCGGTTCCAGCGATAGTGGCTGTGACGGTGTAGGTGATGCCTCCACCTTGAGGCAGGTTTAAAATGTCGCTAAAATCGCTGGTCAGGTCTGTGACGCCGGTACAGCCCGAGGCGCCGCCGGAAGCGCCGGTGCAATCCCAAGTCCACGAAGAGATCTGGGGCGGGAGCACATCCGATACGGTTGCATTCGGCACATCGCTTGGGCCGTTATTGGTCACAGTAATGATATAGGTCAGCGTTCCACCTGGGACATAGAATAGCGTGCCGTCATCCTTTGTTACTGCGAGGTCGGTTTGAGAAAGGAAGAATACGCCAAAGTCCACTCTGGTTTCAGTGGTGAGACCCAGCGCGTCATTCACTGATTCTTCCGCGGCGGGCGTGAGCGCGAAAACGCTTGATTGAATGGAACCGCCCAACCCCAATGTGCCGCCGGTAATGGAGCCATTATCGTCTGAATCATTTGTATTGTTCTCTGCGCTTGGCGCTGGTTCAAAGGGCGTGCCTGCGCCGCCTGTGCTTGAAACATAATCGCGCAGGGTTCCGGCGGGATTAAATTCCACGGCTGGAATGCGGGCGACATAATTCCCCTGCGGCAGGCCGCTGAACGAATAGATACCGCTGGCATCGGTTGTGCTCGTGGCTATCAAAGTGCTCAGGTCTTGAGACCACAATTGGACATCCACAAATTGAATGCCATTCTCGGTGCCGGTATCGTACAGGCCGTTATCCTGAACATTGGCATCATCCCAGACCAGATTCCCCATCTGGATGGTGTAGAAGCCGAAGTCAACTGTCATATTGGCTTGCGCATCCGGCTGACCCTGGCCTGCTCCGCCTTCGAGATCAGTTTCTCC
>JACRBH010000123.1 GCA_016234535.1 Chloroflexota bacterium
CCCAATGATATAATCCCACTCAATGGACGAAGGAACACTCCTCAACGGTCGTTATCAACTGCTTGAAAAACTCGGCTCTGGCGGCATGGCCGAGGTTTTTCGCGCGCGCGATGCTGTTTTGGATCGCATCGTTGCCATTAAAGTCCTGCGGAAAGATTATTCAAACAATCCCGATTTCCAGGAACACTTTCGGACAGAGGCGCGTGCCGCCGCCAATCTGTCACATCCCAATATCGTCACCGTCCATGATTTTGGATTTGCAGATAACCTGCTCTTTATTGTCATGGAGCATATCCCCGGCAAAGACCTCAAACAACTCATCCGTCAACGCGGACGATTTACAGTCGAAGCAGGCATCCCGCTCATCATTCAAGCCTGTGCGGGGCTCGGTTACGCTCACCGCGCGGGGCTTGTCCATTGTGACGTCAAGCCGCATAACATGCTGGTCTCGCCGGATGGCCGGCTCAAGGTCACAGACTTTGGGATTGCGCGCGCCCTCGCCACCATGATGCCCGGCGAGCGCACCGATGTCGTTTGGGGGTCGCCGCTTTACTTTTCGCCCGAGCAGGCCCAGGGTGAAGCGCCTTCGCCCGCGTCCGACGTCTATTCCATTGGCGTGGTCATGTATGAATTGTTATGCGGCACGCCACCCTTCACCGCATCCACCGCCGACGAACTCGCGCGCTTGCACATTTCCGCGCGCCCGATCCCCATCCGCGAATACATTCCTGAAATCCCAACCGCGCTGGAAGAGATCATCACCAAGGTGCTTTCCAAGGAACCATCCCAGCGTTATCGCACCGCCGACCAGCTTGGGCGCGTTCTGCAAAAATTTGGAACTCAGCCCGATGCGCCAACGCCCGCACCATCCCTTGCGCTTACCCCTGAAATTACAGATAGGATGCCTCCCAAAGAAGAGACTCCTCCACCCCGGCTGGAACCTGCTCAACCGAGATATATCCCGCCCGAGCCGACGCCTCCTGACGAACCCGAGCTTGCTTCTGCCTTCGAGGAAATTGACTGGGTCTCTGTCGGACTCGGCCTATTCGCCGTATTGGCCGTGGGCGGCCTCATCCCATTTTGGATGATGGTCTACTTCGCATGGAATCCTTAGTTTTTGGAGTGCGGACTTCAGTCCGCTTTTACTTTCAATAGCGGACTGAAGTCCGCATTCCAATATGAATCAATTTATCCTCGCCCCCTCCATCATCGCCTCAGACTTCACTCACCTGGCAGACGAAATCACCGCAGTTGAATCCGCCGGCGCTGACTGGCTTCACATGGACATCATGGACGGACATTTTGTCCCCACCATCACAGTCGGTCCGCTGTTTGTGGAAGCCTGCAAACACGTCACCAAACTCCCTCTTGATGTGCATTTGATGATCTCCAACCCCGATCAATATTTGGAAGCCTTTGCCAAAGCCGGCGCGAACAATATTACTGTTCACGTTGAGACTTGTCCCGACCTTCCGCAAACGATACAGAAAATAAAATCTCTGGGATGTAACGCTGGTGTTACTTTGAATCCCGCCACTCCCGCTTCCGCATTGGATTTGGCTCTCCCGCTTGTTGATCTCGTTTTGGTGATGAGTGTCAAGCCGGGATATTCCGGTCAGGCATTTATGCCGGAGATGATCGGCAAAGTGGAGGAAGTCCGCAATAAATTGAATGCGCTTCGCTCCACCGCGCATCTTGAAGTGGACGGCGGTATTTCAAAAGAGACTTTGCCATTAATGTATAAAGCAGGAGCAAATGCTTTTGTAGCTGGCAATGCGGTCTTCAAACATCCGCAAGGCGTGGGGGCGGGGATTCGTGCCTTGCGTGAGTTGTTGTAATAAATAGCTTTCGTCATTGCGAGGGCGTTAGCCCGAAGCAATCCCCATACAATGTAGGAGATTGCTCACCGCACTGGCGTACGGCGCAAGTGTCGTCGGGGAGAGCACCCTCCTCGCAACGACATAATGAATTAAAAACAAAAATCACAGCTTCGCGCCGTGATTTTTGTTTCGAATGGAAAACAATCCTTAAGCCGCAGATTTGCCGAGCGTTTTGATGCACTTGGCGCACAGGGTCTTCTTGACGAGACGGCCCTTCTCCATTACCGAAACCTTTTGGAGGTTCGGCTTAAACGTGCGATTGGTTGCGCGTTGGGAGAATGAACGGCTGTGGCCGAAGGTGGTTGCTTTACCGCAGGTGTTGCACTTAGCCATGTTATAGTTCCTTTCAATACAATGATTCCAAGTCAGCAGCCTTTTTTGGAGGCAGGGCATTTTACCATATAAC
>JACRBH010000125.1 GCA_016234535.1 Chloroflexota bacterium
ACCTCGAACCTGCTCCCGTGACTTGAGCATTTCCAGCCCTTTGGCAGTGACCGACAACACGCGATAGGCAGGTTCCTGATTCAGCAAGCCCTTCTCCACCAGTTGACGGGAGATATGCATCCACTGGCTTTTGGTCAGTTCCTTTCCAATGCCATAAGTGGACAATTCATCATGTTTATATTTTTCGATCTTCTCATTCTTTGAACCGAGCAGAATATCCACCACATGCGCCGCGCCGAATCGTTCCCCGCTGCGTTTGACGCAGGAGAGAAATTTCTGCGCCGGGATGGTGATATCTGCGAGGTCGCTTTCATCCATGCCGCAGTTATCGCAGGTGCCGCAGCTTTCCTGTGAATAGGTCTCGCCGAAATAAGAGAGCAGCGGCTTGCGCCGGCAAATGCTTCCTTCCGCGTAGCGCGTCATTGCATCCAGGTGTTGATAGGATGCGCTGCGTTCAGGCTCCTCTTTTTGATCAATAAAATATCTGATTTTGCTCGCATCAGCATAGCTATAAAGCAATAAACAATGTGCGGGGAGGCCATCCCGCCCGGCGCGGCCAATTTCCTGATAATAGCTTTCGATACTCTTAGGTAAATCAAAATGGATCACAAAGCGCACGTTCGGCTTGTTGATTCCCATGCCAAACGCAATCGTCGCCACAATAATTTGAGCGTCGTCGCGGATGAAGGCTTCCTGATTCTTTCTGCGGTCTGAATCTTCAAGCCCTGCATGATACGGACGGACAGAATATTTATAGCGCGCCAGTGTCGCGGCGAGTTCGTCCACTTGTTTGCGCGAGAAGCAATAGATGATTCCAGATTGGTCTTTGAAATTTTCAAGGAACTTCAAAGTCTGCGCCACGGGGTCGCGTTTGGGAGTCACTTCAATGAACAGGTTCTCTCTATTAAAAGAAGCGAGGAATTCATTCGATTGTGTGAACCCCAATGAGGTTTTGATATCTTCACGGACTCTTGGCGTGGCGGTGGCTGTCAACGCCATGCATACTGCGGACGGAAACTTGCGGCGCACATCCGCCAGTTGACGATACTCGGGGCGGAAGTCGTGTCCCCACTCTGAGATGCAGTGGGCTTCATCAATCGCAAGCAGATCAAGCTTGAGCGAAGAGAGAAGCGAGTAAATCCTGGGAGTCAGTAATGTCTCAGGCGCCACATAAAGCAGCTTGGTGAGTCCACTTTTTACAGCGTCCATATTCTCCTGATATTCTTCGGGAGACAATGAACTGTTGAGAAAAACCGCAGAGACGCCCAGCGCGCGTAGTTGCTCCACCTGGTCTTTCATCAACGCGATCAGCGGAGAGACAACAACAGTGAGGCCGTCGAACAGGAGCGCGGGAACCTGATAGGTAAGCGACTTGCCGCCACCCGTGGGCATGATGACCAGCGTGTCGCGCCGCGCCTGCACATTGGCAATGATCTCGCGTTGAAGGGGTTTAAATGTGTCGTACCCAAAAGTGGATTTGAGAATGGATTCAGGGGTGGGCATGATTGGCTGATTATACTTTCCCCGCTGTTGAGTTGAACTATGCCGGGCCGGAATTGTTGTTGCTCCACTCGATGTGAATCCTTGTCCCTGTGCTTGGGGCGGAGTGGATTTTTATCTTCGCTCCAATCAGGAAGGCACGCTCGACCATGCCGGAAAGGCCAAAGTGGTGATTCGCCAGCAAGTTGTCCGGATCAAGTTTTGAATCAGCGTCAAAGCCTTTGCCATCATCGTGAATATTTAAATCCACTTTTCCTGGGGCCAAGGTTCCATAGATGGAAACAGTTTTTGCTTCGGCATGGCGAATACTGTTTTCACAGGCTTCCTGCACGATGCGGAATAAATGTTGCTCCATGTGTTCTGGAATTCTCTCCTCACTGGCTTCCAGGTCCACTTTAATTTTTACCTTGTCGCCGCTGCGCTCCAT
This sequence comes from Chloroflexota bacterium, assembly GCA_016234535.1. Lineage (GTDB taxonomy): Bacteria > Chloroflexota > Anaerolineae > Anaerolineales > Villigracilaceae > Villigracilis. The sequence goes on from JACRBH010000125.1 coordinate 1,928, forward strand.
GAGGTTATCTGCGAGTTCAATGATGGCGGGTTTGAGACCATACATCAACATGGGCGGACGCAGGTTGCTGACAATTTCGCGCAAGCGATGGGTGAGTTCTTCATAGTCCGATTGGAAGGTTGGGGGGACTGCCTCGCCAAGGTTGTTGCGAAGGACCGCCAGTTGATTAAGAATGCTGTCGTGCAGGTCGCGTGCCAGGCTGAGACGTTCCTGCTCATATCTTTCAATATCCAACTGGAAGAGCTTGCGTACTTCTTCCGCGTGAAGGATGTTGCTTAGGGCGATGGCGGTCTGGTTGGCGATGGATTGCAGGATGGGAATCTCTGCCAGGGGATATAGATCGTCGGGGTCGCGGCGTCCGAGGAGCCAAAAGCCGATGAAAGCGTCACCAGCTTTGAGCGGGAGAATGAGGCGCGTCCAACTGTTTTCCGAGGAAATATATGGAAGATATATCCCGGCTTGTGAGACGAGTAAATTCATGTCGTTTTCATGCGGCAGTTGTTCAGATGAGATGTTTCCAGTGAGCAGCGTCTTTAGCTTTCCATTGAACGCCTGCATGAAGGCAAATTGGCGAATGAGCAAGCTCGGAAAAACCTCATCTTCGAGCAGTTGGAGAAGATCGCCTGTGGATGTGCTGGCTGCGATGCGATTCGAGTAGATTTCCTGTAAATTTTGGTAGGGAAGTTTGATACCCAGATAGCGTTTTTCCACGAAGGCCTGGAAGATAGGGAAGGTGATAATTGCCATGCTGGTGGCGGCAAGGATCACCAGTACGCCGATGAAGATCGAAGTTTCAACGTTAATTTTCAGGCTGGTGATGGGGACAATGAGGCTGAATAAGACTGTGCCCAAAAAAATCAGGAATGAGTAGAGCGAAATCAGGCGGTTGAGGCGTACTTCCGGGTATAGCGCAAAAGTATCGGGGAAATGAAATCAGATTGAAACGGGTAGTCCAGATTGCCAAGCAATCAGAAAACGTCCGCTATGGAATTCGCTCAACGCCGCTAACATGGCTTGAGCGTTTTTTCGTTTCCAGCCACG
>JACRBH010000124.1 GCA_016234535.1 Chloroflexota bacterium
AGACCTGGTCAAGCAACTCCGGCAAAGGTATGAACACCTACAAAAAGAACAGCAACAGATTCTTGAAGAACTGGGAAAAGAGTTCGCCAAGCGCCAACAATTGATCACGGAAGCCCGCAAAAAAATGAGGGCGGATGCCGATTTTGATGAGCAGATGCGCGAACTGTATAAAGTAGAAGAGCGATTGAAGCGCAGACTGACAGCCCTGGAACAAGAAATAGACACCTATGCCAGGTTGGATTGGGAAGAAAAAATCAAGGAGTATGTGGCGAACCTTCAGGCAGGGATTGAGGGTTTGAACAAAGCTAACCCCAAAACTCCCGAAGAGCAACATCGTGTCTTTTTGATGAAAAAACAACTGGTGGATGAGCTGGTCGCCGAAGCAATGATCGACGGCAAGCGGGACATTCAGGTGAAGTTTCGAGCCAAAATCATGGATCTGGCGGTGAGTCAACAACTACTGGATTTTCCGAATGCTGGTGAGATTGTTGTTCGGTTGTAGAGAACAGCTACTAATGAAAAAGATAACGCCTTGACAATCCCGCGAAAAATTGTCAAAGCGTTTTTTTCATTAATACGCACTCTTCGATACAAAGTGCGGCATGATCGTTTATGAAAAAATTCCTATTCCCATACACGATCAGTCAACCATATATAGAGTCTAAAGCTGTTCTTAGCATCCAGCCCCCATATTTGGGGGCTGGATGTGGTATGTATTAAATGTGGTTCAACGTGGGTCGAAACTTATACCCGTATACCAGATATGTACCCCGCTGGGCAAATCCGATTGCGGTTATGAGGCAGGAAATTGGCGACAGTGACAATACACTAATCAGCGACATGATAGCTTCCAAAATAGGTAGTGGTCTTTTCTAAATGATGGTATAAAAGTGAGATGATAAGCAAAATAGTGTTTTTTCGCTGCCCTGAATGCGACAGCGCGAATGTTGTCAAGAATGGCAAGAATAGTGCAGGCAGTCAACAGTTCTTCTGCAAGGATTGCCACAAGTCAGCAGTCATGTATCCACAAAATCAGCGCAGCCAGAGAGAGAAAGATCAAATTCTATCTGCTTACCATGAACGACCAAGTATGCGCAGAATAGCTCGGATGTTTCATATCTCACGTGACACCTTGAAGAAACTGCTCACACCTGCCCCGGCGGGCGGTGCCAGGGAAAAAAAGTGAGCGAACAACCGACAGTCAAGGAAAGCTTGTTACCAGCCAAAAACGAAGATGTGCTGGAGTTGGATGAGGTTTGGTCATTTGTCTTCATCAAAACAGATAAATACTGGTTGTGGACAGCCATTTGTCGGCGACCCGCCAAATTGTGGCGTTTGTGATTGGTGATCGGAGCGCTGAAACATGCAGACGTTTATGGCAGAAGATCCCAAAACAATATCGTGCATGTCATACCTTCAGTGATTTTTGGGATGCGTATGAGAAAGTCTTTCCGAAAGAAACTCACCGAAGCGTTGGCAAGGAAACGGGCGAGACCTGCCCCATGGAACGCTGGAACTGTACACTTCGCCAGAAGCTAGCCCGATATATCCGCAAGACATTATCCTTTTCTAAAGTCGAGTACATGCATCATCTTGTGACTCGTTGGTTCATTGTTGAGTACAACCTGGCAATTACCCATAATCATGTACTTTGAGCCACTACCCAAAAATTGTGTCACTCAAGTCGTCAAATTGTGTTTGGCAATCACCGCAAACATAGCGTTGCCGAAACTCTTGGTTGGAATGAAAACCGCGTTTGCTTACTTTTTTGGAGTTGCAGTGTGGGCAGGTGACACCTTCGGACCAACGCAACCCACGCACCACTTCGTAACATTTCTTGTCATCAACCAGATTTTTGATTTGGATGTTCAACATGCCCTTATCTTACCAACTTTCTGGCAACTCCTTGAAACTACTCAAGAGCCTTTCCTATAATCATGTATTTTGAGCCACTAACCTTTATTGCTGTTTTTCTGAGCCAAAAGGGCAGCCTCAACACGGTTGCGGACTTGAAGTTTTTGGAGAATGTTTGTGATGTAGTGCTTAACCGTCTTTTCGGCGAGGAAGAGTTTCTGCCCGATCTCCTTGTTGCTCAAACCCGCCGCAAGCCCTTCGAGTATCTGGTGCTCGCGTTCCGTCAACTCATCAATTGGTTTTTTTGTCTCTTTGTGAGCCGGGTTCATCATTTCCACCAGCAGACCTGCAGCCAGGGTAGGCGGGACATATGATTCACCGGACTGTACAGTGCGTAAGATGCGAAATAACTCGCGAGCTGGAACGCCTTTGAGGATATAAGCGCGAGAGCCGATTTTTAATGCCGCGATCAAGTGGTCATCCTCCTCAGAGGACGTCAGCATGACAATTTTCGTGAGCGGACATTCGTTGGCTACTTCCTGCGCAGCGGCAATTCCGCTACCGGGCATATCAATGTCAAGAAGGATTATATCGGGAAGCAGGGCTCGCGCCAGGCGGATGGCATCCGCAGCCGAACCGCCCTGACCAACAACTTCAAATTCAGTTTCAGCTGAAAGAATCGTTGCCAGACCATCACGAAATAGGACATGGTCATCAACAATTACAACGCGAACTTTTAAGGATGTCGGTTGCGAATCACTCATATTTTCAATCCTCCATCCAGTTGAAAAGGCAGTCGAGCGGTTATAGTCGTACCCTGCCCCGAGTGACTTTTAATCTGGAACCATCCACCAAGGCTTTCCACGCGCTCACGCATTCCGCTAAGGCCCAGATGGTTATCTGAGATTGTCTGCCGTGGGTCAAACCCGGCACCGCCATCAGATATCATAACGATAAGCTGATCGGCCTCACTGCTCACAATCACACGTTGGCCCATGCCGCCTGCATGACGATAAGCGTTGTTCAGTGCCTCCTGAATCAGCCGATATATGGTAATCCGCAGCGATAATGCCACTGAGTTTGGTATCGGCTCAAGAACCAGCGCTACATGAGTGCCAGTGCGGCGCTCATGTGCAGAGACCACTCGCTTAACAGTTTCCGCCAGATCCAATGCGCTTAATTGGGGCAGGCTCAAACCAGCCGCAATACTACGCATTTCCTTCAAGGCAGATTGTAGTGAAATACCAATCTCGTTGAATTGGGTGACCATGTCGGTGTCTGTGGCAGTTTTTTCCAAACGTCCTGCCAGGGCGTCAAGCTTTAAGATCGATAAACTTAGATCTTGAGCGGGGCCATCATGAAGCTCGGAGCCGATCCGCTTGAGATAGCCTTCGTTCAATTGGGTCACACTAGCGGATGCTCGACGCACCCGATCACTTAACTCTCGATTTTGATCAAGCAGATCGGTCAGTTGAACAACCTTTTGGGCTAACTCCGTCTGCTGATGCTGGATGGTATTACTGGCATCGCGGACGAAACCAGCCAGCAGCAGGTATATGGCAAGAGTAGCCACGCCTACTACCAACCAGCTGCGCCGGCTAAATACCGCCAATTCCGCTTCGAGATCCCCGGTAAGTTGATAAAACTCGGCCACTGCGATGACCTTGTTTGTCCCGCTCAGCCAAATCGGGCTATAGGTTTCCAAAAGCTGCTCATAAACCACACCCAGATCTACGTTTTCATCCTCGTCCAACTGACTCACCGAGGAAACCACTTCACCCAACCTGGCGCGGAGCATCCCTTCGTGCATTGGAAAGGTCTTGCCGATTGCAGATGAGTTTGTGCTATAGATGAGCTTGCCGCGAGTATCCCATATTTTAATAACAACAATCTGCTCACCCATTGGCGTATTGGTCAGGAGCTTGCTGAGCGCTTCTCTATACGCCGGGGAAATTTCACCAGTATCCCCCAACTCCTGTACCTGGGGCGCCACGAAGCTATCAACATATATAGCTGTCGTCGCACCAGTGCGATTAATGACTCCAGCGACAATCTGCTGCTGGACCCAGGCACCGATCCCGATCATCCCGGCCAGCAGAATAACCAGACTGGCAAACATAAAACGCTGGCTAAGACTCAGATTCTTGAGGAAATGGCGCCATTTATTCATTGCATCTCATTATACCTATATGAATGTCGCTTGGGATGCGACGATAGGCTCTTGTTTCTTCAGACTAAAGTCTTAATACTGCGCGACCAAGGACTTGTGATCTTTGCGCCCTTTGCCCGTTTCGCCAGAATGCCGTGACTTGTATGATTGGGGCAAGATCAGAAATTCAACAAATCAAAAAAGGAGAAACAAACATGAACACGTTTTCAAGATCATCTGGAGTACGCAGCATCATTATCGTATTGATCGCCCTATTTTTCTTCGGCGGGATCGGCATTACTGGAGTTGCGGCACAATCTGCAATCCCCGGTGATTCACTATACTCGGTAAAGACCTCGATCGAACAGACCCGTCTCTCTCTGGCAAATGATGCCAGCGACCGGGCGAAGATGAATTTAAGATTTGCCGAGGAGCGGCTGGAGGAAATCGGTCTGCTGATTAAGGAAGGCCGTAATCGAGAGATAAAAGATGCCGTGCTCTCATTTGAAGCAAGCATGAACGCTGCGCTCATCGAGTTGGATACGGTAGCTAAAGGCGATCCATCCCAGGCTGCCGAGCTCTCAAAAGAAATTACATCTGCATTGACTCGCTATGCCCAGACCCTAAGCGTGCTGGCTGTCAGTGCTCCCGACAGCATGAAAGTTGATGTGCTCCGTGCATTTGACAGCACCCAACTTGCCGGCAGCCTTGATATGCCTTCAGCTTTGGACAATGGCAACACTAATGATAACGGGAACGAAAATGGCAATTCCAATGACAACGGCGACGATAGCGGCAACGACAACTCCGATGACAATTCCAATGAAAATGACAATGATGACGGCAATTCCAATGGCAACGGCAACGACAACGGCAGTGGCAATGACAACGGTGGCGGCAACGACAACGGCAGTGGCAATGACAACGGTGGCGGGAACGACAACGGCAGCGGCAATGACAACGGTGGCGGGAACGACAACGGCAGCGGCAATGACAACGGTGGCGGAAACGACAATGGCGGAGGGAACGACAATGGCGGCGGAAACGACAATGGTGGAGGGAACGACAATGGCGGCGGGAATGACAATGGCGGTGGCAACGACAACGGTGGCGGCAACGACAATGGCGGCGGCAACGACAATGGCGGCGGTAATGACAACGGCGGCGGGTAAAGAGTAGTCCCCCCATGTAATAAGAGTTGATCTTCTCCTTTCCGTTGAACGGAAGGGGGAAGATCAATAAAGCGCAATATTCCCGTTTGAAAGTAACTGACAAGTAGAACATGTCCCTAACATTACCTTCTCACAGTCAGACCAGTGGAAAGTTTGGAGATCAACAATGGAAAACAAGAAGGCCCAACATCAGCATGTATATATGAACAGGCCGTGGATTACCATACCAAAATTCCAGAACAGCGCCCTCTTCGGCAAGATGGATTTAAAAGACTTTCGTACCGGCTTGCTGCTGTGGATTGTGTTCCTGCTATTTCTGGCGCTCGTACAGTTTTCCACTCCAGATTTACCCGATAATGATGGGTATTACCACATCAAACTGGCCTACCTGATGCGCACCGAAGGAATCAAACCAGCTTTTCCCTGGCTTCCACTATCCATCCTCAACCAGCGGGATTATTCCGATCACCACTTCCTCTTTCATATCGCGCTGATGCCATTCACTTTTGGCGACCTGCGTACTGGAGCCAAGATTGCGGCAGTTTTCTTTGCCAGCCTGGCTTTTCTGAGCACATGGTATCTGCTGAAAAACCAGAGGGTTGGCTACGCTCCCCTGTGGGCATTGGGTCTTGTAGCGGTATCAGAAGCCTTTATTTATCGAATGAGCATTACCCGCGCACAATCGCTCTCTCTTGCTTTATTAATGCTGGGGTTGGATTGGCTGTTGCGGAAAAAATACAAACGGCTGGCAGTTCTCGGGTTTGTCTATGTCTGGATGTATGATGCTTTTCCGCTGCTCGGGGTCTTCTCTATGATTGTTTTCTTGGCGCGCTGGGTAACTGAGCGCAAACCGGACCTGAGGCTGCTGTTCTACCCCGGGATCGGTATAGCATTGGGGCTGTTGATTAACCCTTACTTTCCGCACAACGTCATTTTCGCCGTGCAGCATATTTTGCCCAAACTGACCGAGACAACCTCTGTACAAGTTGGCAACGAGTGGTACCCGTATAACACTGCAACGCTCCTGAAAAATTCGCCGCTGGCACTTGTGGCATTTGTTAGCAGTGGTCTTGCGTTGGGCCTCAGCGGCAAAAAGGCGGACCTGCCTACTATTATCGTCTTTATCATTGCCAGTTTTTTCGGGCTGATGCTATTGCAGTCACGGCGCTATATTGAATACTTTGCACCCTTCGCACTGGTCTTCGCGGCATTTGCCTGGTCGCCTGTGCTGGCTGGTCAGTCAGCCAGTAGTCATCTCCGATTCCAAAAATGGTTACCAGCCTTGGTGCTCGGGTTGGTGCTAAGTTCTGGCGGCTGGATTACATTCCGAGACTCCCAGGAAAGCCTGCGCAACGCAAAGCCCTATCAGACCTATGCCGGTGCCTCCGCCTGGCTGGCGGCTAACACCCCGGCTGGAACCCGCGTATTTCAAACTGATTGGGATGATTTCCCCCGATTGTTTTTCTACAATTCGAAAAATATTTACCTGATCGGGCTGGATGCGACGTATATGCAGCTATATGATGATGAGCTATACAATCTATGGGTGAAAATTACACAAGGCGATGTGGATCAGCCCGGAAAAATTATCGCAGCGCAATTCGGAGCGCATTATATTTTGACTGACCTGAGCCACACGGATTTCCTGGACCAGGCAGCAAATGACCCCAGGCTTGTCGAGGCGTACCGTGATGAATATGCAGTGGTATTTTCAGTGGATCAATAAAAGCTAAAACGATTGAAAAAAATCGCTCCTTCAGTCATAAAACAAAACTGAAGATTGCCCATAACTTTAAGGAGAGCAAGATCATGAACAGAATAATAAATCAGTTAATGAAGCACGGTTTAGTGCGCAGTCTTTTCCTGGCGGCCTGTATCATTTCACTGGCATTTCAGCCGCTCACAGTTGGCCTAGCCATGACCCCTGCCGCACCCACGCTTCCTGTTTTGTGGACAGTGGGAGGCCTCTCCGCCGGAACTGACGGAGCTGGAAACGCTGAACGCATGACAGTCGATGCATCTGGCAATGTAGCTGTGCTTTCGGCATCTCCCGCCGGAGGTAACCTTGCGGTCAGCTCTTATACCGTTGCTGGTGCGTTTCGCTGGCGCAGCGCCATCAGCCCCACGGCTGGTATCTTCGTAGGAGACTGGGTGGCTGCGGCTCCCAATGGCGATATTGTTGCGCTCGGTCACCAATACCAAGCCAGCACCGACAGCATGAACAGCGCAACCATCGTCCGCTATGCTTCCGATGGAACCTTCCAATGGAAGGTGGTCGAAGCTGGAAGTGTTCTCTCGTTGGGGCGCCTGGTTGTGGACGGCGGGGGCAATGCCTATTTTTCGATCAACTCAGTGTTGTACAAGTACAGCCCCACAGGAACCTTGCTCTGGTCCACCGAAACAGGGATAAAAGATTTTGGCGCAGCGTTGAGTCCGGACGGCGCTGATGTAGTTCTGACTGGCGTGGTTGGAAGCCCCGTTGGCTTGCAGTGGGCAACCACGGCCTTCGATACAGCCACCGGCGCTGTCAAATGGTTAACTACCGGCGCAGAAGGGATCGCCGCGCGCGATGTCGTTGTGGATGCGACCCGTGTGTATGTGGCGGGTCAGGGTGTTACCGGTGTAGGCACTCCCGCAATTAGTTACTTTCTGACCGTGGTGGCTTATGACCGAACAACCGGCGCGCGCTTATGGCGCACGGATAAGAAGCCGGCAGATGGCTCCAGCACCGCCGGTCTTTGGATGGCCCAGGCACCTGACGGGAGTCTGGTTGTGGCCGGCCAGACCAATCGAGGTTTCCTGGATTGGTACACAGTTGCATTCGAGAATACCGGCACCGTTCGGTGGGAAGCCGTTCGGGATGGTGGTTTAAGCGGTGATGAAATTCCAGCATCAGTGCTTGTGATGGCAAATGGCAGCACTGTGGTTACGGGGCGTGGTGGTCCCTATTCGCCGGGTGGATTCATTCAAGGCGTGACGGTTGGATACAGCAAGAACGGAACCTTGTTATGGGAAGCCTTCTCAAGTTTGGAGACTGTCTGGGCAGCAGCCATTTCTGCAGTGGATGTGTGCGCCACTGGTGGCTATGATGCCCTGATCACCTGCTGGCGGACACCGACCTCGGGTGCAGACGCCACCTTGAGCGCTCTGGAAATGAGCGCAGGCACACTGACCCCCTCCTTTACAACAAACGAGTTTACGTACACAGCCAGCGTGGATAACAGTGTCAACAGTCTGACGGTTACACCAACTCTGACCGACTCGAATGCGAGTGTAAAAGTCAACGGAGCGGCGGTTATTTCAGGCAGCGCCTCAACCCCGATCACGCTTAATGTAGGCGGTAACCTGATTTCCGTTCTTGTCACCGCTGAAAATGGTGTCAACACCCAGACCTATAGTATTACCGTCACTCGCGCTGTAGCCCCAACTTACACGATCACGGGCAACGCCGGTGGACCCGGTGTGACCATTAATTACACGGGCGGCTCGGTGATATCCAACGCCATAAGCGGTGAATATATTTTCACTGTTGACAGTGGTTGGACCGGGACGATCACACCCGTCAAAACCGGCCATGTATTCACGCCGGCCGCTATTACAATCAGTAACCCGCTTGCGATAAACCTGATGGGTCAGGACTTCATCATTGCCGCGCAGCCCAGCTTTCAGGATGTACCTGCTGATTTTTGGGCCTGGCTGCCGATTGAAATATTATTTTCCAACGGTATCACAACCGGGTGTGGTGCCGCCCCTATGATCTATTGCCCCGATGCACCTGTATCCCGCGCCCAGATGGCCGTATTCCTGGTGCGCGGCATACATGGTAGCGCTTTTACACCTTCAGCAGCTACTGGCATGTTTCAGGATGTGCCTCCCGGATATTGGGCGGATGCCTGGATTGAACAATTAGCCGCTGACGGGGTTACCGCCGGATGCAGCACAAACCCCAATCGCTTCTGTCCGGAAAACATCGTAACCCGCGCACAGATGGCAGTATTCCTGGTTAGTGCCAAACACGGATCCAGTTTTGTTCCACCAGCAGCCACTGGTATGTTTAACGATGTTCCAACTGGTTATTGGGCCGCTGACTGGATTGAGCAGTTGCTTTCTGATGGCGTCACTACTGGCTGCGGTGTCGGAACCTTCTGTCCTGAGCAATCCGTCACACGTGCTCAAATGGCAGTCTTTATAAGCCGCGCTTTCAATTTTAAATAGCATAATAAAACCTCTTCAAAAGAAAAAAGCCTGGGTATTTTAAGTGTTCATACATGGATGAAAAGATCGATCCTGCCTTGAAGCAGGGTCGATCACAATCCAATCATCTGGAAGCACATCACTATCGATAGTGCCGCCCAGTGCCTTTTTATATGCCTGAGCGATGGGGCCGGAATGCCAATCCGCATAAGTCAGGCCTGAACGGTGAGTCAGCAAATCTTCAAAGGTAATGAGCCGCTCTGCCGGGTCAGTCTGATCAAGCGTGCCTGTAGACGAGCGCAGGACACGCATTTGTGAAAACTCTGGCGCCCAACGAGTGATCGGATCGTTCAATGCGAATCGACCTTCACCAAATTACATAAGCGCCGCTGTGGACATAATTGGCTTTGTCATTGATGCGATGCGGAATAATGTGTTCCTCTCCGTTGGTAGTGCAGTTTGGATGCTATATCCCTGCAGCCTACGCCCGCAGTCTGTATTACCTTGCCATCCTGCCAAACCAGGGTTGCTGCACCAGCAACCCTGCTATCATCTACTATTTTACGGATAGTATCTGTGATTAGTTCTTCTCCCATAAACTCTCTCCCTACTTTTCTTCGCGATGCATCGCATCCATTACAGCCACGGCAGCGATCTGAACGATGTTGATCACTTCGTCACCGGTTTGCAGAACATGAACAGGAGCGCCGACACCGAGCAGGATGGGGCCAATGGCTTTTGCATTACCAAGACGGGCAATCAATTTGTAGGCGATATTGGCCGACTCAAGTGAAGGGAATACCAAAACATTGGCATCCTTGACGGCGCTGAAAGGATAACGCGCCTCAATGATCTCAGAAACGACTGCGGTGTCGGCCTGCATCTCGCCATCTACAACAAGATCGGGGCGGCGCATCTTGGTTATTCTAACGGCGTCCTGAACCTTGGCCGAGAGCGGGTGCGGCGCGGAACCAAAATTTGAAAATGAAAGGAAAGCCACTCGCGGTTTGATTTCCAATTGTTTGGCAAAGTCTGCTGCAAGCGAGGCTATTTCAGCCAAGTCTTCCGCAGTCGGGTCAATGTTGACTGTCGCGTCTGTGAATAAAAATACCCGATCATCAATGATCATGATGTACACGCCAGCCGCGCGTGAGGAGCCTTGCGCGGTGTGATGAATCTGCAAAGCAGGACGAATCACCTGCGGATAATCGTATGTCAAACCTGAAACACAAGCTTCGGCATCACCCATCTTGACCATGAGCGGCGCAAACACATTTGGATCTTTTACCGCTGATATTGCCTTGTGCAGTGATAATCCTTTACGTTTGCGAAGGTCATGGTAGGCAGCAGCATACTTATCAATGCCTGAAAAATCACCGGGGTCAACAATTTGAGGCATGTAATCCAAAGAGAGCGAGGCTATCTGCTCTTCAATCACGCTTCGACGTCCGATCAAAACCGGTGTGCCGATGCCTTCATCCTGGATTTGGTACGCAGCGCGAATCACTTTTTGTTCTTCACCTTCCGCAAAGGCAATACGTTTTTCTCCAGCGCTGGCGCGTGCTTTATTCATAATGAAGTGGCGCACCTGCTCACCCTTTCCCAAACGGAATGCCAGTTGCTCACGATATTTATCAATGTCGATTTTTTTACGGGCAACACCAGTTTTCATTGCCGCTTCAGCCACTGCAGGGGCTTCCCATAACATAACAATACGCGCGGGTCGAACGGTTTGGGAATAATGTAATCGCGTCCGAACTTAAGATTCTCCAGACCATACGCGCGTAAAACCGAGTCGGGCACATCCTCTTTAGCCAATGCAGCAAGCGCCTTGGACACCGCAAATTTCATTTCATCGTTGATCTGCTTCGCATGGACATCCAACGCGCCGCGAAAGATGAACGGGAACCCCAGTACATTGTTGACCTGATTCGGATAATCGGAACGTCCCGTTGCAAGGATGATATCCTTACGCGCTTCTTTCGCCAGTTCAGGTTTGATCTCCGGATCGGGATTTGCCAGCGCGAAGACGATAGGGTCGCTTGCCATGCTCTTGATCATATCGGGAGTCAGTACGTTCGCGGCTGATGCCATATTGCTTATCAATGCTATAGCCGCGGAACACATATTTTAGCGATTCATTGCTGACATTATAATGGCTTTGCCCAAAGGTCTCCAACCCGCGATCACCGCTGCCATTCTGGAAGGAAAGCAATGTTTTCTGTGCCTCAAAGACAACTGCCGCGCCGCCTCTGTATCCTGCTGGCGGAAAGACAAAGGAACCAAAAGCCTGTTCAAAATCCGCAACACGATACACCTTGAGGCACCAGGTCTGACAATATTCCTCCGGGGTCAGAGCAAAGCGAATATTGTGCGCCGTCGCCCCTTCCAGTGTGGCTACATCCTCAAAAACATAAACGTGCGAACCGAACGCGGGGTCAAGAGTGAAACGAAATCCGTTGTAGTCGATATCCGGGCCTTCGAGCACCTGTGCATTCCCGGGACATCCACCTCAGTCACAGTTGTAGGAATTGGAACTTCTGTTTGGGGCTGCGTTTGAATTTCCAACGTGGGCATGGGAGTCGTCCCGATCAGCCCGCCCAGCGTACAAGCCATGCTGAGGAAAACAAGAAGTGAAAGTAATACACTCAAACGTGTTGAATCTCGTAAAGTCGTACCTATTGAAGATTAACAATGTATCATAAAGTCGTACCGATCAGGTCAGCCGTTAGATTGTTGCGAATGGCGAGGGCAGACCACGGAAAGGCATATTGATGATTGGCGAAGGCGGACATATCCAGTTCAGCCATCAGGTCTGTCCTGGTCAAGCCGTGAGCTTTTAGCCGCTCGGTTTGCTGGTGGTCAGAACCTACATGGCAGCAAATGTACTCTTGTGAACTTGCGTCGAATGTAATTCGGATGGTCTGCTTGCTCCAGTCTTTGCCTAAGCCATAGCGGTGAGAACCGAGAAGCCGTTGAACCATATTCAAACCTTTTCGTGAACTACTGATACCGTCCATTCGCTGAAAAATTTTTGAAGTCATTAATTTTTTTTGATCACCATATATGGCGGTCAAAAGAAAAGCAAGCCAATATATAGGCATCTGCTTTTCGTGGCTTTGCGGTATCTTTGGGTCAACCGGCGAGGACATGAGATTTTTTAACAATTTTTCACTCAATTCGGCAAAATCTGAAGAAAAGAGCCAATTTTTAAAAAGAAATTCGTGATTTCATTTTAATTTCAGCGAATGGACAGTATATAGGGCTCAAAATTTAGATGCGATTGCCCTGAAGGAAAAGGTTGCTCAACTGCAAAGTGACTACCAGCAGATGCAACAGGAAGAACTTCAGTTACAAGAGGAAATCAAAAAGCTGAACGATGAACGTCAGGAGTTCATCACCAAAGCTCGCAGAGAACGTATGCCTGATGAAGAATTCACTCCACAGATTAGCGAACATTATGAAAAGGCAGCCTTTATATTAAAAGACTGCCTTAACAATCTGCGAGGAACTTCGTCATTGCTTTCCACGTCTTAGATCGACAACTTGCTTCATTTCCTCCTCGGTGACCTTGATTTGCATGCTGCGTCCTGCATGGCATGTACCATTTCCTTTTTTCCGTGTTGAGTTTCTTGTATTTCGAGACACCAGTATCCATGCAGCGCCAAGGGATATTGGAAATAATGGAACCAGGATCGCGGATGCTAGCGAATTGGATGATGCTATTTTCAACCTTGCGAGCAGAGAAGCCGTTGCCTTTAGGAAATTTACTTCTGCCTGCAATTGGGTGTTTTGAACCTTGGCTGCCGCATTCTCTTCCTGTAGTCTTTGGATTTTCCCATGCAATAAACTGTTTTCCTGAGTAAGGAGAGCCCGCTGATCTTCAAGTTTCTTGTTCTCACTTCTGACAGCGTTGTATTGTTCTTGAATTGCTTGGAGTTGATCCTCTACCTGGGCAATTTGATTACTTGTGGCAACTAGTTCTCTTCGAACATTCAAGTTGTCCGATAAAAGAAATCCAAACCCCACCAGAATAAACAACATCAGGAAAAGTACCGTTCCAATGCTACGCATATCACACTCTCCTTTCCATAGCGTGGCTCACATTTCAGGGGTTACAAGCCCTATCACTGGGCTCCTGAGTCACTAATCCTGGGGTTTATCATTTGTATTCCTTCCAAGGAAATATCCGAGTACTGCTCCTAATGTAGTGCCAACCAATGTTATTGCTGAATTCAGCAATTGATAGGACATTTGCTCGCTTGACACGAAAGCTTTGATTACAAATGCAAAGACTACCAAGCTGAACAAACTCGTCAGTACCATTCCAATCAACCCCCCAACAACAGACCGGATCATCGCGCTGATCAAATTCGTGCGCTTTGTTATGTCGCGTGAATTCCTGGTTTTCGTAAGTGCAACGTGTCGTTTGTCTTTGTGGGCATCCATAGGGTTCTCTCCATTGTTTGAGTTCACTTATCCCTACGTGATACTTCCTAAAAGCTAACAAACTTGAAATGATGTCATTTCCCACATATACGTTGTTTTACCAGCATGTCGACAGTTTGCAAATCCATCTCGCTTAAAATTTCAAGCAGTGTCACATCCTTGTTCAGCATCTCGAATTCCTGGCTCAACGTGTTGTTTGCATTTCCACCGGAGTAGAGTTCGAATCGATTCAAGATACTTCCGACGACGTTCGATAATTCGAAATCCCGTCCCGCTTGTTTGATGTTCCTTTTGTATTCAACCAGAAGTTCGACAAGCAGCGTAACATTAAATTCCGCATCACTATCCACCAGGGGGTACAGCTGAGTTTGTAGGAAATTTTCGGACACCAGGCAATTTGCCTGATGTTCACGAGTTTCCAGATCCTCACCTATTGCAACCTTCAGCCAACGGCTGCCTGCGGATGCCGTGTGATTTGTTGGCAGGCAGACCGTTTTGGCCCCGCCAACTTCGTTTACGCTCAATGTCGGCGCTGCGGTCTTTTCTTCCTTCTTTTTCATGGTTTCTTCTCCTTAATAACATTGGTTATGAATTGGGTAACACACCTGAATAAATTACGGAAAACAGTGCAGGTTTCAACTGACAGTTTTGTTAGTGATCGGGCGAACACAGGAGGCGGACAGCCGTTGAAAACGCACGATTGTGTGTTTTCAGAGATGAATCTCTCGGATTGTTAAATATCTGTAGGGCAACAACTGGTGGATATGAAATCTATATGCAGACAGGCCTCCGTATTCGTTTCGAACCCGAAGGGCCTGAATGATCATGCGTTGCAGAATTTCTTCTAGCGCTTGTTGGATCTGGCAAGCGAAATACTGCCTAGCTCAGCATCCTTGTCATGCCATATATTCGGAACAATGAGCTCATCCTCATTCTTATTTGCAACCAATCCAACCTTATATCCTTCGGCAATCAAGCTTACAAATCCGGCTGCAATTTTCGGATCAAAAAGGCTGCCGGCGCCGGTCCAGATCAAATCGAGCGCTTGAGTCATGTTAAGCGCCCTTCGGTAGCATCGATCTGAAATAAGGGCATCCCAAACATCCGCGATGGCGCAAATTCGAGCACTCAGCGGGATTTGATTCTGCGCTAGGTGATAGGGATAGCCAGTTCCGTTCCAGCGCTCATGATGGTACAGAACGGTATGCAAAATGGCAGGATCCGCGATGAAGTTATTGAGGTAGGTATAACCTTTCCATGTATGCATCTGTACCAGTCCAAACTCACGGTCTGTAAACTTTTCCCTTTTTTCAAGGATGCTGGCGGGAAGAAATTGCTTGCCAATGTCATGCAAGAGGCTTCCAATATAGATTTTGTCTATTTCGTCGGATGGGCATCCAAGGAGTGCTGCCAGTGCAGAGGATAGATCGGCTACATTCTGGGAGTGTCTGACCAACTCCGCAGGTTGATGGGCCAGCAGACCGCTCAGGGTTTTATGCGTAGAGATGTTTTTCGTGGCTATCATTTCGACTCCTTGCTGTCGCGGTTGGCGAGATGCCTGGCCAACTTGGCAAGCTTGCGTTGAGCGTCAGATCGACGGGCATAAACGGTATCCACATCAATGCCCAATTCACGGGCAATCTCGATCGAGGAATACCCCTTGCTGTCCAAGGCGAGAATTGCTGTTTGCGTTTCACTTAAGTGCGCGTCATTAATCAACTGAGCTAACAAACTGGCCTCCTCCTTTTGGATTAGCGCAAGCTCTGGATTGTCACGGTTCGACCCGCAGTAGCGCTCCACCTGATCGAGCGAGGAGGTTAGTCCCTTGCCTCGTTTTGCGGCGGTCTCCGATTCATAAAGATCGTTCTTGACATTCTCCAGACATCTGTAAATTTGAGGGCCGCGGATTGTTTTTTCAATCTCCGCCTGGCCTTTCCCCGACTTGAGTTGTTTTTCAATAAAGACTCCCACAATGTCTTCATTGGTATAGCCACCTAGATGGACACGCAGGATCTGGCTGGCAATTCTATTTGCGCGTTGGATGCATTCCGAAAAAGAGTCACTGGATAAGCTGTTTGTCACCATGAGATACTCACTTTCACTCAGTCTGTTGAGAAATCACGTCTTGCCATAAATTACGGAAATGCAAGCTAAACCTTACAGAATCAAAAAGACGGCATAGATATGCCGTCTTTTTCTTCAAGAAGAAGCTAGATTTGGTCGCTGGGTTTTTGAGGAAGGTTATCCAATCGGGGTCAAAAGTGTGAACCCGTGTAATCCAGGATGATTGGGGTGATAAATAGGTATCCATGCTTCAGCACCATAAGGGTTGCAAAAGAAGATTTCCTTTCTGCAACCCAAATGTACCGAATGAAGCATGGAGGCAGTGATGGCATGGCGTGGAATGTGCCTGATCGATTCGTAGATATATTAGTTATACAAGACTCGATCAGCCTTCTTTTTATAAAGTGTCCACCCTCGTAATATATGTCCCCCATATACAATCGTTTAATTGAACTACACGGAACCTTTTCGGACTGAACGACTCAGGGATGAAACTTATACTGATTTTCATGAAACCAATCAAATAGCGCCCGATCGGAGTGTACGCCGATCAGCTGAAGGTTGAACAGCTTGTCGAGCATGTTTCTCTTGTGTGTACGGACCGAGGCTGCCGTAATGGCCAATCGCTGACCAATCTGGTCCGGACTCAATCCTTGATATAACAAGGGAAGAACGGTCCATTCCTTTTTGGTCAATGGATTTTCCCTTTGGAAGGCATGCTCAACCAGGGAAGGTAAAAACCCGGCAATTTCCTGCGAGTACGAAATCGTGCCTGCCAGGGCGAGTTTGAGCAGGCTGGTCAGCTCTTCGGCGGACAGATCAGCCTCCGCTTTGCGGAATAGGTAGCCTGCGCGTGCCGCAACGACTTCCCTAATCTCCTCCGGACGAGGCTGGTGGACGGATAGGATGATGATGGGCACGATGGGATGCACCCGACGGAAATCACGCAGAAAAGCCAGCGTCGCGCGTGCTTCCTGATGGGGAGGTACCAATAGATCAAGAACCATGATGGCAAATTCTTTGCTAATTTGCGCCTGGGCCGTGTCCAGATTTTCTGCCGGAACCCAGTCGAGATTCAGTTGTTCAAGCGACTGGCCAATCCTCTCTCGTTCCGTTGGACGGTCCTCCACTACAAGCGCCGATTTTCTTGCTGGATTATTCGGATTCATGAAAAAGCTCCTCTGGATTTGGGAGGACGGGAAAAACGATCCTCAGGCCGGTTTTTTTATCAAGACCTTCGGGCAACCAACTGTGGGTTGCCCCCAGGTGTTCATGGGCTAGTTCCAATAGAAAGAAAACGCCGTGGGCACTGTGGGCGGTGTTTTGAGGTATAAAACCTTCGCCATCCTGCAAAATTTCCATAATCAACTCGGAGCGATTCTGCCAGATCTTTACAATGCAATAGGTTGCGTCGCCATGTCGGGTCGTATTATTCATGGCTTCATTCGCAATGCGGTAGAGAATCAGTTTGCATTCCGGGCTAATGGCCTCCACGCGTGGTGCGACATCGATGGAGTATTGGATGCGGTAATTCGAAGCGCTGCTCAACGATGGAACGCAGGCAAGCAGATTTTGGCTTAGGAGATTTTTTTGCAGGGAAAGCCGTTGGCCGGAAACAGCCAACAGGAACTGGCGCGAGGAGGAAGTCATCTCCTGTTCAAGATCGTTCACTCGCTGAGTGACCAGATCAACATCCCTTGGATGATCTCTCAGGTCCTTGATGAATCCCTTCATATTGAAATTGTGATCGTGAATCAACTCATGAATATGCAGTTCCGGACGGTCAAATCCCTGATAAATCTGCCAGATTTTCTGGGCACGCAAAAGGTGTGGCGCAGCTGCCTGGGCGAGCGCTTTGAGTATACTGGCTTCTACGTGGCTGAATGTATGAGGCTGTCTATAATTTACGAATATGGCACCAAGACGGTTCTCCTCCACGCCGATCGGTAAAAATGCCGTGGAGCAAATTCTTTCACGTTCCACAAAAGAATCCTGTTGAAAGTTCCCTGACCTTCTGGAGGGATTGAATAATCTATCCTTGCGTACGTCTGATTGAAAATAAGGTGTCCAAGTCGCAACCATGTTGGTTACAGCATTCTCAGCGTTTCGCGGAATGTCTAGGATATTGGAACGGAAATAGTATCCACTTCTTCGCGAAGGGTTATCGTCTTCGGGCCATAGGTAGGGCACGGGTCTGGGGTATCCCGTTCCAATCATGAGGGAATGGCATGAAATGAGGTCGGGTTTAAGCTCCTTGCCGATGAAATTTGCCAGCCAGGAAAATATCTCGTTGGTTGTGTCAAGTTCACTGAGACAATCCCAGGATTCATCAACCGCTTTTTGAACACGCAGTGTGACATTCTCCTGGGCAAGCGCGATTCCGAGAGCATCGGCCAGGATCATGAGGGTGTGCTCATCCCCTTCAGTGAATAGGGACAACTCATCGCTCTGCGCGTCCAGCACGCCGAATAATTCGTTGGTCCCATCACCGGAATAGATGGGTACGCAGACCTCGGATTTAACATTTTCATATCCTGGCGCGGGAAAGTAATAGTGACAGTTGTTCACGTTGTCCCAGCGCTGAATCCGACGGTTCAGTGCAGAAATGCCCGTAATACTGCGGCCAATCGGTATTTCGACCTCATCCCAAAGCGCGCGCTCCTTGCCATAACAGGCACGCACCACCATCATGCCCGGATGCGGACCCAGGGTGATCAAATGAACAATTGGAAACTCAAGCATTTCACCAATCAGGTTAACCACTTCCTGATAATAGGAATCGTTATGTTGCAATCTCATCAGTTTGTTTGATACTTCATCAAGGATGGCGATCCGGTTTCCCATGTCGATCTGAAGCCTGAGGAAATAATGGATCAGGGAACCAAACACCAGAATCCATAGCCATGCACGCACCAGAATTGCCCAGCCCAACCGTTGGGATTCGATGGTTCCGGTGATCATTAATACGCAGGTGGCCCATAGTAGGGGCCAAGGGGTTGCGCCTTCCTTCCGATTGATACTCGTGAGCATCATTGGATAGATAAACAATGGCCACGTGCTGTAACTGTTGGATTTGTGGGAAAGATATTGATTGTACAGTGCGGTGAAAACGATCACACCGAAATAGGCGAAGACAATATGAAATTTGGTTGCTTTGGGCGAAGTGAACTTGATTGCCCATGAGATCTGATTGCGTCTCACCAATTCCTCGGCCACCCAGTAGAAAAAGATATACAGGGCGCCCAAGTTGAGCACCCATTGCCAGGGCTGGATGAAGCCATTCCAAATTACCCCGTTGGTACTGTCCCAATAATAGACGGTTGCCGCAACTATAATCAGGATGGCTGTCAACCGATAAACATAAAGCTCCCCTCTACGCAACCACCAACGATGAGGAAAACGGTGCTTTAACTTACTGGTCAGGGCGCTTATCATGGGGAGGTGTACTCCTTATGGCTCAATTGACACCTTTATTGTACAGATGTTTTGTGTTAAAGAATACCCCTTTTTGTGAACTTGATCTTGGCAAATGTGGAAGGTGCCTGCACACGACATGACTCAAGCATCATGATCCAATCAGCCCGCTCAAAAGTCAACTTTCCGCTACAGCGGGAATGGCAGTAACACTTTGGGTTTTTTATTGTAGTTAGGAGCCAAGTGAAGTGAGATTTCCGTCTCAAGGGTATGGAATTGTAAACCCTCGGTGAGGGTTGTGTCCGCACCGAGGGTTCCGGCCTATGTAGCGGTCTTTTGCTTGTTGGTTGTTATTTGTGCCGCTGCCTTCATCATGGAGAAGTTGGTGCAGGCTGCCCACTTGCATCCAGCGCAATGTCCGGGCTGGAGAGGGAATAAGTGTAGATGCGAAACTCATACAATTTGTCGAGTCGTGCCCGAACAAAATACCAGTTCGGTTCACTCCCCAGCCGTACAGGGGATGGTTGTTTGCCAATGCGGTGGGGAACGGTCTGTTTAATGACAGATGACTACTTGATGCCGTTGACATACATCTTCATTTGCTGGTAAATATTTTCAACCTGCAGGATGACACCCACAGTCTGACAGTCTGCAGGCTTTTTGAATTTTGGGGTGTGGTCTTATAATTGATTCATGCCCATGCCAATCTTGGCTACGAAACTTTACATTCCCCACCTGGCCTAAAATTGTTCTCCACCTTCACCTGATCAAACGACTAAACGAAGGTCTCTCTTCGGGCTGCACTTACCACGCGACCGAGTGCCGCGAGCAGATCAAGCGCATGCTCACGGCTCTGGGAATGACTCCTCCAAACATCGATGGTTGGGACTATGGAGAGGCTGCCAATGCGCTCATCCCGATATCAAAGTGATCGAAGCAACCCTGGAGGAATGTATGAAAGCGATAGTTTATTACAAATATGGTTCACCCAATGTTCTTAAATTTAATGAAGTCCAAAAGCCAGCCCCTAGGGACAATCAACTTCTCATAAAAATTCATGCGACATCCATCAATAGATCAGATTGGGAGGGCTTAACAGGCAAACCGCTCTATGCCCGCTTTGGCGGGCTCATAAAACCCAGAGACAAGATATTGGGATCTGACATTGCGGGGATAATTGAAGCGGTCGGAAAAGATATCAGGCAGTTTAAGCCCGGGGATGAGGTCTTTGGGCTCATGCTGAATTACAGAGGCGGCTTTGCAGAGTATGTCTGTAAGTCTGAGAAGGGATTGGCACTGAAACCTGCCAGTCTGGCATTTGAGGAAGCCGCGGCCATCCCGCAAGCTGCATTTATCGCCCTGCAGGGGATTCGCGAGAAAGGAAAGGTTCAGCCGGGGCAAAAAGTTTTGATCAATGGTGGGGGCGGCGGGACAGGCACATTTGCAATTCAAATTGCCAAATTAGCCGGGGCCGAAGTGACCGGTGTGGACAACACAGAGAAGCTGGAGTTGATGAAGTCGATTGGCGCAGACCACGTCATTGATTACACCCGGGAAGATTTCACCAAAAACGGGAAACACTATGACCTGATCCTTGATGTTATCGCACATCGTTCAGTTTTCGCCTATAAGCGGGCACTAAAGCCAAATGGAAGTTATTTCCTGGCTGGAGGTTCTGTCGCTACAATGTTCCAGGTTTTGCTCCTTGGTTCATGGATTGGAAAAACGACGGGCAGGAAGATACGCGTCCTGATGGTTGAAACAGATGCAAAAGATTTGGTTACTATGACCGAGCTGATTTTATCTGGCAAAGTCAAACTTGTTATCGACAAGCATTACTCCTTAAGCAAGACTGCTGAAGCGCTCCGTTATCTTGGTGAAGGACACGCTAAAGGAAAAGTTGTCGTTACTGTGGAACATAACAAACCGAATTAGGATAAGTAATCATGAAAGTAATTATTTGACTAAATACGGATCACCTGACGGCCTTCAACTTCGGGAGGTGGTAGTGCCTACCCCCCTGCATCGGGGAATTTTTTTTCTTACTAAATTTCCCAAAGGAACCCCCTTCCTGGTTCTCCTCACGTTTCAATCCCCTGCATCGGGGAATTTTTTTTCTTACGTGTTCTTGCATGGCAATGGCTAATGGATGGCATGGGATGGTTTCAATCCCCTGCATCGGGGAATTTTTTTTCTTACGCCTTTTGAGATATGCAGGGTAACTATTTTTGCGTAATGTTTCAATCCCCTGCATCGGGGAATTTTTTTTCTTACGAATGTTGTACGCGGTGAACTAGTCATACTTGTTCGTTTCAATCCCCTGCATCGGGGAATTTTTTTTCTTACTCGTCCCTGAGCTTGGGCATACACGGCTGTCGGAATTGTTTCAATCCCCTGCATCGGGGAATTTTTTTTCTTACTTCCATGCCACGAACAACGTTTACCTTGAGGCGGTTCGGTTTCAATCCCCTGCATCGGGGAATTTTTTTTCTTACGCGGATGTCCACGTCGCAGCAGCTGGTGATCCTGCAAGTTTCAATCCCCTGCATCGGGGAATTTTTTTTCTTACGATGAACACCTGCTTTCCGCAAGGAATGGCCGTGTTAGTTTCAATCCCCTGCATCGGGGAATTTTTTTTCTTACTTTTTCTCCAGTTAATCCACAATAATTTCAAACACGAGTTTCAATCCCCTGCATCGGGGAATTTTTTTTTCTTACACGGTGGACACCATCCCTGAGATCATCTCTATGGTGTTTCAATCCCCTGCATCGGGGAATTTTTTTTCTTACCATCACGTTTCCGCAATTAGAAGTTGGACAGCGATAGGTTTCAATCCCCTGCATCGGGGAATTTTTTTTTCTTACTCAACCCAAAAAGGAGTTAGCATGTTTGATAAATTTGTTTCAATCCCCTGCATCGGGGAATTTTTTTTCTTACTTTGGAGGTGCAGCCATGAAAATTAAAAGTGGTGCACAAGTTTCAATCCCCTGCATCGGGGAATTTTTTTTCTTACGACTCCTACTGTTCAGCTTCCGACGTTGACAGCTACTCGTTTCAATCCCCTGCATCGGGGAATTTTTTTTCTTACTATCAAGGGAAAGCAGCGGCGGATACGTCCATCCTGACGTTTCAATCCCCTGCATCGGG
>JACRBH010000126.1 GCA_016234535.1 Chloroflexota bacterium
GCCAACGATATTTCGTGAATTGGAATTGTTTGCATTGGGCGGTTCATCACCCCAGGGGAATGTGCGCATGTCATCACCGCGCGCGGCACGTTCCCATTCCGCTTCGGTCGGAAGCCGCCGCCCGGCCCATTGACAGTATGTATTCGCATCAGCCCATGTGACTTGTACCACAGGGTAATCTTGAAATTCAGGGTTGCCAAAATAATCCGTGCGATTATCAGAGTTGAGTTTTTTTAGAAGCCTGCATGTGCCAGCCATTACACACAGGTTATACATGCCGTTGGTCACTTCCACCTGGTCTATCCAGAACGCATGGAGTTTTACCTGATGCGGCGGGACTTCATCGCCGTCCCGCAGAACGTCCAAACCGCCCATGTTCAATATCCCTGCCGGGATAAAAAGCTGTGTCATGCCATCGGCTGATGATATTTTCACCGTTTCAGGCGTGGCCTCGAATGTTGGTGTGGATGGTATCAGCGTTGGAACAGCGGTATTGGTTGCGACAGGCGTATCTGTTGCAGGGGAAACAACAGTTGCGCTTGGGCTTTGACAAGCCATGAGCAGGAAAATGGTAAAGGAAATAATAATTTTTTTCATAGGAGTTATTGATGCGCCTTACGCATCCAATTGTGATTCCCTGAGATAGTCGTAGAGGTTCTCACTGCACTGGCATGCAGCGCAAGTGTCGCTCCGTTACTAAGAAACATGAATCTGTAGCGCGACATTTATGTCGATTGGCTTGCAGGCGACATAAATGTCGCGCTACGAAAGTCGCTTTTATTTCGTTGGTTTTTACCGGCGTTTTGTTCCGCCGTGGTTTACTCAGAACGACATTGCATAAAGCAGATTATCGAATCAAACTGATCGCGTTTCGTGCCTGATCCTCGAAAAATTTGGGGTTGATCTTATCTGCTTTTTCCCATGCTTTGAGCGCGCCCGCATTATCGCCCTTGCGATAAAGTCCATACCCATACCATAGCCACGTTTCTTCGGACATTTCCGTAACACCTCTCGCGTAATCTGTTAAAACGATCAGATCGTCATTACGGCCTGAATGGAAGTATGCAAGGAATGGCCCAAATTGATAGCGGAACATTCGCAGCGGCAGACCGATCTCACGCGCTTTGTCATAGGCGAGCGCGGCTTCATCGTAGCGATCAAAATAAACCAGATTACTGCCGAGGTTAAACCACGCAAATGCATCTTTGGGGTTTTGGGAAGAATCAGCCTGGGATGCGGCCAATGCATTTTGCCGATTCAGGTCCGGGTCCCAGTTTGAAGCGAGCAGGGATTTCATCTCATCTTCGAATTGCGGGAAATACATCACGAGATATAAATTATTGAATGGTTTCCATTCCTCTTCAAGTTTGGAGTATGTGATCTTCAAATCTGCGCCGTGATATGAATCCTGAATGGTGAAAGATTGTGTGCTGTCGTCATAGCCTGTCAGCAAAAGGTAGTGCGCCGCCCATAGATCATCTGTCGGGCCGAGCGCGTCGTTGGGGTCAAGCGATGTGACACTTTCGATGATTACGGGATAATTGGCCGCGATCAAACGCTTGAGCGTATCAATGCTGCCGCCCACGCGATATTCAAGATTCAACCAGCCCGCCTGTGTGCGGACGTAGTAGCGCAGTTCCTCGGGGTTTACATTTCTATCGCCCGTAACTGGTTTGATAAAACTTGCGATGTCAGCCTGAGTTCCCTCCCAGCCATACATGTGCATTGCCATCGAAAGTGTGGCGGGACCGCAATTGTTTGCAGTTTGTTTTTCATATTCAGGTGACGTGATGGATGCCTGCGCTGGCAATGGCGGAAGTGTTGCGGTGGGTGTGATGGTTGGAGGAATCTCTGCGAGGGGAGTGCTTGTTTGTGCCAGTGTAGGAGTGACGGGGTGTGGAGTAACCGGCAGAGCCGTCGGCACAGGCCCGGGCGGGTTGATGGTGTTTTTAAAATAGATCGCAAATTTTTCAATACGCCAGGATACCGCCGCTTTGACTCTTGGAATTTGATAAATTAGAATCGCCAGCACAAGCAAACTTGCCAGGGCAATAAGAATATATTTAATGCGTTTGGTCATATGTGCAAGTCTACCATGCGATTATGAATGGGATTTAAGGTGTATTCCCCAACCTTTTCAAAATCCCCAAACCCTTTAACGCGAAAGGCGCGAAGATTTTAATGTTTTCGCGGCATTCGCCGGTTTCGCGAAATTCGCGTTAAGCTTTTGTGACTATGCTTTTTTGTCTTGACGCTTCACTCCCTCACAATTATCATGAATTCACCATGGAGAACCCAATTGTTATGACCCTTGATTCTGAAAAATTACGCGCGGCGATGCGGGCCTGGTCGGCGGGCGTTACCGTTGTGACCGCTGTGCATGAAGGCGTTAAACACGGCATGACCGTGAACTCCTTTACTTCCATTTCACTCGACCCGGCATTGGTGACGATCTCTTTGCAGCAATCAGCCCGCACGCATGAGTTGGTGATCCAATCCCGCGCCTTTGGGTTGACCATACTTTCCAATGAACAAGTCAAAATTTCTGACCTGTTCGCAGGCCGCATGTCTGAGACTGAAGACCGTTTTGCCGATTTGCAAACAGAGACTCTGGTAACCGGTTCCCCCTTGATTGTGGGCGGGCTGGCCTGGCTTGATTGCCGTGTTGTTGAAACTTTTGATGCAGGTATGAATACCCTGTTCATTGCGGAAGTGGTCGCTGCGAGTGGCTCTGGCGACGGTCTGCCATTGATATATCACAACCGCAAGTATTGGGAATTGTCTGAGTAGGGGCGGGGTTACCCCGCCCCTACGGTAAGACCTGACAGGTTTTTAAAACCTGTCAGGTCTGCAATTCTGGGAGGTACCATGACCGACCAATTGACTGACGAAGAGAAACAAACTCTTTTACATCTGGCGCGTGAGGCGATGGAACATGCAGTGAAAGGGAAAAAACTTTCCCCGTTGGACATGAGCTCGCTCACGCCGCGTTTGCGCGAGAATGGCGCATCCTTTGTTACGTTGACCATCAATGATGAACTGCGGGGATGCATCGGCGCACTCGAAGCGTATCAGCCATTGGCGGTGGATGTGCGCGAGCACGCCATCGCCGCCGCACTGGAAGACCCGCGATTCCGTCCCGTAGATGAAAGCGAATTGAACAGGATCAAGCTTGAGGTGTCGCGTTTGACCGCTCCTCGTTTATTGGAATATTCGTCGGGCGGGGAACTTCTCGTTAAGTTGAATCCGCATGTGGATGGAGTCATCCTCAAAGACGGACGAAGGCGCGCAACATTCCTTCCACAAGTTTGGGAAAAGATTCCCGACCCGGCGGAGTTTCTAAATCACTTATGTGAAAAGATGGGCGCGAGATCGAATTTATGGCGGGATACAAAATTGCAAGTTTTTGTCTATCAGGTCGAAGAATTCCACGAAAAAAACTAAACAAGCGGTAAAATAAAAACATGGCTGATCTTTCCCCTGAAGATAGAACAATTGATACGATGTTCCAGGACGCCGTGAACGCTCTGCGTCGCGGCGAAAAAACGCGCGCCAAGGATCTGCTTACGCTGCTACTTAAAGCGGATCAGAATAATTCCACCTATTGGGTCTGGCTCAGCGCTTCAGTGGATAATACCAAGGAGCGCATTTACTGTTTGCAGACAGCGCTCAAACTCGACCCGGAAAATGGTACAGCGAAACGGGGC
>JACRBH010000127.1 GCA_016234535.1 Chloroflexota bacterium
GATTGCTTCACCGCCAAAGGCAAAAGCTGCGGCTCCATTAGACTTGGAGTAGTATTGGTATGGCCAAACAAGGGCTGAATAAGTCTAAGGCGGCTCAAAAGCCCTGTGCTGAGTAAAACTCAAATTGCGAACAAGACCCAGCCCTTGTTGTGAAATGAAGCTAAATAAGAATTGCAGCCATAACAGGCTAGTAGATGGAGAAAGCACATTCACAGATTGGCAAAACCGATACCCAAGTCAGGAGGCTCGCATGACACAAGTTACTTTCTTTGTGGGTGTAGATATTGCTTCGGCTTCGTTCATGGCATGTGTTGGAACCGTGCCATGGAACCTGATGGTGAAACCAGTGAAGTTTGATAATCATGAAGATGGTTTTGCCTCTTTTCTAAGCTGGTTGAAAGACCACAGTCTGCCACCTGAAAAAACAGTGGTATGCATGGAAGCCACAGGTGTGTATGGCGAAGGGCTGGCATACTTTCTATTTGCCAGCGGCTATACAGTGTCCGTGGAACCACCGCTGAATATTCAGCGCAAGTTTCCTGTCAATGCCTCCAAAACAGATGAATTGGACTGCCAGTATATTGCCGAGTATGCCTGTCGCTATCAGGACAAACTCGCTTTTTGGAAGCCCAGAGCCGAGATTTTGGAGAAAGTAAAGGTGCTTTTGACCACACGCCAGCATTTTTCAGTCCAGTTAACCGGGCATAAAAATGCCCTCATTGCCGTAAACCGTAAAAAAGTGTCTTCTGAACTTGCTAAGCAAGTTCACCAGGATATGATTGAACAGATCAATAAACACATCAAAGCTATTGACAAGGAAATTCGCCGATTGATTGACGATGATCCAAACTTCAAACAAACCCTATTACTTTTACTGTCTGTGCCAGGCATCGGCTTGCAACTGGCGGCACACTTACTAATCCTAATGCAGGAGACGGTTGATCCCAAGGTATTGGCGGCTTTCATTGGCATTTGTCCGTTCAACCATGAGAGCGGCACATCCGTCTACTCGGCTCCTACTTCGCGCCATTATGGTCCACCAGTTTTGAGAAAACTACTTTATCTGGGTGCTTGTTCTGTCCGTACTCATAAGAAGCAGTTCCAACAATATTTCTTGCGTAAAGTCGCGGAAGGCAAGCACAAGAAAGTGGCCTTGAATAATATCGAAAATAAAATTCTCAAGATCGCCTGTGCTGTTGTCCGCTCTCAAAAACCTTACATTCCAAACTATGTCTCTGTTAATCCTTTAGTACTTAAAAAGGCTTGACTTTGTCATAGTATTCGCAATGACGGATGTCACGGTAACAAGCGATAAAATGGAAGCGGATATTTTGCTTATCACCTGTACCGCGTCACATTGTCCCCGTATGGGGACAATGTGTCGCGGTACAAAACTAAAGGAGGTCTCTTATGGCCTGGGAACGAAAGATCATTCGTACAGTACGGGTTCGTAATTCGCAGAAAAAAGGCGTCTTGGCCAAATTGCTTACAGCCATTACTGAGGCAGGCGGGGGCCTTGGCAGTATCGTTCTATTAACTGAAACATCGCAAAATGTGGTGCGTGACATTACGATCAACGCCGAGGATGAAGCCAGTCTTAAAGCGATTGTCGATGCGATCCATAATAATGAAGGCACGCGCGTACTCGAAGTGCGCGACGAAGTGCTGGAGCTTCACCAGAAAGGCAAGATCGCCATCCGTTCGCGTTACCCCATCGATTCGCTGACAACCCTTCGGCGCGTATACACGCCCGGTGTGGCGGAGGTCTGTCTTAGGATCGCCAAAGACCCTTCTCTGGCGAGGTTATATACCAGCGTCAGTCATATGGTGGCCATTGTGACCGACGGCACTGCGGTGCTTGGGCTTGGGGATATTGGTCCGCTGGCAGGGATGCCGGTAATGGAAGGCAAGGCCATGTTGATGGAAACCCTTGTCGGCCTTTCGGGCATTCCCATTTTGCTCAACACAAAGAACACCGAGGAGATCATCGCCGCTGTTGCAGCCATCTCGCCGACTTTTGCCGCCATTCAACTTGAGGATATATCCGCGCCGCGCTGTTTTGAAATCGAAGAAAGATTGCAAGCCATGCTCGACATCCCCGTTCTGCATGATGACCAGCATGGCACAGCGGTGGTCTGTACTGCGGCGCTGCTGGTTGCAACCCGCGAAACAGGCACGGACTTGAAGGAAGCGGTCATCGGGCAGATCGGGCTTGGGGCGGCCGGCCATGCCATCGGTCAGATGATGATGCGCTTGACCGGGAACGCAGTCTATGGCGCAGACTTGAGTCAAGATGCTTTAAGTAGGTTTGAAAAAGCCGGGGGCAGGAAATCCAGCTTAAATGAGATCATGGAAAAATGCGACATCGTGGTCGCCACGACCGGTGCGCCGAATCTGATCAAGCCGGAGATGGTTCGCAAGGGACAAATCATTCTCGCGCTGTCGAATCCGAACCCTGAAATTGACCCCGACCTTGCGCTGGAACACGGCGCGGCCTTCGCAGCGGATGGAAAATCGGTGAACAATGTGCTGGGTTTCCCCGGCATCTTCCGCGGCGCAGTGGATGCGAACGCGCCGCGCATCACGCACGAAATGCTGCTGGCCGCCGCGCACGTGATTGCCGAGATGACCCCGCCCGGTGAATTGGTTCCCAGCCCGCTGGATAAAAAAGTTCATCGCGCCGTGGCACGCGCCGTTGCAGAGACTGCCATCAAGCAGGGTATCGCCCGCGCGGAATACGTCCCGTATGTGGAAGAATGAAAAAGTAGACAAGTAAACAGGTAAACAAGTTGTGCCCTTATCGACCTGTTTTACGTGTTTCCCTGTTTACCTGTCTTTCCATCTACTTCTTCCCATTCTTCAATGCCTCTTTCAAAGTCGTTCCCAATCTTGAAATTCCCTCGCGGATATTGTCCGGGTTGGAGAAGGAGAAATTGATTCGCATGGTATTTGCGCCGCCGCCGTTCGGGTGAAATGCCGCGCCGGGTACGAATGCCACCTTGCGTTCGATTGCCACTTTGAGAACTTCCGCCGCATCCACATTTTCGGGTAACATGCCCCATAGGAACATGCCGCCCTGCGGTTTCGTCCAGCGGACATTGGGCGGGAACATTTCTTCCATCATTTCGAGCATCACGTCGCGCCGCTCTTTATACGTTGCGCGGATCACTTTCACGTGCTCATCCAGAAAACCATTCTTTCCCACTTCATAAGCCACATGCTGATTGAAAGAGGATGTGTGCAAATCTGCGGCCTGCTTCGTCATCACCAGCCTGCGGATCACCTGCGGCGGCGCAATGACCCACGCCAGGCGCAGGCCCGGTGCGAGTAATTTCGAGAACGTGCTCAGGTAAATAACATTCCCCGTATATTCGCCGTCATTGTCATTGCGATAGCGGCTGTCAAGTGTCGCAACCGATGGGATGTGCTCGCCTTCATAGCGGAGTTGTCCGTATGGATCATCCTCCACAATCGGCACGCCGTATTTATCGGCAAGCTCGACCAGTTTCATGCGGCGTTCAAGGCTGAGTGTACAGCCGGTTGGGTTCTGAAAATTGGGCAGGATATAAATAAATTTCGGGCCAATGCGAAGAGCGGCTTCCAGTTCTTCCACGATCATGCCCTGCTCGTCTGTGCGTACCGAGATGTATTGCGCGCCGTAGGCATTCCATGCCTGTAATGCCCCCAAATAAGTCGGCGACTCAACGACAATATAATCGCCGCGGTTGACAAATAACCGTCCGATGAAATCCAGCGCCTGTTGGGAGCCGGACGTGATCATAACATTTTCAGCGGTTACCCGCACACTATAACGTGTATTGTGGCGCGCGATCATCTCACGCAGGGGCAGGTATCCTTCGGTGGTGCTGTATTGCAGGGCTTGCGCGCCGTGATCTGTCAGTACCCTGTTGCAAGCCTCCTGGAACTCCTTTACCGGAAAAACCTCAGGCGCGGGCAACCCTCCCCCAAATGAAATAATATCGGGCTGTTCGGTCAGTTTCAATAATTCCCGAATAACAGAACTTCCCATTTTTTGCGTGCGATGAGCGTAACGATACTCCCACGGTGTTTGCATTCATTCTCCTTGGTATGAGATAAAAAAAGCCTGGCAGGTACATGTGTACCCATCAGGCTCGCTGATTAAGGCATGAATATGCCTAAAAGGTCTCGCATCGAAATCAGGTTCATACTTTCTTATCTTACCCATTTTCAGGCAGGACTGCAACCATTTTAATCACCCTGATTTTATGACAAATTTCCCTCGATGATCTTTTCGATGGAAGCCCGCGTATAGGAATCCAAAGGCAGATGAAGAGCCGCTTCCAGCCTCACCCAAACATGCTCCTCCGCCTCATCATTCAGTTTCACTTCGAGAGAGTCCGTCTTGCAGGCGTAATCGAAGAAGATGAAGTGCCGCTTCTTCCAGAATGACGGGTCGTAAATGAACTGCTGAAAGTTGATGAATTTCAACTCGTAAATATCCAGCCCCGTCTCTTCCTTCGCCTCGCGGACAGCGGCCTCCTCCAGCCGCTCCCCCAATTCCACATGCCCGCCGGGGACGATGTACTTGCCCGGGAATTTATGGCTCTTCAACAACAGCATCTCGCCTGCCTGGTTGAAGATGAAAACACCAACTGTCGGTTCGGGGAAAACTTGATCGGTCATCTTTTGCACCGGCTTAATTTTCGAATTTATAGACGGTGACGTTATGTTCAGCGTTGTGATAGACAACCGTATATTTGCCGGGGTCGCCATTCAAGATCGGCAGTAACTGCGCTTCGACATCCTTATCCAATTCGGTGGAGCGGGGTGATTGAAGCTCGGGTGAAATGATGATGTAGTCAATGCCCTGATTGACAATATACTTCTCGATGTTATGCAAATCCTTTGGATACCCTATCGTTTTCCTGCGCATCTGGACGTAAGCCGGGACAGGCTCATTCACCATGACGATCGCCTCCGCTGGAGCATTCTCTGCCACCCAACCCGTCCCGATGGACAGGTCCGTCATTTGCCCGCTGACCGGGCTGCGCCAATCCTGCACATTACGTGCCAGCAATAATATTGCGATCAATCCCGCCGCTCCGAACATGAGGCGTGCGGCATGAGTTAAATTATTTTTCGTGAATCTATCGAAGATCCATTTCAATCCCTGAATCAGATAAAAGTATAGGAAAGGAATCATCGGAATCAGGAAACGCGCCTTCACGCTTCCAACTTTCGGATTCCAAAATGCCAGAATCCCCAAAAGATAAATCAAAACATAAATATCCATCAAGTGAAGTTTTTTGCGTGAAAGCAATAATCCCAAAACGATTGGCAGCAAAATCACAGCGTTGATTATCAACGGGATGATCGGCCCAATAAGAGAGGTAACCTTTTCTCCAAAAACAGGCATAAGAGAACCAGCGACTGTCTCATTGAGATACCCAAGCAGGTTGGACCACATCTGCCCGATCTTTTCGATGACCGAGCCGTTGAACACCTGCGACTCATATCCTGCCGAGATTAGCGAACCGCCGTTACGAAGATTTAACCAAAATTGAATCAATGCGCCAAGTGCGAACACTCCAAGAGTAATGGCCGCTTCTCGAAATCGTCGTGAAAATAAATAATAAATGACCAGGGCAATAAAGATCGAAATTCCAACTGTCCGAATTAATTGAGTAAATAAAGCGGCCAGGGCAATCAGAATCACAAACCCATATTTCGGCTTTCCTGAATTTCCTGAATCAAACAGTACAAGCGTTGCCAAAGAGAAAAATAAATAAGCCGACTCTGACATCACCGTGACGGACGTCCCAACCAATAAAGGATTCAAGGCCGCCAGTCCAAGCATAATTTCAAGATAGGGCGATTCGATTCGCGGCGATAAAAGTTTATACAGCAAAGGCATGGATGCAAGCCAGAGAAGCAGTGTGAATAATTTGAGAATTGTGTAATTGCCGGGGAAAAGAAATGTGATGGGCGTTAGCAGAATCGGCCAGCCGGGCGGGAAGGCCCGTTCGATCTGCGGATTTGGAAAATTGATCAGCTCATAACCCTGTCCGCTGGACAGGCTTTCCGCGAGGATGATGTAATGAGCGTCATCGTAGGATGCGCCCAGTTGCAGCGAATTAAATCGCAGCGCTCCCAATGCCGCGCTGATGATCATAAACAAAGCCGGAATATATTTGAAGATGCGATGAGTTTGGATCATGTGCGCAATCATATCAGATTGCGCAGCGCGGACTGAAGTCCGCAATCCGTTTTTGCACGTATAATTTACTCATTAGAGAAAGGATTATCGTTATGATGAACAACCGTCAACTTGCAGATACGTTTACCCTGATCGCCAATTTATCCGAGATCAAAGGCGAAGTTATTTATGTCATCCTTGCCTATCGCAAGGCTTCCGAAAATCTAATGACCCTTGGCCGCGAAGCCAGCGAATATTGGAAAGAGGGGAAACTTAGAGAAATCCCCGGCGTTGGCAAGGCCATTGCAGAAAAAATTGATGAACTGCTCACCAGCGGCAAACTCGAATTTCTTGAAAGACTCAAACAGGAAGTACCGGCCAGCCTGGCGGATTGGCTGCAAGTGCCCGGACTTGGACCGAAAAAGATTGCGCTCATCTGGAAGACGTTAAACATCACGGCTCTTTCTGAACTGGAAACTGCCGCGAAAAACGGACAGCTTCGCGACCTCCCCGGCATGGGTACCAAGTCCGAGAATGCCATCCTTGAAGGGATCGCATCTCTCGCCCGCAGGTCAGGGAGAATCCCTTTGGGGCGCGCATATCCGCTGGCGCGCGATATTATCGGGACTCTCAAAAAGGTGAAGGGAGTCGTCGGAGCAGAATCAGCCGGCAGCTTAAGAAGGATGCGTTCCACAGTCGGCGACCTTGATATTTTGGTGGCATCCAAAGATTCATCGGCTGTGATGGAAGCGTTCGTCAATCTACCCGGTGTGAGTCGTGTACTTGGCAAAGGCGAGACAAAATCCAGCATCGAATTTACTGACGGCGTGCGCGCGCAGGTTTGGGTCCATGCGCCAGAAAAATTTGGGACTGCGCTTCAATATGCGACGGGATCGAAAGATCATAATGTGCAGCTAAGACAAATTGCGCTTGCAAAAGGATTATCGTTATCAGAACATTCGCTGACGAAGGCAAATGGTAAAGGTGAAATCTTTTGCGCCACCGAAGAGGAAGTTTACGAAACGCTCGGCCTGCCGTGGATACCGCCCGAACTGCGCGAAGATCATGGCGAAGTGGCTGCGGCGAAGGCCAGCAGGCTTCCGAAGTTGATTGAATTGAAAGATGTCAAAGCCGATCTGCAAACACACTCCACCTGGAGCGACGGAAAACTGTCCATGCTGGAAATGGCGCAGGCGGCTGCGCGGCGCGGTATGAAAGTGATCGCGTTCACCGATCATTCTGCCAGCCTCGGTGTGACGGGCGGATTGAAAATTGAAGACCACAAAAAACAAGCCGCTGAGATCAAGAAAATTCAAAAACAGCTTGGCGATAAGATACTGGTTTTGCACGCGAGTGAAGTCGAGATCAAAGCCGACGGCACGCTGGATTATCCCGATGAATTTCTCGCGACACTCGATCTTGTAGTGGCGTCCATGCACACGGGGCTGCGTCAGCCGCGTGAGAAGGTCACACAGCGTACGATCAGCGCGATCTGCAACCCGCATGTGGATATCATCGGTCATCCAACGGGACGGTTGATTCCCGACCGCGAAGGCGCTGACCTCGACATGGATGCTGTGCTCAACGCCGCGGCTGAGACCGGGGTCGCAATGGAAATCAATGCGCATCCATCCCGCCTCGATCTTGACGATATGTATGCCCGCCGCGCGAAGGAGTTGGGCATCCCGATCACCATCAACACGGATTCGCATTCCGAAGAGGATTTCGATAATTTATTCTACGGCGTTGCCACCGCGCGCCGCGCCTGGCTGACAAAGGATGATGTGATTAATTGCTGGCCAACGAAGAAATTGCTTTCATGGTTGGAAAAGCGCAAATAAATGTTTGTCTCTGAATTGAATCTGGAGATGTCACATGACCGCATTCAAAACTTTTCTCTTCCTAATCTTTGCGCCAGGCATGGTTGCCGGATATATCCCACTAGTGGTGCGTTTGAAAAGTAATTTAACATAGTCAGGATAATTTTTTCTCAACCCAATTATGGAGGTCGCGACGAGTCCATGACCAATTAATCGGTTGAGCCCATAAACGATTATATTCTGGCGTACTATCGTATAAA
>JACRBH010000128.1 GCA_016234535.1 Chloroflexota bacterium
AAGGCGAGCGTGGGTTTGGGGTGGCAGACTCTATCAGTGTTGAGTCGCCCAAGTCGCCGTATACAGCTCCGGACGACGCCAGTACGACGCGTTTGACTCCCACGTCGCGAATCGCTTCCATTAAGGCCACAGTCCCACCCACGTTGACCGCGTTATAGTCGCGTGGATAGAGAACCGATTCCTGTACGGAAACGCGCGCCGCGAGGTGATAAACCACATCCACATCCTGAAGCAAAGTCCACAACTTGGGACGGTCATTCACATCGCCGCGCGTAAAGTGGACATCGGGCGCGAGCGCTTGCGGGTCGCCGGTGGAAAGATCGTCGAGGCCGCGCACCTGATGCCCTTCGCGGGCGAGATGGTTTGCAAGAGAAGAGCCGAGGAATCCCGCGGCTCCGGTGATTAGAAAATTCATGGTGAAAAGATTATAAACGAATTCCACCAAGCACGAGGCGAAGGCTGTAAATTGAGGAAGTTGGGCGCTACCTTTTTTAACGGGAAAACCATCGACAACCAAAAAATCTGCCGCGAATTTACCCTACGGGCACGATGTCGTTAATTTACGCCAATTTTCAGACCAATCTGCGAAAATTCGCGTAATTTGAGGCAAAGGCCCTGTTGCTTCAAAAACTTGAGCTGTAACAATATTTTTTCAGGCCGTAACTTTTAGTGCGCTATTGCGACTTTTTCTATATGCAAAAGTAAACCAAAGGTATTCGTATCATCTGAGAGGAGAATGTATGAAAACGAAAAGCTTTCTTGTCCGAGTTGGTCTGGCGCTACTATTGGCTGTTCTTTTGGGAGTTGGGGGAGGCTTGCTTGCCCGAAATAATGCAAACGCTGCCGACAATACCTATAAAATCCTGGCTTGGAACGATCTGGGAATGCATTGCTATAACCGCGATTTCGCTGATTTGGCAGTATTGCCCCCATACAATACCTTGTGGGTTCAGGTGGTCAAGGCCGGTGACCCGCCGGAACTGGTTACTACTGGCATTACTGTGGAATATTTCTACGCGGATAACACCTATTCGGTTGGAAAAACAAATTTTTGGAGCTATTCGCAGGACCTGTTCGGGGTTACGTTGGCACCCAATGTTGGTTTGAAGGGGAAGGGTTTGTCCGGGACGATGGATTTCAGCGGCGATCATTATGTGGCGGAGGGGATCCCGGTCACGGAATTTAGCGACAGCGCTCCAACGACGAGTCAGCCCTACCAGCTGGCTACCGTTGTTGTAAAGGATTCGACTACAGGCGCGGAATTGACCCGAACACAGGTGGTCACACCGGTCTCGTCCGAGATGCGTTGTGATAAATGTCATGGCGATACCGGCGAAGCCAAACCTAATCATCCCACCGGAAAAGTTGAAACTAATATCTTGCAATTGCACGATGAAGAAGAAGGCACGAGTTTGATGACCAGCCGCCCGGTGTTGTGCGCTAGCTGCCATGCTTCGAACGCTTTGGGAGCTACGGGAAACCCCAACCTGCCAAACCTGTCGAAGGCAATGCACAGCAAGCACCAGGGAGAATCACCCGATACTCAGGATGGCTGCTACAACTGTCATCCGGGCCCGCAGACCAAGTGCCTGCGCGAT
Source organism: Chloroflexota bacterium (assembly GCA_016234535.1). Classification (GTDB taxonomy): domain Bacteria; phylum Chloroflexota; class Anaerolineae; order Anaerolineales; family Villigracilaceae; genus Villigracilis. The sequence continues at coordinate 1,599 of JACRBH010000128.1, forward strand.
ACCATGTCGACCAAAGGAATGACATGTATTAGCTGTCATGGCGGTATGTCGACCGTGAAAAACAATCCCAACCCATGGCTGAACGAGCCGCGCTGCGATACCTGCCACAATAGCGGGCAATATAACCAGAACCATGCTTTATACCGCTTCTCGACTGAACATGGTGGTTTGTATTGCGAAGCCTGTCATGACAGCACACATGCTGTCGCTCCCAGCCGTGAAGCCAACGATGCGATCAAGTTTATCGGGCTGCAGGGTAAGAACGGCCCAATTGATCAGTGCCGGGTATGCCACACTACAACGCCGACTTCCGGCGGACCGCATGGTATGACAGCTCCCGTTTCCATTTTTGCGGATGTCCCATCCGGATATTGGGCACGCGCTGCCATCGAAAGCTTGTACAATTCCGGTATCTCCTCGGGCTGTTCAACAAACCCGTTGAACTTTTGCCCTGAAAACAGCGTAAGCAGAAGCCAGATGGCAGTCTTCCTGGTACGTGGTATGCATGGGGCCGCATTTATACCTCCAGCGGCCACCGGAATCTTTTCCGATGTTCTGATAGGATCTCCCACCGCCAGCTTTATCGAACAGTTATATGCTGACGGTATTACTAGCGGCTGCGGCGGCGGAAAATTCTGCCCGAACCAAACCGTCAGCCGCGCGCAGATGGCGATATTCCTGGTGCGCGCCAGGCATGGCAGCGCTTTTGTCCCCCCGGCAGCGACCGGTATCTTTAGCGATGTTCCAGTTGGTTCTTTCGGCGCCAACTTTATCGAGCAATTGGCGGCTGACGGCATTACAAACGGCTGCGGCGGCGGCAAATTCTGTCCCAATGCGATTGTCACGCGCGCGCAAATGGCAGTCTTTCTGGTAAAGACATTTAACCTGCCATAAAATTTTATCGGATATGATAAAAGCCTGCCCCATTTGATGATGGGACAGGCTTTATTTTTTAGGATCAAGGAATCAGCTTGTAGATTTCGCTTCTTCCTCCGCTGACAGTTGCTTCCCGGACCGCCTGTGCATACACTCACCCCAAATTTCCTGCGGATAAATGATGGCATTTGTCCCGGGCAGTTGTTCGATGGATAAGCCTGTGTTCAAGTTAATCCCAACTTGTTGATAGGCCTTATAGATCAGTTGACTGCAATAGAAGGCATCCTCGGTTTCGGCGTTGAGGAAGTTCAGGTTATACGGCTTGCCGACATGCGAGAGACAATACTTCGCAACGGTGTCCCGCATTTCGTCTTCCTCTTCTGCGGTGAGACCCTGCCCTTCGAGCGGGGAGGCGATGCCGTAGAACGTGTCGAGCAACAATCCTCGTTGACGTGCCATACGCTCTGAATTCCAAGTTGAGTCGGTTATATCAAATGTGATCACACCCCGCGACCCTGCTTCGATACAGCGCCCTTCGGGGCCGACGTACATGACCACGTGGTCCACATCACCGGGCACGAGACGCCCCACCAGACGCCAGAATTCACCCGGCAGAATATCGGGTTTGCCGTTCATGGTGCAGATGATGTCGCCTGTTTGGATTGCGAGGCCTTCGATTTCAAATGTATGGATCATGGTTCACCGTAGTCATTATACGGGAAACAACAAAAAATGTCTCAATCAAAAACCCGCCTCTCAACAAGGCGGGTTCGCTGATTACCGAACTTACCTACTCTTCCTCGGCGCGAGTCTATTTCTTCCATAACTCTTTGGCGTGGGAGCAGGGCGCGGAGGGCGGCGCGAGTCGTCTCGGGGTGCGCCTCTGCCTCGTCCGCCATGATCAGTCTTCGGCGGGGCGGGAGCCGTATAGTCGAAGTCTTCCAACGTCTCGCGTTTGAGCGGACTTCCCATAATGCGTTCGAGAATCTTGATCATGTCGTTATCTTCGTGTGTGACCAAAGTGAACGCGTCACCTGTGCGTTGTGCGCGGCCCGTGCGTCCGATGCGATGAATGTATGCGTCGGCAGTGTCGGGCATGTCATAGTTGATAACGTGCGAAATGCTTTCCACATCCAGCCCGCGTGCGGCGATGTCGGTGGCGACCATGATCTGGTGCGTACCATCCTTGAATCCTTTGAGCGCAGACTGGCGTTGTCCCTGCGAACGGTCACCATGCAAACTCGTGACCTTATGCCCGGCGCGCTCAATTTGCTGCGCCACTTTTTGCGCGCGATATTTTGTGCGCGCGAAGATCAGCACAGAGTTGGTATCGGTTTTCTTGAGCAGCGCCAACAGCAGCTGCGACTTCAAATGGGGCGGCACAGGATACAGCGCGTGCGTTACCGTATGCGCAGGGCGGCTGATGCCCATCGCGATCTTCTGCGGATTCTTGAGCGTGCTCGATGCAAGAAACTCAACTTCACCGGGGAATGTCGCAGAAAACAACATCGTTTGTCGTTCAACGGGCAGCGCCTTGATGATGCGCTTCACGTCGGGCAGAAAACCCATGTCGAACATGCGGTCAGCTTCATCGAGCACGAGCACTTCAATTTTATTCAATCGCGCATGGCCTTGATTGACGAGGTCGAGGAAACGACCCGGGCAAACAATCAGGATTTCTGCGCCATCACGCAGCGCCTTGACCTGGGGCGCGGGTCCGACTCCGCCGTAGATGGTTGCGCTGCGGAGCCTGGTCCCAGCTGAGAGAGCCTTCACTACATCGTGAATCTGCTCAGCCAGTTCACGGGTCGGTGTGACGATCAATGCACGTGTTACGTTGCGTTGACCTTCCAGTAGTCTGTTCAAAATGGGGAGGATGAATGCGGCAGTCTTGCCTGTGCCTGTTTGCGCGGTACCGATAATGTCTCGTCCGCGGACAGCGGCTGGAATAGCCGCTTCCTGGATGGGCGTGGCGGTGTCATAGCCCGCCTTTTTGATTCCCACCATCAGGCGCGAATCGAGGTTAAATTGTTCGAAGTTCAAAATATTCCTTTTCTTCAGAAGTCTATCAATGTTGGGAAAGTGAGCGAATGCTCAAATAAAAACAGCGCGGACTGCTGATCTAGTGAGTCAGCGGATTTGTAATGTAAATCAGGGACTCGATAAATTGATTGTAAGCGAATTATAGCACGTGGGTCACGTTTTCTACGTGACATTATCGTTATTTGTAATGTCGCGTTTGAAGCGTGACCTACGTCTATCGATTTAGGTTTTCCTATTAAGTAAGGTGCGGCGCACTCTCTTCTTTTCTCAACTCTGCTCTCGTCAACAAAATAACCGCAGCCAGGATCAATCCGCCGCCGAGCATGACAATGGGAGGTAGTTTGTCTCCGAACAACCATGCTGCCAGCAAAACGGTGACGACTGGCTCAAGTGTCGATAGCATTGCTGCGTTTGTGGGGCCGATCCGCTCAAGGCCAGCCAGGAAGGTGACAACGGGAATAATAGTTGAAAGCACGATAATGCCAAGCATGGCAAGCCAGCCCGAATTGCTCTCGGGAAGGTGCGCGCCGCTGGCGAAGGTCAATATCCCATAAACTACGCCAGCGGATGCAAATATGATCGCCGAAGATTGGACGGCGGACACATGCTTCATCACATTCGTGCCGACGATGATGTATATGGAATAGATCAGTGCCGCGCCAACCGCCATGAGTGCGCCGATGAGCTGTCCGCCATTTGGGTCAACGGTCAATGCTGAGCCGGCGAGCGCTAGAATCAATGCGATGACTTTTACTGCGTTTACTTTCTCGCGCAGTACAAATACAGAGAGAATGAACACGAACATGGGATAAAGATACAGAAGCAATGCAACCAACCCAGAGGATGCGTATTTGATGGCGGTCATATACAGGAACGATTGGCCGACATACCCCAGCGCGCCCATGCCGACGAGTTGGGCGAGAATTCGTCCGTGTGGGAAATGCTCCTTGCGCAGAAGCAGGATAACGGTCATGAAGACCGCAGAAATGCCGAAGCGTATGAAAAGCACCGTGAAGATGTCCATCCCATCTGCGTAGACGTAATGCCCAAAGATGGCGAGAGTCCCAAATGATGCGGCGGAGATGGCAATGAGAAGAATGCCGATGAGTTTTTTCATTGTTGTCTTATTGTAAGCGTCCCGAAGGTTTTCGTAATTCAGATTTATTTTTTGTTCAAACCTTCGGGACGATCATGCTTTTTAAATAAGAGCGGATTTGATTTGCAGTCTCGATCCATGATGGCTGTTGCATGTAACGCTTGCGCGCGTTGAGTGAAAGTTCGGTGAGCAGGTTTCGATCTGACGCGAGTTGTGAGATGTGAGTTGCGAGTGTTTCTGAGTCGTTGGGTTCGATGAGACAACCAGTTTTTCCATGTTCGATAATTTCACCTGCCGCGCCAGCCGTTGTTCCAATCGCGGGCAGACCGAATGCCATGCCTTCGAGATAGACAATGCCGAAGCCTTCATAGGAGGATGGGACGATGAGTACGTGAGCGTGCTTGAGTTTTTCGATGAGAGGTTCGTTGTTGAGTGACGAGTGAAACGTGACGAGTGATGAGAGATTGTTGGTTTTCACGAATTCCTGCATTTGGTTTGCATAACTGGATTCAGTGGTAAGTGACCCAACAATATCCACAGCGACCTGCAACCTTTGATCTTTGACCGCTTCCAATAATGTGTGCAGCCCTTTACGTTCGATGATGTTGCCCAGAAATAAAATTCGCAGTTCTTTCTTCTTGCTTCTTTCCAGTATTTCTTCTTCTGAAATTGCATCGCCAAATCTGTCTGTGGGCGGATAGGCCACAACTTCTGGCTTGCTGTTTCCAATTAACCCATTCACTACTCCCTTTGTTGTTTGCGAATTGAAGACGAATCCATCCACGCTTTGCAAATATTTCTTTTCGACCACGCGATAAAAATCATTTTGCCATTTGGGTCTAAGTTCAGAACAGCGTAAATGATGGACTAGTGAAATAATGGGGTAGGGGTGTTTTCCAGAATTTGCCGCAATGAGCGAAGGATGATTAAGCTCATCTTGAATCAGAATGTCGAGATTTTCAGGCAGCTTGAAAGAGAAGTTATCCGTTAAATGTGCGGCGTAATTTCGCCACGGCAAAGAGATGATTTCAACACTATCCCCTTGCGCGCGCAAATATTCCACCAACATGCGGTCGTACATATATCCGCCGCTGAGAGTGTCAAGCGAGCCGTAGATGATGAATCCGATGTTCATGCTCATTGGTGGTCAAGTAGGCGGCGGGGTTTCGATACGCAAAGAGCATTACTCAACCGCCGCTGTATCGAGACCACGGTCGACCGAATACGCCGCCCACGCATTCTCGTGCTCCCATAGCACGACTTTTATTTTGGAAACATTCTTCGCTTTGATTCTTTCATTGAGCGTTGTGCAAAGAATTCGAGAGAAATGTTCGATGGATGGATTCAATCCCGCAAACTCAGGTTTCTCATTGAGCGTTTGTTCCTTGTAATAGCAGACCACACCGTCGAGATGTTTTTCCACATCCACAATATCCACGAGATAACCGTGTTGGTCAAGTTCAGCACCTTTGAGCTGTAATTCAAGGATGTAGTGATGCGAATTGGGAAAGTTCTCCGGCCCCCAGTCTCCGCCAATTAAGAAATGGCGTGCGATAAATTCACGACGAACGGCAAGGGTATACATGGGGTGCTCCAGTTTCAGGGTTTGACGGCGCGCATAATATGGCGTCCGTTTTCTTTTGTAACGGGCATGGCAAACTTGAACGCATCTATATTTGTGCAATGTTCGAGATCGGACTTTGGGAAAGCGGGAAAATTTGGATCAAGATGAAGAAGCGCGTCACGAGATTTGTAGACGCGGTCAATGAAAGGAGCGGGGTCAGGCTGCTGGCCCTTTAGCAAAGCCTCCAGGTATTCCGCACAGGCAAGGTCTTCGTCTCCACTGTCAATGTCAATTTGACCTGTTATCACCAATGACACAGAGTCCGTTGCAAGTTTTTGGATATAAGTCACAGTTGCACTGGCGACAACCAGACTTGCGGCGAGCATGGTTGTCGCATTTACACTGCGGGTAATTCCCTGAGTCCCTGCGCCCGTGCGCTGAACAATGACTCGTCCCTTTAAATCCAATGAATTGGTTTGAGTGGGTGAGTTGCCAAAATCAAATCCTTCGGGCGGCATACCGCCGACTTCTCCGCAGGCCAGTGCGCCTGGGTTCTGCGCTTTAAATTGCAGTGCTTCCTCCACCTTGCTGAAAGGGTATATTTCCTTCGCGCCTCTGGAAAATGCAAAAGCCGCATTCGTAAATGCGCGAATGACATCGATGACAATGACCAGCCCAGTTGCTTCATGGCAGGTTTCGAGGGTATGGTAATGGAATTTCACACTTTGTATTCCAAAATTACTTGAATGGTTTCCTGTGGATTTTCATACAGCAGTTGGTATGCCTTGCTTGCATCATTCAACGAAAATTTATGTGTGATCCATTTCTCGGGTTCGATTCTTTCCAGCGCCTTCCACGCCACATCGAACCGCCGTGACTTATCCCACCTGCCAGAAAGTTCTGGCGAGATCGTGCTGACTTGCGAAGAAATAAGCTTGATGCGCGAGCGATGGAACGTACCGCCGAGATTGATCTCTGCTTGTTTTTTTCCATACCACGAGCCGATCACCACGCGTCCACTAAAAGTGGTTAATTCAATGGCATCGTTCAACGCCAGAGGGGAACCGCTAAGTTCAAATGTTAGATCGAATTTCCCCTGCGCGTAGGCAAGAAAGTCTTTATGAAAACTCGTCAGGCTTGAATCAAAGGATGTTACTCCGCTTATTCCCATTGAGGTCTCTCGCCGCAGTTCATAAAAATCTGCCGTCACCAAACTTTCCAGCGGAAATTCACTTAATAAAGAAGCGGTCAATAAACCAACCACTCCCTGACCCAAAACCAAAACTCGCTCGCCCAAGATCGGCGCACCGTCTTGAACTAAATTCACAGCGGTTTCCATGTTGGGGAGAAAGCAGGCAGATTCGGGGCTTAGAGATTGGGGAATTGGGATTAGGGATTCGGTCTTTGTAATGAAATGCGATGTGTGAGGTTGAAAAGCAAAAACAAGTTTATCCTGCCACGACCTGTTTGCCCGTTTGCCTGTTTCCTTGACTCTCCCCACACACGCATACCCATACGCCAGCGGATAATTCAGATCGCTGCTGATAATGTCATGCGCATCAGCCAAATGCGGGAACTCCCCCCGATAGACCAGCATCTCCGTCCCTGCGCTGATGGCGGAGCAGATGGTTTCAACGAGCACTTCATCCTCTTTGAGGTGGGGGAGGGTTGTTTCGCGTATCTCCACTTTCCCGATCGAGGTGAAGAAAAGAGTTTTGGCCTTCGGCATACCATGAGTTTAACATGGAAAATGACAGCCACTTTCGCGAAAGTGGCTGTCATTTAATTTCGATCAAATTAGCGGGCGGGTGAGGGATTTATTGGATAGCTCGGCGTATCGCGGCGGAATTCGTAATTATCAATAATAGCCTGAATGACCTTCTTTTCCTCGTCACCAACCTCCTTGAACTCGAATCCCACGTTATAAAATTCAGGGCTGATATCAGGCTGACACCACACCACCCGAATGGGGAGTGTAATTCGTGAAGCATTGATGGTTGGCAGATCGGGTAATTCAATGGCGAGGGTGAACTCTATGTCTATTGGAATAGGTTTATTCCCGATCACCATAGCCCCGCCCAAATTCAAGTCAGCAAGATAGCCGAGCAAATAGCCGCCATACAGGTCAAAGACCTGTGTATAAGCCATTAAAGTCTTGCGTTGTTCCTTACGACGTTCCTGCATGTCTCCTCCAAAAACTTAGTTTACATCAAACTGCACTAAGTTTCATTGCTGATTTATGGTAAAAATGCCCGATGCGCCTGATCTATATTTCCCCTCATTTGGATGATGCCGTACTTTCCGCGGGCGGCTTGATCCACGAACAAACCCGCGCGGGCGTGGAGGTGGAGATCTGGACGATTATGTGCGGCTTCCCTCCCAGCGAAGACCTTTCTCCTTACGCACAGATTCTTCACTCTGATTGGGGTATCTCCTCAGCCGCCGAAGTGGTGGCTGCCCGCCGCGCAGAGGATGTTCAAGCTGCGGGCATTGTCGGCGCGAAAACAATCTACTTTGATTTTCTGGATTGCATTTACAGGCGCGGCAAAAACGGAGACTGGTTGTATTCTTATATATTTGTTCCTCCACATGAGGACGAGGGGGATTTGCCTGCTCGAATAGCAGAATCCATTTCCGCGCGCCTCAAACCGACCGACCAACTGGTCTGCCAATTTGGGCTTGGTTCACACGTTGACCATGTCCTCGTGCGCCGCGCAGTGGAATTGCTC
>JACRBH010000129.1 GCA_016234535.1 Chloroflexota bacterium
AAACGACACAGGCGGTAGTCCGTTGCGCCGCTCTTAATAGAATGACGCATCTGGGTATGCCGCAATCTTACAAGGCTACCTAACCTACCGAGATGGACGGGCAGATTCCGCCTCCTTCTCGATTTATGCACCAAAGCCTTTTTTTATTACTCTTTGCGAACCTCAACAGGGATCGTAATCTCACCGGATTTTTCGAAAACCAGGGTTAGATCAATGGTCTCGCCAGGTTTGAACTCATCGTCATTTTTCATAATGCACATGACATGCAATCCGCCGCTTTTTAACTCAACCTGACCGCCGGCTGGAACTTCAATTGGGTGATCCATCAAGTTCATGCCCATGGTGCCGTCGCTCTTCATCACCATTTCATGTAATTCAATCGAACCACAGGCTGGGCTTGAGCCGGAGAGCAAATTGTCAGACGCATCGCCGCCATTTTTAATCACCATGAAAATGCCGCCTGCAGTTGGCATATCCATCGACGGTCGTCCCCATGCATCTTCAACGGTTACCGATGGAGCAGCTGCCGATGCGCAGCCGCCAAGCATGGAAATTAATAACACACCTAACGCCAACCCCATTAATAAACGTGATTTCATTTGAGCCTCCTAATTATTATCTGATGAATTTTGTGTTACATATCTTGAAATACCCGGTGATGAGAATACTGCTTATATCCGTCTTCAGTAATTTATCGAATCTCCTTTTGATCACGCAGTAGAAAAATGATAATTTCAGATAAATTTCGATAAGTCTATCATTTTTTATTTTGAATCACAAGGATTCGGTAAGCTTATTTACATGAAAATGCTTAATCACACATATCGGCTCAAAGGCATGGGTTGTAATTTAATTCCAGCTTGAACGAATTTGCGAATTGCATGATAAAATTATTGCAAATTATTATTTTTTATCAAAACCTGTGATAAGCTCAAAAAGAAAATAATTTCAGCAAGAAATAGAAAATAACTCGCGAGGATATGATGGATTTGATTGTTGCATTTATCACTGGTTTGACCACTGGCGGTTTGGGATGTCTGGCAGTCCAAGGCGGCCTGTTGACCAGCACTCTTGCTCATCAGATCGAGCAGGATTTACAGGTATACAACGGCATTGGCTCATCTCAAAAATTTAAACCACACATTGCTCAACCAATTTTATTTTTCCTTTTAGCCAAGCTGATCGCTTATACAATCCTTGGGTATTTATTAGGGGCGGTGGGGTCTGTCCTTCAACTAACTCCCATGATGCGCGCAATCCTGTATTTTGCGATTGGTATATTCATGATCGGCAATGGACTCCGCATGTTCAACGTGCATCCCATCTTTCGATATTTTGTGATTGAACCGCCAACATCCTTGACTCGTTATATCCGACGCAAATCAAAAAATGGCGCTTCATTTTTTACCCCGATCCTGCTCGGCACACTGACGATTTTTCTACCCTGTGGAGTGACACAAGCCATGATGGCAACCGCGCTTGGCACAGGCTCTCCATTACAAGGTGCCACCCTCATGTTCGCCTTCATCCTCGGCACATCACCGCTGTTTTTCTCTGTCGCCTACTTTGCCACACGATTGGGTTCCGCAATTGAAAAATACTTCACGCGGATCGTAGCAGTGACCATGCTCATAATGGGTTTGGTTCAGGTGGACACCGGCCTTAATTTATCAGGGTCTTCATTTTCTTTCTCCAGAACGGTCAGTATTCTGCAAGCCTATGCCCTCCCTGCGCAAACTGGCATGTCCGTTGAAGTTACAGAAAACGGTTATTCCCCGCAAGTTTTGCATTTGCCCGCCAACCAGAATGTGACAATTGAATGGGTGACCCGCGATACAAAATCCTGCGCTCGATCCGTCGTTGTTCCCGGGTTGGAGTATCAAAAGATTTTACCCACCACAGGACGGGTTAAGTTCGATATTCCGGCCCAGGAAAAAGGTGCTATTATTCGGTACACCTGTTCGATGGGAATGTATCCCAGCCAACTGATATTTGACTTGGAACCAACTAAAATGAATCAATAAGGAAACGGAACTAAAAATGAAGAAAATTTTCAACGTCCCTGATATGACTTGCCCCAACTGTGCCATGCATCTGGAAGGCCTGGAAGATGAGATTCCCGGCGTCAAAAGCATCACGGCCAGCTATAAAAAATTGACCATGGAAGTGGAATTCGACGAGACGAAGCTCACCATTGAGCAGATTATTCTTGCCGCAAACGAGATTGGTTACCACCCCGAAATCACGGCTGCTTAATATTTGCTTTTACTGCTTTTCCTTACTGGATTTGTCTGTTTTTTTATTGTTGCGTGGTAACACTGAATATGCAGGAAAATTAAACACAGACTAAATCTGTTTATTTCCTCGTTTATTTGTTTGTATGGGTTTTGTACGGCAGAGCCCTTCTTATTTATTGTTGAAACTTTATTACAACGAGACGGCGAATAATATTTGAGGCTTCCTCATTTCGCAAGTTCTCGCTGTTTTTTTGCCGCTAAAATTTATTTGAAATTTCGATGTCGATCGACATCGAAATTTCAAAATTCAAAAAAACTAGGAGAATAGCATGAAAAAGTTTTTGATCGTTACGTTGGTTCTAGTCTTTCTACTGTCTGCCTGTGGTACTTCCGCGCCGGCTGACTCACCAAGTGGAATTGAAATCACCGCACCTTATGCACATGCAGCAGGAATGGGGGAGACTTCCGCGGCCTATATGAACATCAAGAATACCGGCACCGAAGCGGATACCCTGCTAAAAGCGACCTGCGATGCCGCAATGATGGTGCAGGTTATGGAAACAAAAATGGAAAACGATGTGATGTCCATGGGCGAAATACCCGGCATTGACCTGCCAGCCGGCGGCACCGTCGAATTGAAGCCCGGCGGCTACCATGTAATGCTGATGGATCTCATGATGGAAATCAAGGATGGCACAACGATCAGCGTTACACTGGAATTTGCCAAAGCAGGCAAAGTTGTCGTGGAAGTTCCGGTAAAGGCTCCGGGGAGCATGCCGTAAGTTAACAGAATATCCCAACCCGAAATTTAAAGTTTATCGTCATATCTGCGTGTGCCAATGCGGATGTGACGATATACTATTTAAACCCCGTCCCTTCTCAAAACAAGACGAATTTGTAGTAAACTCATCGAAATTATAGACATGGAACTTCCGCTATGAAATTCAGTGGATTTTCATAGACTTGTTTATCGCAACGGATTTTCCTTAATATTATAGAGGTTGAATGTCAAATAAAAATCAAAAACCTTCCGTGGACCCTGTAATGGTTGTGGCACTTGGAGTCGTTTTTGTAGGCATTGCTTTTGTATTGCTCGTCTTCAAACCAGACACGCAATCCCTTGCCTTCAGCGCCGGCTCAGGCACATGGAGTCAGCTTGCTGTTGCCTTCGTCACCGGCATCACAGGCGGGTTGAGCTGCCTTGCGGTGCAGGGCGGCCTGTTAGCAAGCTCGCTCGCGCATCAAATCGAGCAGGATTATGTTGAACAATCCGCGCATAAAAAGAGCAAAGCGAAAATTTCAACGCGCCCGAATTCGGCATTTCCCATTCTTCTTTTCCTCGTTGCAAAGCTTGTTGCATATACTTTGCTTGGCGCGCTGCTTGGCTGGCTTGGGTCCTATCTCACACTCAGCCCGACGACCCGCGCCCTGCTTTTGATTGCCATCGGTATCTTCATGATTGGCAACGCACTGCGCATGTTCAACGTGCATCCCGTCTTCCGATATTTTTCCGTCGAGCCGCCAAAATTCATCACACGTTATATCCGCCGTACCGCCAAAGGGACAGACACCTTCACGCCGCTTTTTCTCGGCGCATTAACAGTCTTTATTCCCTGCGGTGTTACTCAGGCTATGATGGCGACCGCTCTTGGCACGGGAAGTGTCGCCATGGGCGCCGCGCTCATGTTCTCCTTTGTGCTTGGCACAAGCCCCGTCTTTTTTATCATCGCCTATCTGACAACGGAACTCGGCGCGCGGCTCGAAAGATTCTTCATGCGATTCGTCGCGGTTGTTGTTTTGATCCTGGGACTTGTAACCCTAAACGGCGGACTCAATGTGATCGGTTCGCCCCTCTCGTATCAAAACCTGACCCGAAACCTGTTCCCGTCCAACAGCGACTCTGCCCCTGTTTCAGAATCATCCCAATCGTCCCCGGCTGACGCCGGCTCCATCTTCCTTAGCGTTAAAAATGACGGCTACTTTCCGCGAACCCTGAGCGCGCCCGCTGACACAGCGGTGACTCTGAATCTCGTCACGAATCAAACCTACTCCTGCGCGCGCGATTTTCTCATCCCAGCCATGAACTATCAAAAATTGCTGGATGAAACCGGGACTGTACAGGTAAGCATCCCTGCCCAGCCAAAAGGGACGACCCTGTTCTTCACCTGCTCCATGGGCATGTACACGGGACAAATAGTTTTTCAGTAAATAGGTGACCGGATAAACTCACTCACCGCTGGCAGCTTGACATTTACCAGATGGCTCACACAAATAAAACATAAATCAACGTTGAGTGCCTGACCTGGGAGCCCTGCCGTTCGACTTACCGAATTAAATCTACTTTTACAACTCTGCTTTCCTCTGGCTTCCACAGCCCGTCGTCTTCCAGCACACGCCGCACCGTATTTGGACTGACCAGTGGTACCCAGTTGGTGGCTTTGGCGATTTCGTGGGTTATGCGATGCTTGCCCCATTCAGTGTGTTGATCGTGGAGTTCCAGTTTTTCCGCTTCGACCTCAGAAGCTATCCTTCCCATGCCTTCGGTACCCCATTCTCTTCATAGGTTTCCAAACCGACATATCCATCTTTGTCGAAACGGGGTTTCAAGAAGTAAAAAGTCGTTCGCCCTACATGCGCCTTTTGGCAAGATGATGTGACATTGCCGGTTTGCTCCCAGGTTTCAAAGAGCAATTTCCGCTGTTGCGATGTCGTTGGTGAATAGTACACATTCGTCGGAGTCACCCTTATATACGTCTCTATTGTTCACCCTTTATCTGATGATTACAGTTTTTGTTTTTTTGTGAATTTCAGTGTGATCCGTATTATCCGTGTCCCAAAAAAGAAAGAAACAGTCTCTTAGCGAGCTTCGCAGTTAAAAGATTTTTATTCATCGACTATGCTATACTCTGCAAAAGCGAGGTAACCATGTGTGACACTCTTATTGCAACAAAACTTGCCACCACAAATAATATCGCCATCTTCGGGAAAAACTCAGACCGCCCGCCAAACGAGGGACAGCATCTGGCGTACTTTCCCGCACAGAATTACCCCACGGGGAGCAAAGTAAAATGCACTTATATCGAAATTCCACAAGTTGAAAAAACGCATGCCATCCTATTATCCAAACCTTATTGGATGTGGGGCGCGGAAATGGGCGTTAACGAACACGGGCTTGTGATCGGCAACGAAGCGGTCTTCTCGAAAATTCCCGCCAATAAGAAACCCGCCCTGCTCGGCATGGACATGCTGCGCGCCGCGCTCGAACGCGCCGTCACGCCGCGTGAAGCGGTGCAAATCATCACTGACCTGCTGGAGCAATTCGGTCAGGGCGGCAACTGCACACAAGGCGAAGAACTTTATTATCACAACAGTTTCATCATCGCCAATGCTGAAGATGCCTGGGTGCTTGAAACGGTTGATAAACAATGGGCGGCGAAACAAGTGAAGGATGTTTATTCCATATCCAACTGCCTCACCATCGGCAGTGAATATGACCTCGCCTCGTCCAACCTGGTTGACCTCGCCCTCCAAAAAGGCTTCTCAAAATCGAAGGGGCAATTCCATCTCGCGAACGATTATTCCGATTTCATTTACACCACCTTCGGCAAGGGCCGCATGCGCCGCGAAACAACCATCTGCGTGCTCGAAGAGCAAAAGGGCAAAATCAGCATCGAGTCGATGATGGGCACGCTTCGCAATCACAAGGCTGAATATTTCGATCCGCAAACCAGCATCTCCGAAGTGGATGTATGTATGCACGCGGGCTTCGGCCCGATCCGCGGGAGCCAAAGCACCGCCTCGCTTGTTGTGTATTTGGATAAAAACCTCCCAGTCATTTTCGCCACTGGAACATCTGCCCCCTGCACGAGCATTTTCAAACCGATATGGATGGATGGCGCTTCTTCTCTTAACCTTGGGCCTGTTCCAACATCCCAATCAGATTCTTCCTCGTTGTTTTGGACTCACGAAAAACTGCACCGCGCCACGCTGCTTAATTATCCTGAACGAATCAAAACCTATGCCGCCGACTGCGATGAAATGGAACAACGCTTCATCCAAACAGCGCTCAATCTCGGCGACCGCTCCCCCAAAGTTCGTGCAGATTTCACCGCCGCCTGCTTCGAAGAATCCGCCCAAGCCGAAGCCGAATGGCTGAAACGAGTGGAAGCAGTCCCCGCAAAGAAATCCCTCCTGCATACATCCGCATGGAATGGGTTTAATAAAAGAGCGGGAATTAAGGATTAGGTAAGTAGGGTGCAAATTAGGAGTCGAGGGGAGACTTGACGGCGAGTCCGCCGCGCTGGAGAACGTGAGTGTAGATCATGGTGGTTTTAACATCCTTGTGACCAAGCAATTCCTGTACGGTGCGGATGTCGTAGCCATTTTGGAGAAGATGCGTGGCAAAGGAATGGCGAAATGTGTGGGGGGTGACGCGTTTGTCTAATTTTGTGATTTTTGCTGCGGCTCGAATGGCTTTTTGCAGGGCGGTTTCGTGGATGTGATGGCGGCGGGTAATTCCTGTTTCAGTTTCGGTGTAGAGTGTTGGCGCGGGAAAAATGAATTGCCATATCCATTGTTTGTGGGCGGCGGGGTATTTTTTATCGAGAGCAAAGGGCATTTGAACGGAACCATGGCCAGCGACCAGGTCTTTTTGGTGCATGGCTTTTATTTGGGCGAGGTGTTGGCGCATGGGCGCAATGACGCTATCGGGGAGCATGGTGACGCGGTCGTCTCCGCCTTTTCCATCGTAGACAAGGATGCGATGATTTTCAAAGTCAATATCCTTGACGCGGAGGCGCAGACATTCCACGAGGCGGAGTCCGCTGCCATACATGATCTGTGCCATAAGTTTGTATGAGCCTGTCATATTGGAGATGACAGCACGCGCTTCCTGCGCTGAAAGTACGTTGGGGACTCGTTTTCCCTTTTTGGGCCTGATGAAGTTGAGGGAAGATTGATCCAATTCGATGTGGAGGGTATTGCGGTAGAGGAAAAGTATGGCACTGATGGCTTGATTCTGGGTAGAGGCGGAGGCTTTGCGTTCAACGACAAGGTGAGTGATGAATTGGTTGATCTCGGTCACTCCCATTTCGCGGGGATGGCGCTTGTTGTGAAAGAGGATGTATTCACGAACCCATTGGATGTAGGTTTTTTCGGTACGGTATGAATATTGTTTGAGGCGAATATTGTCCCTGAATTGGTCGAGGAGTTTTTTTCCCTGCGGGGATGATGTCCCCATCGGGGATGATAATGTGTTTCTTGGTTTTGAGGTTTCTGCCATTTTCTTGCCCCTTTCTGTGGTGCCGGTATAATGTTTGTTATGGAGTATGTAGGGTATTATACAGCAAAATTATTGTTGCTGCTAAACTAGTCTATATCGGTGTCAGGGCTATTGCATCTAAATTCGTTTTCTGTCAATTTTTTGTAAGGTTTTATCACATCCTTGTTTCGCACTAGGATTTCCACGCTACGGGAGAAGGTTTTGACGTGAATCGGATGCGGTACATAATCGAATAGGAGTTTTTGTGGCAAGCGAGTCAGACAAACTTGGAACGACCTCAACAAAAATTGCTTCGGATTATGCTTTTTACCCAATATCTGGCAGTTTTAAACGCAAAATTAGATGCGATTGCCCTGACAATGAATGTTCCATGCTCGAAGCGGGCATACAGGAATTCTTTGCCGAAGGCGGCATTACCCCGCTGAATATTTTTTATGAAGACTTTATCCAAAACTACGAGCAGACGGTTCGTACGATCCTGGATTACCTTGAACTGGCCTCAAAGTCCGTGACCATCGCGCCACCTGCACTAACAAAAATAGCGAAATCCCCTCGATGAGACTCATCTCATTAAGTCAGGTGCGACGCACCCACAAGCGGCGTCGAAATTATCGCAAGTTATAATCCAACAAACATCAACAGGGATTACATTCATGAAACCAAAACTTTCCTACACCATCTGGTTCAGCCAACGGACTGGAAGCACCCTATTGTGCAAGGCTATTGAATCCACTGGCGTCGCTGGCGTCCCGCGCGAGTGGTTCAACTGTCCACCCGACCTGCTTACCAATTTTCACCAGAAGAACCACGCTGACCTTCAAGAATATCTATATAAACTTGGAAGCACGCCCAACGGAGTCTTTGCCATCAACCATTCCTTTTATGAGCCCCATTTCACTCAATTGATCGAAACGCTTCGGAACTTCCCTGCGTGCGGGTCTGCCACAATAAAGCGGACAGCCGTCTGGGAGCGGGTCTTCCCGAATCACCGCCACATCTTCATGACGCGCCGCAACAAGGTTCGACTCGCCGTCTCATGGTGGAAGGCGATCCAATCGACAGAGTGGCACGTGCCGACAAACGAACCCCGCAAGCCCGTTGACCTTTCCGACAAGTATTCCTTTGATGCCATCAACCATCTCTATAACGAATGTTCCATGCGCGAAGCTGGGATTCAGGAATTCTTCACCGAAGGCGGCATTACCCCACTGAATATTTTTTACGAGGACTTCATTCACAACTACGAGCAGACGATTCGCACGATCCTAAATTATCTTGAACTGGACTCAAAGTCCGTGACCATCGCGCCGCCTGCGTTGGCAAAACTGGCAGATACAGTTTCTGAAGAATGGGCACAGCGCTTCCGTGAAGAACGCCAGAAGGATTGGCCCAATCGTGGATGGTAAGAGTTAAAACAAGACTTCCGAAGTCTTTGAGACTTCGGAAGTCTGACACAGCACACGGACACGCCCGCCGAAATTCAGAATACGCTCATGGCAGGGACAGATGTCAAATTGAACGGGATTGAGAAGTAAAATATAGCATATAGAATATTATCAAGCAGTCTTGGGATAAATAATGCGCTCTTTCGATCTTGTTGACGAAAAACTTACTGAAGCTGATTTCTTCTTTGAAAAACTGGCTAACTGCGAAATCTATGAGATTAGATTCTTTTTCAGCGCTTTTGTTTCAAGTGCGAGAAGCGTAACATTTGCTCTGCAATCTGTAATGTCAGATGCAGAAGGATTTCAACAATGGTATAAGCAAAAGCAAAAGGAGTTAAAGGCTGATCCAATTGCCAAGTTCTTCCATAAAGTTAGAACTGAGTCTCAACACATAGGTATTAATCCAGTTAATCAAGGAACTCATTTCAAAAACACCGATGGGAAGTTAATCTCAAAATATTATTTCTCGTATGGGATTAACGATTCAGTCAAAGATATCCCACAGACAGATGTCGTTTCTACCTGCAAGATTTATCTGACAAAACTTGTAAATCTAATACATAATTGTTACATTGATTTCGGACCAACAATTGACCCAATGCAATATTACACATTAGAAAACATACACCGATTAGGATTGTCAATTGAAGACATTGAGGAATCATTAGGTTTACCAAGAGGATGGACGAAGATTGATGAAGATCATGATGAAGATCGAATGAGAGTGCTTCGAGACTCTGTGCCTGGCCCTCAAATTAGCTGGATCTTCGAAAAATATAGCAATGAATAACAGAAGACCTCCGAGACAACATCGGAGGTCTAATCATCTAATCTCTACTCTCTAATTATCTGCTCTTTCACTCCCCCGTCGGCACCCAGATATTCTTGACCTGAGTCGCCTCGTGCAGGAACTCGCGACCTTCACCTTGCTCGCGATCCATCCAATCTCTCGGCAGGCCGTAGCCTGTCCACGTGCGTTTCATATTCGCGGCGGATTCGTTCTCGACGTGGTAACTGCCTTCCGCCGAGCCGAAGTACCAGACTGAGTCTACATCTTCGTGTTGAACGAGGGTCTTCACCAAATGGTCACGGTCACCTGTGACGATGTTGACTACGCCGCCAGGCACATCGGAGGTGTCGAGCACCTGATAGAAGTCCGTGGCGGAGAGCGGGTATTTCTGGCTGGGGATCATCACCACGCTGTTACCGCGTGCAATGGCAGGCGCCATGAGCGAGACAAAACCAAGCAAAGGATTTTCATCGGGGCAGGCAATGCCGATCACACCGACAGGTTCATTAACCGCGACGGTGATTCCGCGCAGGGTGGTCTCTTGCACAGTGCCGCCGTATTTATCCGCCCATGCGGCGTAGGTGAATAATCTTTCAACGGATGCGTCCACTTCAGCTTGCGCGGACTTCTGCGTACGTCCCGTCATTTCGACAATGCGTTTTACAAATTCAGCATTACGAGCATCCAAGTTCTCGGCGATGAAATATAAAATTTGCGAGCGGTTATATCCGTGGCGCATCGCCCAGCCTGATGTCCGCGCTTTGTGTGCGGCTTCGACTGCATCGCGGATGTCCTTGCGATTTCCATCACCGACTTGCCCGACAAGTTTTCCTTTTGCACTCAACACGCTCGAAGTGTACGCGCCATCGGGTCGCACTTGTTTGCCGCCGATGTACATCTTTGGCGTGCGATCTACCAGCGGAAGCGAATGTCCATTTGCCCGAGCAACCCCAGGCTGAGTCGGAAGCGTGGGCACGTGTTCGCCCCACTTCTTCTTTTCATCCAGTACGAACTCAGGGCGTGGACGATCCATCCATGTCGGTCTTAAATATTCAAACAGACCTTCACGTCCGCCTTCGCGTCCGTAGCCCGACTCGCGATAGCCGCCGAAGCCCGAAGCGCCGTCGAATTGATTGGTGCAATTGACCCACACCGAACCCGCTTTGA